>JARRKQ010000028.1:0-23373 GCA_037387885.1 Alphaproteobacteria bacterium | reverse complement strand
CGGTCGACAACGGCAAATGGTCCGCGCGCGATCCGCGCAGCCTGAGCAGCGGCGCCCTCTCGGTGCGCGACAACGGCTGACAGTATCCGTGGACCGGCCTTGCCGATCCGCACCGACACTTCGATGCCGTTGCCGATGGGTACGAGATCGCTGCGCACGTTGGCGTGGCCGCGCACATATGCGCAGTATTCGGCCATCGCCTCGGCGTTGCTTTCGGGGAAGGTGATGTTGTCGGCCACGAGCGTGCCGCCGACCCGCAGCTTCGGCAGCAGCATGTCGAAATAGCCGATGTAGTCCGTTTTCCAGGCGTCGACGAAGACGAGATCGATCGGACCGTCGATCGCGGCAAGGCTTTCCTTGGCGTCGCCGAGGCGGACCTCGACGATATCCGCGAGGCCGGCGCGGGCGATGTAGTCGGTTGCGATCGCGTGCTTGCTCTCCAGAAACTCGGTGCCGATGACGCGGCCGCCGGTCGCGCGCGCCGCTTCACCCAGCCAGAGCGCCGTATAGCCCATCGAGGTCCCGACCTCGACGATGAGCTTGGCGTCCGTCATGCGGACCATGAGGTTGAGAAGGCCGGCGGTCTCGGGGCCTGCGGCGAGCGCCGCCTTGTCGGCATCGAATCCGTCTTTTTTGAAAGCCTCGCGGTCCTGCTCGCGGCGCACATCGAGCTCCTCGAGGATCGTCTGAACGTCCTGATCGAGCGTCACCCGTGCCTCCCGGAGTAGGAGGCTGTCATCGGTCGTCGCATCGTCGTCTCCTGTTGGCTTGGTCGCTAGATGTCGAACTAGACCAGCGCCCGGGCTTTTCAATCCACCCGCAATCCCGCCTCGCGCATGACCACCGCGCGACGATTGCGTGAAACCGGGGCAGGGCTTAAGAACGGCGCAATCCCGGCAACTCGAAGGAACCGTGCGACCCCATGTCGAACCCGCAATACGTCTACGTCATGAAAGGCCTGGGCAAGGTCTATCCGGGCGGACGCCAGGTCTTGAAGGACGTCTGGCTCAGCTTCTATCCCGGCGCCAAGATCGGCGTGCTGGGCTTGAACGGCGCGGGCAAATCAACGCTTCTCAAGATCATGGCTGGGCTCGATGACGAGATCGTCGGCGAGGCCTGGGCGGCGGACGGCTTCAAGATCGGCTATCTGCCGCAGGAGCCCGATCTCGATCCGGAGAAGGACGTGGCCGGCAACGTGCTTGAGGGCGTGGCGGAGACGAAGGCGCTGCTCGACCGCTTCGAAGAGGTGAGCGCGCGTTTCGCCGAGGAGCTGAGCGACGACGAGATGAACGCCGTGATCGAGGAGCAGGCGGAGATCCAGGAAAAGATCGAGACGGTCGACGGCTGGAACCTCGACCGCACGGTCGATGTCGCGATGGATGCGCTGCGCTGTCCGCCCGGCGACGCGGACGTCTCGAAACTATCGGGCGGTGAGCGCCGCCGCGTGGCGCTGGCACGCCTGCTGCTCTCGCGTCCGGACATGCTGCTGCTCGACGAGCCGACCAACCATCTGGACGCCGAATCGGTGGCCTGGCTCGAGCGCTTCCTCCATGAGTATCCGGGCACCGTCGTGGCGGTGACCCACGACCGCTATTTCCTCGACAACGTCGCCGGCTGGATCCTCGAGCTCGACCGCGGCCATGGCATCCCCTGGGAGGGCAACTATTCGTCCTGGCTGGAGCAGAAGGAAAAGCGTTTGGCCCAGGAGGAGAAGTCGGAGAGCGCGCGCCAACGCACGCTGCACAATGAGCTCGAATGGATCCGCGAGAGCCCGCGCGCGCGTCAGGCCAAGCAGAAGGCGCGCATCAACCGCTACGAAGCGCTGCTCGCGGAAGCCAACGACAAGGCCCCGGAGAACGTGCAGATCTCGATCCCCGCCGGCCCGCGCCTGGGCGACGTGGTGGTCGAGGCCGAGGGCATCAGCAAGGGATATGGCGACAGCCTGCTGATCGAGGATATGAGCTTCCTGCTGCCGCCGGGCGCCATCGTCGGCATCATCGGGCCGAACGGGGCGGGCAAGACGACGCTCTTCCGCATGCTCGCCGGCGAGGAGACGCCCGATGCCGGCACGCTTACGATGGGCGAGACGGTGACGCTCGGCTATGTCGATCAGTCGCGCGCCTCGCTCGAAGGCAATCGCACGGTGTGGGAGGAAATCTCCGACGGCAACGAGGTGATCGCGCTCGGCAAGCGCGAGGTCAACTCGCGCGCCTATGTGGCGGGGTTCAACTTCCGCGGCTCCGATCAGCAGAAGAAGGTGGGCCAGCTCTCCGGCGGCGAGCGCAACCGGGTCCATCTCGCCAAGGTGCTGAAGTTGGGCGCGAACCTGCTGCTGCTTGACGAGCCGACCAACGATCTCGACGTCGACACCATGAGGGCGCTCGAAGAGGCGCTGTTGGAATTTGCCGGCTCGGCCATGATCATCAGTCACGACCGCTGGTTCCTCGACCGCATCGCCACGCATATCCTCGCCTTCGAAGGCGACAGCCAGGTCGTCTGGTGCGAAGGCAACTACCAGGACTACGAGGCCGACCGGAAGAAACGCCTGGGCGAGGAGGCCGACCGCCCCCACCGCATCAAATACAAGAAGCTGCACGCCTGAGGGGCGGGACGGATTAGCCGCGGTCGAGGCTCGCCATCTTTTCTTCGAGTGCCTTGATCAGCCCGTCGACCGAACCTCGCTGGCGCAGGATGGCGGCGAAATCGGCGCGCTGGGTCTGCGCCATCGACAGGTTTTCGATCACCACGTCGACGATCTTGAGACCGGTGCTGGCGCGGCGGATCGACCAGCGCAATGGAATTGACGGGCGGTTTTTCTGAACGATCTCGCTTTCGACGATGTAGGCGCCGTTGTCTGGCCCGCTGGCCCGCCGCACACGGAATTTTTCGCCGGCATACTGGCTGAGCCGTACCGTGTAGGTCTTGACGATGAAACGCCGGAAGACCGCGAGATAGGCTTTACGCTGGGCCAGCGTCGCGCGCCGCCAATAGCGGCCAAGCACGAACACGCCAATCGAGCGGGTGTGGAAATTGTCGGTGAAGAGCTTGGCGAACTGTGCTTCGCGGCCGGCCTTGTCCAAGGATTTGTCCGCCAGGATTTCCAACGCCCGGTCCGCGAGCTTGCTCACCAGGGCCTGGGCGTCCGCCGCCGTCTGCGCGCGAGCCTGTTGCGCCGTCGCGACGAAGGCCAAGGCGAGCGCCAAGGCCGCGATGCTTGTGATCCTGATGCGAGGTGAAAACGGTGACGCCGTCATAATCGCCCTCATCCAGTTATGCGTTTCTTCTGATGCGGGGAAGGCGGATCCGAATGGGTCCATACCGGCGGACACGCCGGCGCTTCGGCGGCCCGCGAGGCAGCGGGCCGATTGGCTACTCGACGATCTCCGGGACTGTAATCTTGTCGGGTTTGCCGTCGCGGATTTCGGAGTTCCGGTTCTGGCGGTAAAGACTGCGGATGGTGGCGTAGAGGTCGAGCGAATTGCGCTCGAGATCCTCCAGCGCCTCGATGCTGCGCGAGCGGCGATCGACGATGTTCACGACCGTGGACGTGATGGACGCGACCCGGTATTGCCAGCCGCCGGGCGCCACGTAGGTCAGCGGGTCGAGCAGCTTGTCGCCGACCCGGCCGGCCGCATGGCGGGCGTTGTGGGGACCCAAGAAGGGGATCATCAAATAGGGGCCTTCGGTCACGCCCCATACGGCCAGGGTTTGGCCGAAATCCTCCTTGTGCGCCTCCAGGCCGTACTGCGCAGCGACGTCGAAGAAACCGAAGAACCCGGCGACGGTGTTGACGAAAAACCGCATAGCGGTTTCGGCGGCGCGGCCGGGCTTGCCTTGCAGCACGTCGTTGATCAGGGTCTGCGGGAAGGCCGCGTTGTCGAGGAAATTGCGGATGCTGTTGCGCACGAACGCGGGGAAGGTCTTCCGGTACGCCTTGGCGACCGGCTTCATGATGTTCCGGTCGAGCGCCATGTTGAACTCGAAAATTTTTCGGTTCGTGGGCTCGAGCGGGTCGTTGGCTTCCTTGTAGGCCCGCAGCGCCTCGGGGTCTTTCGGGACCGGCGCGCACGCTCCGACCGCGACCAACCCCAATACACTGAATACAATGACCGCGACCCGCAGACCCCCTCTGCGTCTCGATCCGGTCCTATGGCCGGCGGCGATGGTGTTCGTCATCGACGGATCACCGTTTGTCACGCGGTCACCGACCTCTTTCCAAAACGACACGAGCCGCGCGAACCGTCGTTCGATCGCGGCTCGGCCCCAATCATCGCTCCCCATGTGCCTGCCTCAATCCTTTGCCGACAGGCACTCACCATTCCCCGAACCTGCGCAGTCTGCCTATGCCTGATCTCCCCAGATTAGCAGCAGCTGCGCTCCTCGCGGCCCTCTCGAGCACGTCTGACCCCCGTACCATAGGGCGATTCGCTTTGCCAACGCCGATCCGCGTTCGACGTGACTATCCGGCCAATCACGTTGCAAAAAGGTCGCAGTCGTGCGGGTTTGCGCCCCTTGACGGGAGATCGGCCCGGAACGCGGCGCGCCGTCCCCCTTGTTCCGACCGACCGCCCGACGGGGGGCGGGGCAGCAAAAATTGACGATTGGGATCGTCGGGCTTGCAATGAAACGCCCGTTGGGCTACTGCCCAACAATGCTGAACCGGTCGATCGAAACGACGCGACGTCACGAGGGCGGGCGAACCCATTCCTGCGCGGCGATCCCCGCGCAGGAGGACTGATCGCGATGGCGGTCTATGGCGATGGACGCCGGATTGAGGCGTCGTTCGAGTTTTTCCCTCCGAAATCGGAGGCGATGGAGGCCCAGCTTTGGGCCGCGATCGAGCGCCTGGCGCCGCTGGCGCCGCGCTTCGTGTCGGTGACGTATGGGGCGGGGGGATCGACACGGGAGCGCACCCACGCAACGGTGGAGCGGGTCCGAGGCGAGACCGACCTCGAGCCCGCCGCGCATCTCACATGCGTCGGTGCGAGCCGAGCCGAAGTCGATGCGGTCGCCCGGCGCTACTGGGACGCGGGGGTCCGCCATATCGTTGCCCTGCGCGGCGACCCACCGGAGGGCAGCGCCGGCTACGAGCCGCATCCGGACGGCTATCGCTATGCGGCCGATCTCGTGGCGGGACTGAAACGGGTCGCCGATTTCGAGATCAGCGTCGCGGCCTATCCGGAGGTTCACCCCGAGGCCTTGAGCGCCACGGCCGATCTCGACAACCTAAAGCGCAAGGTCGATGCCGGTGCCACGCGGGCGATCACGCAGTTCTTTTTCGAATGCAGCGATTATCTGCGCTTCGTCGAGCGGTCGCGCCATGCCGGCATCGAAGTCCCGATCGTCCCCGGCATTCTGCCCGTCACCAATTTCCATACCGTGGCGCGCTTCGCCAAGGCGTGCGGCGCGGCCATCCCGGCCTGGATGGCCGATCAGTTCGAGGGACTCGACGACGATGCAGCAACCCGCAAGCTGGTGGCGGCAAGCATCGCGGCCGACCAGTGCCGCACGCTGCAGGCATCCGGGGTCGACGAGTTTCATTTCTATACGCTCAACCGCGCCGATCTCACATTCGCAATCTGCCACATTCTGGGATTGCGCCCGGTGCCGGCGACACCGCCCATCGCGGCGGAAGCCTGAGCCGGCGGAAAAGGGCGCAGCGATGAACGACATGAGCTCACCCGCAAACCGGCGGCAGACGCTGGAAGCGCTGCTCGGCGAGCGTATCCTGGTGCTCGACGGCGCCATGGGCACGATGATCCAGCAACGCGGCCTGGAGGAGGCGGACTATCGCGGCAGCCGTTTCGCGGAGCATCCAGTCGATCTCAAGGGCAACAACGACGTGCTCAACCTGACCCAGCCGCAATTGGTGGCTGACATTCACCGGACGTTTCTGGAAGCGGGCGCCGACATTCTGTCCACCAACACCTTCAACGCGACGACCATCGCCCAGGCGGACTATGGGACCGAGGCGGTGGTGGCGGAGATCAACCGCGAGGGCGCGCGGGTCGCCCGGGCGGTGGCCGATACGGTGACCCAGTCGACGCCTGATCGGCCACGCTTCGTCGTTGGTGCGTTGGGGCCGACCAACCGAACAGCCTCGATCTCGCCCGACGTCGAGGACCCGGGGTTCCGCAATGTCAGCTTCGACGAGCTGCGCGATGCTTACAGTGAAGCGGCCGAAGCGCTGGTCGAGGGCGGCGTTGACGTGCTGCTGATCGAGACGGTCTTCGACACGCTCAATGCCAAGGCCGCGATCTTCGCGGTCGACGAGCTGGCCGAGGCGCGGGGCGAGGCGATCCCCGTCATCATATCGGGCACGATCACCGACCAGTCGGGGCGCACGCTATCGGGTCAGACGGTCGAAGCGTTCTGGAACTCGGTCCGCCATGCCCGGCCTTTGGCGGTAGGGCTCAACTGCTCGATGGGGGCGGAGCAGCTTCGGCCGTATCTGGCCGAACTGTCGCGCATCGCGGAGGTGCCGGTCAGCGCCCATCCTAACGCCGGCCTGCCGAACGATATGGGCGACTATGACGAGAGCCCGGAGATCACTGCACGGCACCTGGGCGAATGGGCGGAGGCGGGGCTGGTCAACATCGTTGGCGGCTGCTGTGGAACCACGCCGGCGCATATCGCGGCCATCGTCGAGGCGGTGGCGGACAAGGCGCCGCGGCGGCCACCCGAATTGGCGCCGCATATGAGGCTATCGGGCCTCGAAGCGTTCGAGCTTGCATGAGGCGAGGCCGTCGTGACCGAACAGATTAAGGCTCCACCGGAGGCCGACCCCACAGAGGGACCGAGCGGGCCGACCGCCTCCTTCGTCAATATCGGCGAGCGGACGAACGTGGCGGGCTCGGCGCGTTTCGCCCAGCTCATCATGGCCGACGATTACGAGACCGCGCTTCAGGTTGCGCGCCAACAGGTCGAGAACGGCGCCCAGATCATCGATGTCAACATGGACGAGGGTCTCCTCGACTCCGAGGCGGCCATGGTGACCTTCCTCAGCCTGATCGCGTCCGAGCCGGATATCAGCCGGGTTCCGGTGATGATCGACAGCTCCGACTGGGCGGTCATCGAGGCGGGGCTCAAATGCGTGCAGGGCAAGCCGATCGTGAACTCGATCAGCCTGAAGGAAGGCGAAGAGGCGTTCGTCCGTCAGGCGCGGCTGGTCCGCCGCTATGGCGCGGCGTTGGTGGTGATGGCGTTCGACGAAGAGGGCCAGGCCGACACCGCCGACCGCAAGGTCGAGATCTGCACGCGCTCCTACCGCATCCTCACCGAAGAGGTCGGCTTCCCGCCGGAGGACATCATCTTCGATCCGAACATCCTGGCGATCGGAACCGGCATCGAGGAGCATGACGACTACGGCATCGCCTTCATCGAGGCGACGAAGCGGATCAAGGACACGCTGCCCGGCGCCAAGATTTCGGGCGGCGTCTCCAATCTCTCCTTCTCGTTTCGCGGCAACAACCCGGTGCGCGAGGCGATCCACTCGGTCTTCCTCTACCACGCGATCAGGGCCGGCCTCGACATGGGGATCGTCAATGCGGGCCAGCTCGCGGTCTATGACGACATCGAGCCGGACCTGCGCGAGCGCGTCGAAGATCTGGTGCTGAACCGGCGGCCCGATGCGACCGAGCGCCTGCTCGAAGTCGCCGATACGGTCAAGGGCAAGTCAAAGGAGGCGGCCGACGACAAGAGCTGGCGCGAGGGCAGCGTGGAGGCGCGGCTCGGCTATGCGCTCGTCAATGGCATCGCAGATTTCGTCATCGAGGACGCCGAGGAGGCGCGCCGCGGCTATGACCGGTCGATCCAGGTCATCGAAGGACCGCTCATGGATGCCATGAACGTCGTCGGCGATCTGTTCGGCTCGGGCAAGATGTTCCTGCCGCAGGTCGTCAAGTCGGCGCGCGTTATGAAGAAGGCGGTCGGCCATCTGGTGCCTTTCATCGAGGAGGAAAAGGCGAGCTCCACGTCGAAGGAGGGCGGCGGCAAGATCGTCATGGCGACCGTCAAAGGCGACGTCCACGATATCGGCAAGAACATCGTCGCCGTGGTGCTGCAGTGCAACGGTTTCGACGTGATCGATCTGGGCGTCATGGTCCCGTCGCAAGACATTCTGAAGACCGCGCGCGACGAGGGCGCCGACATGATCGGCCTCTCAGGGCTGATCACCCCGTCGCTGCACGAGATGGTCCACGTGGCGCGCGAGATGGAGCGCGAGGGCTTCAAGATTCCGCTGTTGATCGGCGGGGCAACGACCTCGCGGGTCCACACAGCGGTGCGAATCGAGCCGAATTACCACGGCGGCGTGATCCACGTTCTCGATGCTTCGCGCAGCGTCGGCGTGGCCGGCCGGCTGCTTGCGGAGAATGCACGAAAGCGTCTGCTGCGCCAGACCGGCAAGGAATACGAGAAGCTGCGCGGGCGTCATGCCGGCAAGAGCGGTGAGGGCGACCGGCGTTCGCTGGAGGAAGCGCGCGTCCACAAGGCGCATTTCGACTGGTTCGAGACGCGGCCGCCCAAACCCGGCTTTCTGGGCACGAAGACCTTCGACGACTATCCGCTCGACGAGCTCGTGCCCCGCATCGACTGGACGCCGTTCTTCCGGGCTTGGGAGCTGGCGGGCGTCTATCCCCAGATCCTCGACGACCGCATCGTCGGCGAGGCCGCGCGCGATCTCTTCCGCGATGCGCAGGCGATGTTGCAAGAGATCGTCGAGGGGCGGCTGCTTGGCGCCCGCGGCGTGATCGGCTTCTGGCCCGCCAACAGCGACGGCAACGAGGATATCGCGATCTATGCCGACGACGATCGCCGCAAGGTCCGGACGACCATCCACACCTTGCGCCAGCAGCTCCTGAAGCCGGCCGGTCGGCCCGACTATGCGCTCGCCGATTTCACGGCGCCGCGCGAGAGTGGCGCGCCCGATTATCTGGGCGGCTTCGCGGTCACGGCGGGGATCGGGCTCGACGATCTGGTGGCGCGCTACGAAGGCGAGACCGACGACTATTCGAGCATCATGGCCAAGGCGCTCGCCGACCGGCTCGCCGAGGCTTTCGCCGAGCGCATGCATGAGCGGGTGCGCAAGGAGTTCTGGGGATTCGTGCCGGACGAAGACCTAAGCAACGAGGCGTTGGTCCGCGAGGAGTTCCAGGGCATTCGCCCGGCGCCCGGCTATCCCGCCTGTCCGGACCATACCGAGAAGGCGACGCTGTTCGCGCTGCTCGAGGCGGAAAAGAATGCGGGGATTACCTTGACCGACAGCTTCGCCATGCTGCCCACGGCGGCGGTCTCGGGCTACTACTTCTGGCATCCCGAATCGCGCTATTTCGGCATCGGCCGGATCGGGCGCGATCAAGTCGCCGATTATGCCAAGCGCAAGGGGTGGACGGTCGCGGAGACCGAGCGCTGGCTTGCGCCCGTGCTGGGATACGAGCCCTGAGTCAGGCTCAATGGTCGGCTTGAAGGTACCCGCGCAAAGTCGACTTAGCGGGGGCCGCCGGCTCGCAGCGAGGCCTGCTGGGGATTGCGACGCGCCTTCCAGGTTTCGCCCGCCGCCATCAGGCAGCTCGTGCCCTTGGGATTGTGGATGACCAGGGTCCAGGTCTTGCCGTCCTTGGCCGCGACCAGCTGAACCATGGCGCCGTTTTCGGTGATCCCGAAGGCAATCGGCTTCTCGCCGTAATCCTTCTCGAGCGTTTTCAAGACCACGGAGCGCTCATTGCAGAGCGGTGCGCCAGCCACGGCGCTGGTGCTGGCCAACGCGGCCACGCCAACGGCGCCGAGAACGATCAAGCTGGGCCACAACAGGCCGGGTCGTTTCACCGAGGCATTCATCGCTTCCTCCTGACTGAGCCAGCACCGATCCGCTACCTGTGGTTCGTGCTTCCAGGGGTCATTCACCGTGCCAAGATTAAGACGCAATGATTAACAAGTCGGTAAATCCGCCCGCCGCGAGTGTGCCGAATCGAGGGGTGCGCAACCGTCGATGGGCGCGGATTCGGCCAATTCGGCGGCAAATTTGACCTGTCGAAATATCAAATTTCTCACGTTTTCGTGAGATCGGTCTGACGATACCGTGATAAATCGTGACCCCAGAAATCGGCGAAAAACCGCTAGATTTGGGGTTCCTCCAATGACGAATTTCGGACGGAAGCCCTTTTTCCTCTGCCCTTTGAAGGGCCGCTCCGGCGGCCCTTCTTCTTGTCCGGGGTCCTGTGCGCTCGGGCGCGAAACAGGGTTAAGACGGGCGCGCAATCAAGCGCCTGTAGACCGGGCGCTGGAGCGCCGGCAGGACGTACATCGGGATCTGTCCGATCGCGAAAAAGAGCACGACATCGAAATCCGCGGTGCCGGCGAGCGCGGCCAGCAAGAGCCCCATATTGCGGTTGCCGCAGGCCAGGCCCACGGTCAGCGCCTGGCGCAGGCCGGCCCAGAGGAACACCGCCGTGGCGGCAAGCTGAAGCACGATATTGCTGGCGAAGGCGAGGCCGGTCGCGGTTGCCACGAAGCCGGGCCGCTCGGCGATCGCGGCGGCAACCCCGTCCATGATCGCGACCGCGAAGATGAGCAGCATGGCGACCGCGATGCCGTCGATTTCGCCGCTGCGGCGGCGCAGGGTCTCGCGCGAAACAATCCGGCGGATGAGCGCCGCGACGCCGGCAGCACCAAAGGCGATGATCCCGAGGCGCAGCATCAGCTCGCCGGTGCCGATCTTGAGCTCGATTCCCAGAAGGGCGAGCGCCAGCGGGGGCACGGTCAGCGGCGCGAGCAGGGTGCCGACGAAGGAGAGCATCATCGCCAGCGCCGCATCGAGATCGAGGAGCTGGGAGAAGGCAATCGCCGCCATGACCGGCGAGGCTGCAGCCATGAGCACGATCGCCCCGGCGAGCCCGGATGGCGGCTCGACCAACGACAGCACGAAGGCGGTGGCGATTGGGGCGAGCCCCATCAGGGCGACGAGCGATAGGACAACCAGGAGGGGCCGCCGCGCATAGCCGAGTGCGGCCTGCCAGTCGAGCCGGAGCAGCGAGGCGGTGAGGATGAGAAACACCGAGGGTGCCAGCATCGGCCCCATGAACCGGGCTGCCTGGGGCCAGGCAAGCCCGATGAACACGCCCCCCGCGAGGATCCAGGTGCCGTGTGTCGACAGGAAAACCAGGAAGCGCGAGAGCATGAAATGGGCCGATATGTGGGGCGCACGACGCTACCGGGTTGGCCACCTCACGACAAGGTGCATCCAAACGTCCGGCTCGCGCGTATATACCCCCGAATGAGTATGTCTACCGCGTGACTCCCATGGTGCATGCCGTGCCGAATATCGGGACCCAGCCCGCGAGTGAGGACGATAGCGCCACCGGTGCGATCCGGCCGCAGTTGGCGGCGCTAATCGCCGAGAGCGCCGCAGGCGATCGGGAGGCCTTCGGCGTGCTTTATCGCCAGACGGCGGGCAAGCTGTTTTCCGTGTGCCTGGGCATTCTCGGCAGCCGGGCCCTGGCGGAGGAGGCCCTGCAGGACGCCTACGTCAACGTCTGGCGCAATGCGTCGTCGTTCGACGTCGCCAAGGGCTCGCCGATGACCTGGCTGATCAGCGTCGCGCGCTATCGCTCGCTCACCCTGCGCCGCCGCGCGGTTCGCGAGGTCCCGGCCGATATCGAAGCTGAGTATGCGCGCCTCGAGGACCCCAGCCCCGGTCCCTTGGCCGATGCCGTTGCGAGCGCGGAAGCGCGGGCCCTGAAGCTCTGTCTGGAGCGATTTGAGGAGGCTCCCCGAAAGGCCGTGCTGCTGGCCTATTATCGTGGGTTTACGCACGACGAGCTTTCGCGCGAGCTGTCCGTGCCGCTCGGCACGGTCAAGAGCTGGATCCGGCGCAGCCTTTCGCGCCTCAAACTGTGTCTCGACAATGGCTAAGCGGGACGACGAATACTGGCGGGTGAAGGCCGGGGAATATGTCCTCGGCACCTTGAGCGAGCGCGAGGCGCGCCGCTTCGAGCGTCTGCGCGCGCGTGACGCCTATTACTGCGACATGGCCGACGACTGGGAGCGTCGGTTCAGCCCGCTTGGCGAGACCTTGGCGGACACCGACCCACCGCCGGAGATCTGGGCCCGGATCGAGCGCCGGATCGCCGAGAAGCCCGACGCGGCGCGGCTGTGGGACCGGCTGGGCTTCTGGCGCGGATTCGGCCTGACGGCAGCGGCAGTGGCGGCATGCCTACTGGCGTTTGTCATTGTCGAGCGCGTCGTCCTCCCGCCGGCACCGGTCACCGAGAAGATCGCCGTGCTGAGCGACAAGAGCTCGGCGGCCTGGCTGGTCACGATCCGCCAGGACGGTCGGCGCATGACCATTCTGCCGTTGCGGGAGATCTCGATCCCGAGCGGCAAATCGCTCGAGCTGTGGCTGGTGCGCGGCAAGGGCGAGGCGCCGGTCTCGCTGGGACTGGTGCCGGCGTCGGGCCGCCGCTCGGTTGCCTTGCCGGAGACGGCAGTTCGCTCCTGGCCGCGGGCGACCCAGCTCGCCATAACGCTCGAGCCGGCGCAGGGATGGCGTCCGGGCACGCCTTACGGGCAGGCGCTATTTGCCGGCAAGATCACCGCCAATCCCGATCGCTGACCGGCGGCTGCATCCAAACTCTCCCCTCGTGAGTAACTGAAGGACCAGATCGCGATTGGCCATGGTGGCTGGTCGGTCCTTTGACCTCATACGGCAGGAGAACCCTCATGTCCGACATAGACCTCATCGATCCCGAACGGATCCGCCCGGAACTCGAACGCGGTTTCGCGCGCCGCGGCTTCCTGCGTGCAGCGGGGACGGCCACCCTGTCGGCGACCGCCGTCGCCCTGATCGCCGGCTGCGAGAGCATGGCCATGCAGCAGACCGCCGCAGCCTCCGGCAGCACCGCCAGCGACGTGCGCATTCTGAACACCGCGCTCGCCGCTGAGCACGAGGCGGTCGCCGCCTATGCGGTCGGCGCGGGGAGCGGGCTTTTGAAGAAACCCCTCCTCGACGTCGCCGTGCAGTTCCAGGGTCACCACAAGGAGCACATCAACGTGCTCGCCAGTACCGTGAGCAAGCTCGGCGGCCGGCCGACCGCGGCCAAGCGGCGTTACAATTTCCCGGTCTCCAAGCTGAAGAGCCAGGCCGACGTGCTGGCGTTTGCCGCCGGGTTGGAGAAGGGCGCCGTGAGCGCCTATCTAGGCGCGGTTCCGCTGTTCGCCAACCGCGACCTCGCCAAGGCGGCGGCGAGCATTCTCGGCGACGAAGCGATGCATTGGGCGGTGCTGCGCGGCGCGCTCGGGCAGAACCCCGTGCCGGCTGCATTCGTATCGTAGCGGGCGTGTCGTAAAGGTTCCCCGCGCGGTGGGTGGGTGACCGCCCGCCCGCACCTGCATCGCTCCCGCCGGCCGTCCCTCACTTTGCGTCCGACCTGGGCCGGCGGGAGCGGTGCTTCCTACGATCCGAATGACAAGGAATGGAGGTTTCGGGGCGATGCGCCGACGGTTTCTGATGGGTGTCGGGGCGCTGGTCTTGGCATTGGCAGCACCAGCACTGGCGGACGGCGACGTTACGCGTGGCCGAAAGGTCTACGAGCGGTGCCAAGGCTGTCACTCGATCGACCGCAACCGGGCCGGCCCCCGCCACCGCGGTCTCTTCGGGCGCCGCGCCGGGACGGTACCCGGTTTCGAATACAGCAGGGCGATGCGGCGCTCGGGGATCGTATGGACCGCGGCAACGCTCGATCGGTTTCTGGCCGCGCCCCTCAAGGCCGTGCCGGGAACGATCATGGGCTTCGACGGCGTGAAGGATGCGCGCGAGCGGGCCGATCTGATCGCTTATCTGAAGCGCGCCACCGCCGGGCGCTGACCCGCAACAGACCTCTTGCCTGGGCCGGCCCGGCGGCTATCGTGTCGGCCGATGGATACGACCGCAATCGACGCACCGCTCCGCCTCCACCGCACGACGATCGGGCCGGAGTGGATCGACTATAACGGCCACATGAACGTGGCCTATTACGTGCTCATCTTCGATCAGGCCACCGACGCGCTGTTCGACTATCTCGGTCTCACCGAGGACTATCGCCGGAGCAACAACGCTTCGACCTTCGCGCTGGAAGCGCATGTGAACTATCTGCGCGAGCTGCATGAAGGCGATGCGGTTCGGGTCGAGACCCAGTTGCTCGACTACAATCACCGGCACATGCATTTCTTCCAAATCATGATCCACGAGGACGAGGGTCACGTCGCGGCGACCTCGGAGTGGATCAACACCCATGTCGATATGGGCACGCGGCGGAGCGCGGACTTCTTCCCGCCGGTCGAGGAGCGGTTGGCCGCGATCATGAAAGCGCACGCGCATCTGGATGCGCCGCCCAACAAGGGCCGCGTAATCGGCATCAAGCGGAGCTAGCGGGAGATCGCCGCCGGTGCGGCGGCAGCCCGGTTAACGTGATCTTTCTCGAGTGGTGGTAAGGCGTTACATTCGGTTTCGCCGCTTTCGCCACGACTCTGGAAAGACCCATCACGGTGCCGCAGGCCCAAGACCGAGCGCCCCGCACTACGTCGACCAAGCGCCGACGCGTGCGGCGCATGCTGGTTCGCTGGCGCCGCTTCCGGCGGAACGACCAGGTCGTGCTGTTGGTCATGGCCGTCGTGCTTGGCGTTGCGTCCGCATATGGCGCCATCGGCTTTCGCTATCTGATCGGCTTCGTGCAATGGGGCGCCTTCGGAACCCAGTCCGAGGCGCTGCTTGATTACCTTGTGGGCCTGCCTGAGTGGCGCATCGTGCTGGCGCCCGCGGCGGGAGGTCTCCTCATCGGTCTCTTCATCCGCTACGCGACGCATGACAAGCGCCCGCTCGGCGTTGCCGACGTGATCGAGGGAGCTGCGCTCAAGGGCGGGCGGATGCATCTCACCCGCGCGCTTCAGGGCGCTTTCGTCAACGCGGCTTCGCTCGGGGTCGGTTCCTCGACGGGCCGCGAGGGGCCGGTCGTGCATCTGGGCGCTGCCATTGCCTCGTGGTTCGCCAAGCGTTTCGAGCTGCCGCGCGCGAGCGCTCTCACGCTGCTAGGTTGCGGCGTGGCAGCGGCGGTGGCCGCTTCCTTCAACGCACCGCTCGCCGGCGTCTTCTTCGCGCTCGAGGTCGTGGTCGGGCACTACGCGCTGTCCGCCTTCGCGCCGATCGTCATCGCCTCGGTGCTCGGCACCATGATCTCGCGCGCGCATTACGGAGATTTCCCCGCCTTCGTCGTGCCGGGAATTTTTACGGTCTCACCCTGGGAGTTCGGCATCTTCGCGATCCTGGGGATCACCAGCGCAGCGGTCGCGCATCTCTTCATCCGCAGCGCCTTCAACATGCAGGCGCTGGCGGAGAAAGTGCCCGGCCCCGACTGGGTGAAGCCGGCCTACGCCGGCGTGATCCTGGGGCTGATCGCGCTCCTCTTTCCCCAGGTGCTGGGCGTTGGATATGGGGTCACCGACCTGGCGATCCGCGGGCAGCTCGCGTTCGAGCTCCTGATCTCGCTGCTCTTCGTGAAGATCTTTGCGACAGCGCTGTGCCTGGGCTTCGGCTTCGGCGGCGGCGTCTTCAGCCCGTCGCTCGTCATAGGCGCGATGCTGGGTGGCGTGTTCGGCGTGGCCGCGGCGGCGATCGCGCCGACGCCGGCCTCTGGGCTCAGCGTCTATAGCATCGTCGGCATGGGTGCCGTGGCGGGCGCCGTGCTCGGCGCGCCGATCTCCACCGTCTTGATCGTCTTCGAGCTCACCGGCGACTACAAGGTGACGATTGCCGTCATGGTGGCCGTGGCGCTTGCTTCGATCATCCTGCAGCAATACGGCGGGCGGTCGTTCTTTCTGGAGCAATTGCGCCGGCGCGGTGTGGAATTCTCCGGCGGCCGTGAGGCCGAGCATCTCCGCGCCATGCCGGTTCGCCGCACGATGGCGCGCGACATTGCGACCGTGGGGCCGGGGACGCAGCTTCCGGAGTTGCGACGCCAAATCGTGCGGGCGCCGCACGGTGTGCTGTTCGTCGTCGATGGCGACCAGCGGCTTCAAGGCGTGATCGCATTGTCGGATATGAGCGATGCCTTGTTCGACCAATCGCGCGACGACGAGATCAAGGCGGCAGACCTGGCCCGCATGCCCCACACGGTTCTAACCCAGAACAACACGCTCATCGAAGCGGTCGGCGCCTTCGGGCCGGCGAGCGATCCATTTCTCGCCATCGTCACGGACAAGGACTCGATGGCGCTGGTGGGCGTCCTGCTCGAGCGCGACTTCATGCAGGCCCAGCAGCGCGCCCTTATGAAGGCGCGGGCGGAGGAACGTGGCGAGGCGTAAGGCCGGACTGAACGTGCTTCAGCCGCGCTTGTCCATCCTCAGCCAGCGATAGCGGTCACCCGCCGTGATGGTGACCGTTAAAGACCTCGGACCGCGCGTGATCGTGAGCGCGATCTTGCTGCCCGGCTTTCCCGCGGCCCAGAGCTTGCGATAGAAGTCGAGCTGACCAGCGATCTGCTTCCCCGCCACCCCGACGACCAGATCGCCGGGCTTGATCCCCGCCTTGGCCGCGGGGCCGTCGGGTGTGACTTGGACCACCAATATCTGTTGTTGTGGACCCTCGCGGGTAAAAGCGCCGATCCAGGGTCGGCGCGGGCCTTGCGAGCGGCCGTGCTCCAAGAGGTCGGCGAGGATCGGCTTCAGCTTTTCGATCGGCACGAACATGTTGCCGGCGAGGCGCCGGCCCGGACCGCCCGCATCGGGCACGGCAAGCGAGCCCACGCCGACGAGCTTGCCGTCGAGGCCGATCAGCGCCGCCCCGCCGAAGTTGCGGTAGATCGGCGCGGTGAAGATCGCTCCTTCGAGCAGATATTCCCAATAGCCGGCGAAATCGCGCCGCGAGACGATCATCGCCGGACGCGCCCGCGTTCGGCCGCCAAAGCCCGAAATGACCAGCGTGTCGCGCGGCTTCAGGTTCCGCGAGTCGCCGAAGGGCATGGGTTTCACCTTCAGCTTCCGCGTCGTGCGGATCAGGCCAAGCCCGGTCTCGTGGTCGTAGGCGATGAAGCGCGCGGCGGTGGCTTCCTCGCCCGGCGGCATCACGACGATCTTGTCGGCCTCGAGGATCAGGTAGCCGATGGTCAGCACCAGGCCGTTGGCGTCGATGACGATGCCGTTGCCGGCGCGCTCCTGGCCCAGCGCTTTTGCGGTGCGCGCATCGGCCGGCACCGTCGCCATCACCCGGACAACGGCATTGAAGATCTCGTCGAGGTTCTTCTTTGCTTCCGCGGCGCGCAGAGACTGGAAAGGCAGGAAAACGATCAGCAGCACCGCGGCGATCAAGGGCCACGGCGCCCGGCGAATGGGTCGGTCGGATGGGTTGGCCACGGCAGGTCTCCTTATGGATCGCCGGCCTGGATGTCGTGATCGACTATAATCGTCCGGTGACGCGCGGCGAAGGGCCTCACGGAAAGTTGCGTGCCGCGCGAACAAAGCGCCGTGGCGTGTCATTCCGGTGGAGCGCCGGCGGGGCGAATGTCTATATAATGGGCGAGAGAGACCTCATGCCCGATCCCTTCGATTTCACCGATGATGTGGCTGGCGCGTCCGCGCCGCCGCGAAAGCTGTCCGAGGCGGCGATGCCCCAGGCGGCCGCGCCGCCGTATCTGGAGACCCTGAACCCGCCGCAGCGCGAGGCTGTGGAGACGCTCGACGGCCCGCTGCTGGTGCTGGCGGGGGCGGGGACGGGCAAGACGCGCGTGCTGACGACGCGCCTGGCGCATATTCTGACGCGCCGCCTGGCCTGGCCCTCGCAGATCCTCGCCGTCACCTTCACCAACAAGGCCGCGCGCGAGATGCGCGAGCGGGTGGAGCGGCTGATCGGCTCGGGCGCGGCCGAGGGGCTGGCGCTCGGCACGTTTCACTCGCTGGGCGCCCGCATGCTGCGCCGCCACGCCGAGTTGGTGGGTCTGAAGTCGAACTTCACCATTCTCGATGAGGACGACCAGATCCGCCTGTTGAAGCAGGTGCTGACGGCGGAGAACGTCGACGACAAGCGTTGGCCCGCGCGGGTGCTGCTCGGTGTGATCCAGCGCTGGAAGGACCGGGGTCTGACGCCCGACAAGATCGACGGCGCCGAGGCGGGGGACTTCGCCGCCGGCAAGCTCGCCAAGATCTACAGCGAATATCAGGCGCGGCTCAGGACGCTGAACGCTGCCGATTTCGGCGATTTGCTGCTGCATATCCTGACTATCTTCACCAAGCACGACGACGTGCTCGCCGAATATCAGGATCGCTTCAAATACGTGCTGGTCGACGAGTACCAGGACACCAATGTCGCGCAGTATCTCTGGCTGCGTCTTCTGGCGCAGAAGCGGCGCAACATCTGCTGCGTGGGCGACGACGACCAGTCGATCTATGGCTGGCGCGGCGCCGAAGTCGGCAACATTCTCAAATTCGAGAAGGACTTCGCGGGCGCCAAGGTCGTGCGCCTGGAACAGAACTACCGCTCGACCGGGCACATATTGGGGGCCGCTTCGGGACTGATCGCCAAGAACGAGGGCCGGCTCGGTAAGACCCTGTGGACCGATATGGGCGAGGGCGACAAGGTCAAGCTGACCGGCCTCTGGGACGGCGAGGCCGAGGCGCGCATGGTCGCCGAGGAGATCGAGGCGCTGCAGCGCAAGAAGCACGCCTTGAACGAGGTCGCGATCCTGGTCCGCGCGAGCTTCCAGACCCGCGAATTCGAAGAGCGCTTCATCACCGTCGGTCTGCCCTACCGGGTGATCGGCGGCCCGCGCTTCTACGAGCGCATGGAGATCCGCGATGCCATCGCTTATCTCCGCGTGATCCACCAGCCCGATGACGGCCTCGCCTTCGAGCGCATCGTCAACACGCCCCGGCGCGGTATCGGCAATGCCACCGTACAGGCGATCCACCGCCATGCGCGCGCGCGCGATGTGTCGCTCACGGTGGCCGCCGCCGATCTCGTGGAGACCGACGAGATCCGGCCAGCCGCACGGCGCTCCCTCAAGGCGCTGCTCGAGGACTTCGCGCGCTGGCGAACGCTGGCCGAGGGCGCCGATCACGCCGAGCTTGCCGAGGTGGTGCTCGACGAATCCGGCTACACGGCGATGTGGCAGGCCGACAAGTCGCCCGAGGCGCCGGGGCGGCTGGAGAACCTGAAAGAGCTGATCACCGCGATGGAGGAGTTCGAGAACCTCGCGGGCTTCCTGGAGCATGTGAGCCTGGTGATGGAGGCGGTCGAGGGCTCGCAGGGCGACATGGTCAATCTGATGACGCTCCACAGTGCAAAGGGGCTCGAGTTCGAGAGCGTCTTCCTTCCCGGCTGGGAGGAGGGGCTCTTTCCGCATCAGCGCGCCATGGACGAAAGCGGCGCCGCCGGCCTCGAGGAAGAACGCCGGCTCGCCTATGTCGGTCTTACAAGGGCGCGCAAGCGGGCGCACATCTCCTTTGCCGCCAACCGCCGCGTGCACGGCCAGTGGGCGTCGGCGATCCCCTCGCGCTTCGTCGACGAGCTGCCGCCCGAGCATGTCGAGGTAAGCACCGAAGCGGGGCTCTACGGCGGTGGCTACGATACGGGCGCTTCGAGCAGCGGCGGCTTCGCCGGCTACGGTCGGGACCGCGGCGGCGGCGGCGATCGATGGACCACGCCGGCCTCGCGCGGCGACGCCCGCCGCGCCCAGACGAATTGGGGGCGATCCGCCGGAGGCGGATCGCGGTATGGAGGCGGTGCGATCCCGCAGCCGCGCCGGGGCACGCTCATCGAGGGGTCTGCCGAGGTCGTCTCTGCAAAAAAGGCGCCGCGGTTCGCGACGGGCGCGCGCGTCTTCCACGACAAGTTCGGCTACGGCACCGTCACCGCCGTCGAGGGCGACAAGCTCACCATCGACTTCGACCATACGGGCGAGAAAAAGGTGATGGAGAGCTTCGTAGTGGAGGGGACGTGACCCGCAAGGCCGACTGGTATTTCGATTTCATCTCACCCTTCGCCTACCTCCAGAACGCGGTGTTTCACCGTTTGCCCGACGATCTGGAGGTGACGCGGAAGCCCGTGCTTTTCGCCGGGCTGCTCGGGCATTGGGAGCACAAGGGTCCAGCCGAGCTGCCGCCCAAACGCATCTTCACTCTGCGCTACACGAAGTGGTGGGCTGAGCGAAACGGCATTCCGTTCAAAGTGGTGCCGGCCTTTCCCTTCCATCCAATCAAGGCGCTGCGCCTGGCGGTTGCGCTGGGCAGCACGGCCGAGGCGGTGACCAAAATCTACAATTTCATCTGGGCCGAGGGACGCGATCCCAACACCGATTGGCCCGACTTCGTGGCCGCGCTCGGGCTTTCGAGCGAGGAGGCCGACGCCAAGATCAACGACCCCGAGGTCAAGGCCCAGCTGGTCGCCAATGGCGAGGAGGCGGCCAAGCGCGGCCTTTGGGGCGTGCCGAGCTTCGTCATCGACGGCGAGATCTTCTGGGGCCTCGATGCGACCGAGATGCTGGTCGACTATCTCGAATATCCGGGCATGTTCGCCAGCGACGAGATGCGCCGCTACGATGACCTCCCCGTCGGCATCGAGCGCCGTCGCTGAGCGCCCGCCGCTCTGGCTGATCGAGCTGGTGGTGCCGGCGGCGGCCTTGCCGGTGTTCCAGGGCGTGCTCGACGGGTATGCCGAGGCGGTCTCGATGTTCGAGGCGCGGCCCGACGGCTCGATCTGGCGCATTGCGGGCTATGCGGCGGCCGAGCCTGATCGGGGAGCGATCGAAGCGGCCGCCGCGCTGGCCGCAAGTGCGGCGCAGATCGGCTTTCCTGCGATCCGCATCGAGTCGCTGGCCGACCGCGACTGGCTGGCCGAGAACGCCAAGGACTTCAAGCCGGTCAATGCGGGCCGGTTCCATATTCACCCCACCGACCAGCCCGCGCGCGAGCGCAAGGCAAGCATCGCGATTGCGCTCGATGCCGGCCCCGCCTTCGGCAGCGGCACGCATGAGACCACGCGCGGCTGTCTGATTGCGCTCGACCGGCTGGCGGGGCGCAAGCGCTTCCGGCCAAACCGCCTGCTCGATCTCGGCTGCGGCTCGGGAATTCTTGCGATTGCCATGGCCAAGCTCTGGGGCCTGCCGGTTGCGGCGGTCGATAACGATCCGGTTGCGGTCGAGACGGCGGCGGAGAATGCAGAACGGAATGGTGTGAGCGCCTTGGTGCGGGCGCGGCGGGGTGATGCGTTGAAACCGGCGACCCTGGCGCGGGGCAGGCCGTTCGATCTGATCGCCGCGAACATCGTCGCCAATCCCCTGATCGCAATCGCCGAGCCCATCGCGCAAGCCCTGGCGCCCGGCGGGCTCGTAATCCTCTCGGGGCTGCTGCGCGATCAGGAACGCGACGTCCGTGCGGCCTACCGGGCGGCGGGGCTGAAGCCCGCCGGATCGGTGCGGCTGGGCGAATGGCCGACCCTGATCCTGCGCGCGCCCATCACCGAAGCGTGACTTGAACGACGGACTGCAGGCGTCCTAATCGTTCAAACAAGACCACGCGAACGCGGAACAAACAGGATCGCAGACACATGACCGGGACATTTCCGCCACGACGGCGTGTGATTGCGGCGGGCCTTTCAACAGCCGCGCTCATCGCCGCCACGCCGGCGCTCGCCGCGCTCAAGCCGACGCCGCGCCAGACGCGTGGGCCCTTCTATCCCGAAAGCATCCCGCTCGATCACGACAACGACCTGGTGCGGGTGAAGGGCAGGGCGGCCCAGGCGATGGGCGAGGTCACGCATTTGTCGGGCCGCGTCCTCGATACCGACGGCAAGCCGGTGCCGGGCGCGAAGGTCGAGATCTGGCAATGTGACAGGAACGGCATCTACCACCATTCGGGCGACCGGCGCGTGAGCCGGGTCGATGGTAATTTTCAGGGGTATGGCCGAATGCTCGCCGCGGCCGACGGCGGCTATCGCTTCCGCACGATCAAGCCGGTGCCCTATCCCGGTCGCACGCCGCATATCCATGTCGCGGTCCAGGCCCCCGGCTTCGATGAGTTGGTGAGCCAGATCTATATCGACGGGCATCCGCAGAATGCGCGGGATTTCCTTTATCGCCGCGTCGCGGAGAGCGGCGCCCCGGTCGCCGCGCGATTTGTTCCGGCGCCTGAGATAGAGCGTGGCGCGCTCAAGGCGCATTTTGATTTGGTGCTGGACCGCGGCTAGGTGCCGGGAAACGACGTCGGCCACGAAAAAGGGCGGCCCCGATGGGACCGCCCCTCTCGACTGCAACCAACATTAGGCCTGTTACGCGGCCTTTGCGTCGTTGTCGTTGTACGAGTCATGGGCCCGGCTGTGGCCGCTGGCGACAAAGGGAATGTCACCGCGGGTGATGCCGATATCGCTGAGCGAGCGGTCGTCGAGCGAATAGAGCTCGTTCATGATCCGCTGGCGTTCGCGGCCACGTCGGAAGTAGGCCCGAAACCAGCGTCCGACCGCCTTACCGGCCGTTTCCAGCCAATTGGCAATCGCTTCGGAGCGGGCTCGATGGGCCCGGCGGATCACGTCCATCTCGGTGATGAACAGCTCCTCGGCCCCTGCGGTGGCATGTATCGTTTGTTTCGTCATTGTCTTCGTCCTGTAAGTCGGGGTGCCGCATGGGAGGCACCCCTTTAGTTTCGACCTGAAACTAATTTGGGATCGGATTCCTCGGAATGGAGTGGTTATGTTGCAGTGCACCATTGCAGTATATGCATCGCTTCGTTAACCATCGCTTGACGAGGGGAAGCCCTTGCGTGGCCTGCAAGGCGCGCCTAGCTTGAAACCCATGGAAATCCCCGGTCTAGCCCGCACGAATCCCCGAGGACGCCCGTGAATCGGCCGCTGAAGCCCCTCTCGAAGGAGGCCATGGCAGCGCGGATCACCGCCCTGCGTGATGAGCTTCGGCGCCGCGATCTCGACGGATTCGTGGTTCCCCGCGCCGATGAGCATCAAGGCGAATATGTGCCGCCATCCGCCGAGCGGCTGGCCTGGCTGACCGGGTTCGACGGCTCCGCTGGGCTGGCGATCGTGCTCAAGGACCGCGCGGCGCTCTTCATCGACGGCCGCTATACGCTGCAGGTTCGCGACCAGGTCGATGGCGAGCTCTTTGAGTTCTGCCATATCGCCGACGAGCCGCCGGCGGCCTGGCTAGCCGGGGCGTTGGGGACGGGGGCCCGGCTCGGCTACGACCCGTGGCTCCACACAGAAGATGCCGCCACGCGGCTCGCCGAGGCCTGTGAGAAGGCCGGCGCGACGCTCGTGCCCACCGATGGAAACCCGCTCGATGCTGTGTGGGCCGATCAGCCCGACCCGCCGACGGCGCCCGCCCGACCCCACGATCTCGAGTTCGCCGG
>JARRKQ010000027.1:38731-65465 GCA_037387885.1 Alphaproteobacteria bacterium | reverse complement strand
TCAGGGCTGGTTCAAGGACACATTGCCCAATGCGCCGGCCGATCTCAAAATCGCAATCCTGCGGCTCGATGGTGACTGGTACCAGTCGACACTCGACTGCCTGGAGCACCTGTTCGACAAGATCGTGCCGGGCGGCCTCGTCATTATCGACGATTATCTCGACTGGGACGGCTGTTCGCGGGCGGTCCACGACTTCCTGTCGTCGCACAAGGCGAGCGAGGCGATCCGCCAGTCGCGCTTCGGCGGCGTCAGTTACATCGTCAAGCGGGCGCCCGAGACGTCTGACGCTTGAGAATGCATTAACGGGAACGGTGTAGATGGGTTCTGGCTTCCCATTTAGGTGGTATCATGGCATTTGCGCCGCATTGATCGACAAACGGTCCTTCCTTTGAGCAAACCGAGCCTTCGTCAACCCATCGACCCGGCCTCCTGGGCACTCGTGCGTCGGCTCGTGTCCGAGCATGTGCGGCCCTATCTGTGGGTGATCGCCTTCTCGCTGGTCTGCATGGCGATTGCGGCAGCCTCCACGGCCGCCATGGCCCGATATATGGAGCCATTCTTCAATCAGATGCTGACGGAGCGGAATACCGATCAGCTCTATGTGGCGGCCGCCATCGTCTTCGGCATCTTCCTCGCCAAAGGGGTCGCGACCTTCGGCCAGCACGTCTCGATGAACTGGGTCGGCCAGCGCGTGATCGCCGACGTGCAGACCCGGCTCTACCACCACATCATCAACGCCGATCTGGCGTATTTCCACGACAGCCCGACGGGCGAGCTGATCTCGCGCTTCACCAACGATGTCGGGCGGCTGCGCTTTGCCGTCTCCGACGCGTTGACCGGCGTCGGCCTTCACATGTTCACGCTGGCTTTCCTGGTCGCGGTGATGTTCTACCAGGACTGGATCCTGGCTTCGGTGACCTTCTTCGTCTTCCCGGTCGCGATCCTGCCGATCGTCCGCATCGGCCGGCGCATGCGCAAGATCTCCGCGGAAAGCCAGGCCGAGCTCGGGCGGTTCACGTCATTCCTGAGCGAGACGTTTCAGGGCGCGCGCCACGTCAAGGCCTACGGGATGGAGCGCTACGAGACGGCACGCGCGGACGCCATCGTCCAGAAGGTATTCCGGCTCTACTTCAAGTCTTTCCGCACCCGCTCGGCCTCGCACCCGATCATGGAGACGCTGGGCGGGGCCGCGATCGTGGCGGTCATTCTCTATGGCGGGCATAT
The DNA here is from genome assembly GCA_037387885.1 of Alphaproteobacteria bacterium. Taxonomy (GTDB): domain Bacteria; phylum Pseudomonadota; class Alphaproteobacteria; order JAPULJ01; family JAPULJ01; genus DATKZM01. The sequence continues at coordinate 64,241 of JARRKQ010000027.1, read as the reverse complement.
GGTGATCAGCGGCGCCAAGACGCCGGGCGAGTTCGTGTCCTTCGTGGCGGCGGTGCTGCTCGCCTACGCGCCCGCCAAGCGGCTCGCGCTCTTGAACGCAAGCCTGCAGGACGGCCTCGCCGCGGCGCACCGCATCTTCGGCGCGCTCGACTACAGCTCGAAGATCACGGACAAGCCCGACGCCAAGTCGCTCGAGGTCAAACGCGGCAAGATCCGCTTCGAGAAGGTCGAGTTCTCCTACAACGAGGGCGTGCCAGCGCTGCGCGGCATATCGCTGACCGTGCCCGCTGGCGAAACCGTCGCGCTGGTCGGCCCGTCGGGGGCCGGCAAGTCGACGATCATGAACCTGATCCCACGCTTCTACGACGTCGACAAGGGCAGCGTGAGCATCGACGACGCCGATGTGCGCGACGTCACGCTCGCCTCGCTGCGCGCCAATATCGGCCTGGTGAGCCAGGAGATCAGCCTGTTCGACGATACGGTGCGGGCCAACATCGCTTACGGGCGCCCGGACGCCACGGAGGACGAAATCGTCGAGGCGGCAAAGCGCGCCGCCGCGCACGACTTCATCCTGGCGCTTCCCAATGGCTACGACACGGAGGTCGGCGGCCAGGGCGCGAAGCTCTCGGGCGGCCAGCGACAACGCGTGGCGATCGCCCGCGCGATGCTGAAGAACGCACCGATCCTGCTGCTCGACGAGGCGACCTCGGCCCTCGACACGGCGTCCGAGCGCCAGGTCCAGGCGGCGCTGACGAAGCTCATGGAGGGGCGCACGACGCTCGTGATCGCGCACCGTCTCTCGACCGTGCTGGACGCCGATCTGATCTACGTGATCGACGAAGGGCGGGTGATCGAATCCGGCAACCACGACGCCCTGATCGCACAGGACGGCGCCTACGCCCGGCTCTACGCGATGCAGCTTGCCGATGACCGCGACGACGAGCCCGACCCCCAGCCGGCCCGCCGTGCGCGCGGCTGATGCCGCCCGCCCACGGCTGGCCTGAAGGCTAACGGGCCGGTCATGTGCGGCATCGCGGGCTTCCTCGATCCCCGAGCCTCGATGCAGGCGCCGGACATGCGCGATATCGCGCGCGGCATCGATGCCGAACAGCACTGGGCCGACGAGGAGGCCGGGATCGCCTTCGGCTTCCAACGCCTCGCCATTATCGATCTGACGCCAACGGGCAGCCAGCCGATGCGCTCGGCCGACGGGCGCTATGTCGTCATGACCAATGGCGAGATCTACAATTACCAGGCCTTGCGCGCGCGCCTAGAGCAGGAGGGCGTCGATACTTGGCGCGGCACGTCCGACACCGAAGTGCTGGTCACCGCGATCGCGCGATGGGGGATCGAGGCCGCGCTTAAGGCCGCGAACGGCATGTTCGCGCTCGCGGTCTGGGACCGGAAGACGCGCACGCTGACCCTGGCACGCGACCGGATGGGCGAGAAGCCGCTTTACTATGGCTGGTCGAAGGGCGCCGATGCCGGGTCCGTGCTTCTCTTCGGCTCCGAGCTCAAGGCGCTGGCGGCCCATCCCGGCTGGGACCGACCGATCAACCGGGGTGCGGTCGATCTGCTGCTGCGCAACGACTACATCCCCGGACCGCACACCATCTTCGAGGGCATCTGGAAGCTGCCGCCGGGGCATTTCGTGACCCTGCCCGCCGCCGGGCTCGCGCCGGGTGCCCTGCCCGCGCCCGCGCCCTATTGGCCAGCGGCGGAGCGCGCGCGCGACTGCGCCGCCACGCCATTCTCAGGCAGCGAAGACGAAGCCATGGAGGCGCTGGAAGCGTTGCTGCGCGAAACCATCGCATCGCGCCTCGTCGCCGACGTGCCGGTCGGTGCGTTCCTGTCCGGCGGCGTCGACTCCGCGACTGTGGTCGGCATCGCCCAGGCCGTGTCGGCGCAGCCCGTCAACAGCTTCACCATCGGCTTCGAAGACCCGCGTTTTGACGAGGCGCCCCACGCCGCCGCAATCGCCAAGCATCTCGGCACGAACCACACGGAGCTCTATACGAGCGAAGCCGATGCGCTCGCCTGCCTGCGTGACCTGCCGGCCGTGTATGACGAGCCGTTCGCCGACGTCTCACAAATTCCCACGCTGCTGCTGTCCCGGCTCACGCGCCAGCACGTTACGGTCGGCCTGACCGGTGATGGCGGCGACGAGCTGTTCGCCGGCTACGCGCGCTACGGGCGGCTGGCGCGTGATTGGGACCGTGCCCAAGCAAGACCGCCGGTGTTGAAGGCTGCCGCAGGCGCGGCGGCGCGAAATCTTCCTTCGGCCGCACTCGACGGCGCGCTTGGATGGACAACCGCGGCGGTCGGGCCGAAGAAGCGTCGGGCGCGTGTCGGCACCAAGCTCAGACGCCGCCTCGAGCGGGCCGCCTGCGACGATCCGATGGTGCTCTATCGCGCCGCGGTGCGTCGTTGGGGCGACGTGGCGGATCTGGTGCCGGGCGCGCCGTCGCTTGAAACGGTCTTCGAGCGCGACCTGTCGCTCAACACGCTTGGCAACGTAGCGGACCGGGCGATGGTGGTCGATGCGCTCGGCTACCTGCCCGACGATCTGCTGGTCAAGGTCGACCGTGCCAGCATGTCGACCGGCCTGGAGGCGCGGGCGCCGCTGCTCGACCATCGGATCGTGGAGTTCGCCTGGTCGCTGCCGACCGACTTCAAGCTGCGCGGCGAGCGGACGAAAATCGCCCTGCGCCGCGTGCTGTCGCGATACGTGCCCGATAGCCTGACCCATCGCCCGAAATCGGGATTCGATCCGCCGCTTCAGACCTGGCTGCGCGGCGAGCTGCGCGACTGGGCCGACGCCTTGCTCGATCCGTCGAAGTTGACGCGCGACGGTTGGATTGCCGCCACACCGGTACAGCAGCGTTGGCGCGAGCATATTTCCGGCGGACGCAACTGGCGCCAGGAGCTGTGGAACGTTCTGACGTTCCAGGCCTGGTTGGAGCAATGGCAAAGCCGCGAGCGCTGACGACGCGCGCTGCAACGCGAAATTGCGTCGCACACAAATTACTGTGGAGTGATGCACACAGATCACGACTTTTTTCGTGACGCCTGCGGCCTGCTCAAAATAATCGCGGACTTTCGCCGACAAGCCGATTACTTTACACCCACAAACAAGGGGCAAGAGACGCCAACACGTCGTCTAAGATTCCGCAGACCACCCTGGGGGCGGGATGGTCGTGAAACGGGACGTGTAAAGGCAACCGGCAAACCCCCAGAATCGCGGGCGTGGCGCGCGGCGGGAGTGAGATGGCGGACACGATAAACCGTTACATTTTGCGCCAATTGCTGCTCGTGACGATCTTCGTCACCATCGCGCTGACCTTGGCGATCTGGCTAACCCAATCGCTGCGACTTATCCGCCTGATCGTGAACCACGGCATGTCGTTCGGCACCTTCGTGGAGCTGACCTTGCTGCTGTTGCCGGCGTTCATGCTGATCATCCTGCCGATCGCGCTCTTCCTGGCGGTTCTGCACACCTATAACCGCCTGCTGACCGACCGCGAGATCGTCATCATGCGCTCGGTCGGCCAGAGCAATGCCGGGCTCTCGCGCGCGGCGCTGGGGCTTGCGATCGTCGTTTGCGGCATCGTGCTGTTGTTGGCGTTCTATATGGTTCCCGCGTCGTTCCGGAAGTTCAAGGACACCGAGCTTGCCATCCGCAACGACTTTTCCGCTGTGTTGATCCAGGAGGGCCGGTTCAACAGCCTCGGCTCCGATTTCATGATCTATGTCCGCAGTCGCCACAAATCGGGCGAGATGCGCGGCATCCTGGTGCAGGACCGGCGAAACAAGGCCAAGCCTGTCACCATGATGGCCGAGCGCGGCATTCTCGTGCACTCGGATACGGGGCCGCGGGTGGTGCTCGTCCAGGGCAGCCGCATGGAGCTCACCCGGGCGACCAACCGGATCTCCTATCTCGCCTTCGAACGATACAGCTTCGAGCTCGGCGCGCTGAGCCAGGCGCAGAAGAACCGTCTCTATCAGCCGGCCGAACGATCGCTGAGCCAGCTTTTGAACCCCGACAAAACCAAGGGCTATGACCGCCATTACTACAAGAAGCTGATCGCAGCCGGGCACAACCGCATCGTCACGCCGATGCTGCCACTGGCCATGGTGATGGTGGCGCTGATCGCGCTGCTCTATGGGCAGTTCGACAAACGCGGACAGGCCAAGCGGATCGTGCTCGCGATCGGCGCCGCCGGCGCGATCCAGGGCGCGGCGATCGGCTTGCACAATTTCTCGGCAAAGGTGCCCGAAGCAATCCCGCTGATGTATGTGAACCCGATCGTGCCGATCGTGGTCGGCTTCATCCTGCTCCTGCGCGCCAACCGGATGCGGCCCACCAAGGGCCGCCATATCCCGGCGAACTACGCGGCGTGAGGGCGGCGGCATGAAGACCAGGCTATCCGCCATCATGTTCGTCTACATCGCCCGCCAGTTCGCGATCTGGTTCGGGGCGACATTCACGCTGTTCATCACGTTGATCTTCATGATCGACATGATCGAGCTGTTGCGCCGCTCCTCCGGCAAGGCGGATGTTTCCTTCGACCTGGTGCTGGCGATGGCGGCGATGAAGCTGCCCTTCCTGGCGCAAGCGACGATCCCTTTCGCCATCCTGTTCGGCGGCATGATGTGCTTCTGGCGCTTGAACCGCAGTAGCGAGCTCGTTTCAATCCGCGCCGCGGGCGTCTCGGTCTGGCAGTTCCTCGCGCCCGCCCTGATCGTTGCACTGCTGATCGGGGCGGTTCGGCTTGCCGTGATCAATCCTGTCGCGGCCGTCATGTACGCGCGCTGGCAGCAGCTCGAATCGCAGTATCTGAAACGCCGTTCGAGCATTCTGGCGCTATCCAATACCGGGGTCTGGCTGCGCCAGATCGACAAGAACGGCCACACGGTCATCCACGCTTCCAGCGTGTCGCCGGACAAGCTCGTCCTGCATCGGGTGATGGTCCTGCTTTATGAGGGCGAAGACCGTTTCGCCTCGCGGATCGACGCGACGACCGCAGTGCTTCGCGGCGGCTATTGGGTGCTCAGCAACGCACAACTCTTCTCGCCCCGTCGCGGCACCACCAAGGTGAAGAGCTATCGCATCAAGACCGATCTCACGCTCGACAAGATTCAGGAAAGCTTCGCCTCGCCCGAGACGATCTCGTTCTGGGAGCTGCCCCGCTTCATCAAGAACCTGGAAAAGGCCGGGTTCTCGGGGCTCAGCCACCGGCTGCATTTTCATTCGCTGACCGCCGAGCCCTTGCTGCTCTGCGCGATGGTGCTGATCGGCGCGGTCTTCTCGCTGCGGCACAATCGGAAATCGGGCGCCGTAATCGCGGTTGCCGGCGGCATCATCACCGGCTTCCTTCTCTTCTTCGTCTCCAAGCTGATCCTCAACCTGGGCGGCTCGGGCAGCTTGCCGATCGTGTTGGCAGCATGGATTCCCGCCGGCGCCTGCGCCATGCTGGGGCTGACGGCTCTCTTCCATCTCGAGGACGGCTAGGGTGATGGTGCGGCGCGCACTTCTGGTGGTTTGCCTGATGCTGCTTGCCGCAGCGTCAACGGCGCGCGCGCAATCGCTGCCGAGCAGCGCCAAGACCACGCCCATTCTGATCACCGCCGACGAGGTGAACTACGACCGCGAGCGCTCGCTCGTCATCGCCAAAGGCAATGTCGAGATCTCGCAAGGCCCCCGCGTGCTCCGCGCCGACAGCGTCATCTACAATCAGAAGACAAAAACCGTGACGGCCGTCGGCAAGGTCAGCTTAAGCGAGCCCGGCGGACATGTGGTTTTCGCCGACCGGATCGTCCTCAAGGACGATTTGCGCGACGGCGTGATCCAGAATTTCCGGATGTTGTTCAACGACAATACGCGGCTGGCGGCGAATGCGGCGGTGCGCAGCGAAGGCAAAAAGACGGCGATGAACAAGGTCGTGTTCTCGCCATGCCGCCTCTGCGCGAAGGACCCCAAACGCCCGCCGCTTTGGCAGTTGAAGGCCCGCCGGGTCGTTCACAACCAGGAAACCAAGGATATCGAGTATTTCGACGGCTGGCTGGAGATCTACGGCGTGCCGATCGCTTACGCGCCCTACTTCCGCCACCCCGATCCCACGGTCAAGCGGCGCACCGGCCTTCTAGCGCCGACCTTCGGCAGCGACGGGCAGTTAGGGCTGTTCACGCGCATTCCCTATTTCATCGAGCTCGGCCCCGACAAGGACCTCACCGTTACACCGATGCTCTTCACCAAGGTGCGGCCGGCGCTGTTCGTTGACTGGCGGCATCGCGTTCCCAACGGCGCCTATGATATCCGCAGCAGCATCACCAATGTGAGACGCCTTGATGCCGCCGGCGAGAAGACGAACGGCAACCAGACGCGCGGGCATATCTTCACCCGTGGCCTATTCGACATCGACAGCATATGGCGCTTTGGTTGGGACGGCGGCTGGACGACCGACGACACCTATATGCGTCGATACGAAATCAATTCCCTCGATTCGATCATCACCACGATCTTCACCGAAGGCTTCAACGGCCGCAGCTATGCATCGGCGCGGCTCTATCACTTCCAGGGCCTGCGTCAAGAAGACGACTACGCCAAGACACCGATCGTATTCCCACTGCTCGACTTCTCCACCCTTGGAAAGCCGCTCGGTCCCGGCGGCGCCTATGGGCGCTGGTCGTTCGACGCCAATGTGATGGCGTTGACGCGCGTCGATGGGACGAACAGCCGGCGCCTCTCGCTCAAGGGCGGCTGGGAAATTCCGCATACGACCGATACCGGCCACGTTTTCCGCGTCGGCGCGTTGGTTCAGGCGGATCTCTATTGGGTGCAGGTCGTGCCCGATCCCGACGCGCCGCCACCGGGGAGCAAGTTCTCCGGCGTGACCGGGCGGTTCTTCCCGCAAGGCTATGTCGATTGGCGCTATCCCCTGGTGCGCGAGCTGGGCAATGTGCGCCATGTGCTCGAGCCGCGCGTATCCTTCATCGTCGCGCCGAACACCGGCAATCCCTTCAAGATCCCCAATGAAGACAGCCTCGACGTCGAGCTCGACGATGGCAACGTCTTCGCGCTCAACCGGTTCAACGGGCTGGACCGCGTCGACCAAGGCACGCGGGTCGTTTACGGCGTCAGCTCGGCGTTCTACGGAAACCGCGGCGGCAAGACCGAAATCTTTCTTGGAAACAGTTATCGCTTCACCAATCGCCATCAGTTCCCCTCGGATTCGGGGCTCGATGATCGGTTTTCCGATCTGGTCGGGCGCATCGACATCCAGCCATCGAAGTATTTGCAGGTCCTCTACCGCTTCCGCCTCGGCACCCAAAAGTTCCGCCGCAAGCGCCATGAGGTGACCGCAGCGGCCGGCCCGGAATGGCTGCGCGCCGGGATCAGCTATTTCTACTTCCGCGGCAATGAGAACAATGCCGAGTTCGGCGAACGTGAGGAGATCTACGGCAGCGTGGTCGCCCGCTTGACCAAGAACTGGGCGGTTCTTGCGACCTCGCGTTATGACCTCGACGCCGATTCCGCGCTGTCCTGGAGCGTTGGGACGAGGTACCAAAACGAGTGCTGCCACATAGACTTCAATTTCACCCGATCCTTCACGAGCGATCGCGATATCAAGGCAAGCAATCGGTTTTTCCTGCGTATAGTGTTGAAGCACTTGGGCGAAATCTCGAGCGGATTATAGTCCGCTCGTGGACGAGGCAGTGAGCTGGCTCCGATGCGCCGATTTGCAATCAGACCCTGCGTGCGGATATATATCCGCCGCCGCTAGGCAATCGAGGCGGAGAAGGCGAATGAAAGCGGCTTTTGTCGTATTGGCGTGTCTGAGCGCGGTCGCGGCTTGGGGAGGCCCGGGAGCGGGGCCTGCCTCGGCGGGCGAAGTGCTGTCCAGCGGCGAGCAGCTCGCCCAGCGGGTATCCCGCCGGCGCGCGGGCAAAAAAGAGGCCGCCAACGAGCTCCGGATCGCGGCGGTCGTCAATTCCGAGGTCATTACCGTGCGCGATCTGCGCGCGCGCCTCGACTTCGTGCTCAAGACCTCGCGTATTCGCGACAATGCCGAGACCCGCAAGCGCCTGTCGAAACAGCTTCTGCGCTCGCTGATCGAGGAGCGGCTGAAGATGCAGGAGGCGCGCCGGCTCGGCATCAAGGTGTCGAAGAAGGAATTGAATGCCTCGGTCGTGCGCCTGGAGCGGAACAACAACATCCCCAAAGGCAAGTTGCTGCCGTATTTCAAAAGCCGCGGCATCGACGTGCGAACGGTCATCGAGCAGATCCAGGCGGCGATCGCGTGGCGGCGCGTCATCGTCCGCAAGATCCGTCCGCGGGTCCGCGTAAGCGACGACGAGGTCCAAGAATATATCGCCCGGGTCAAAGCCAATCAGGGCGAAGCGCGCTACCGGGTATCGGAGATCTTTCTGAGCGTCGACACGCCGGATCAGGAACGCGAAGTGCGCGCCACGGCGCAGCGGCTGTTCGAACAGATCAAGCGCGGCGTGAGCTTTGCGCGGATCGCGACCCAGTTCTCGCAAAGCCCGACGTCGCGCGTCGGCGGCGATCTCGGCTGGATCGATCAAGGCTCGCTGCCGAGTGAATTGGATGAACGCCTGCGCCGGATGAAGCCCGGCCATGTCGTCGGCCCGATCCGCACCGCCAGCGGCTACTACATTCTGGCGCTCCGGGAGACCCGTGTCATCAAGTTGGACGCAGCGAAAGCGCCGACCGTGTCGCTGGCCCAGGTGGTGCTGAAATTTCCACCGAAGGCCAAGGATGCCGACCGCAAACGCCAGCTCGAAATAGCGCAAAAGATCAGCGACAACGCCTCCAGCTGCGACAATCTTGAGAAGGTCAGCAAGGATCTGGGAATTTCGGGCACAACGCGGCTCAAGAATGTCCAGCTTGCGAGCCTGGCGCCGCATTTGCGCGGTCCCACCCAGTTGCTCCAGATTGGCAAGGCGAGCGCGCCGATCGAGTCGAAGGAAGGCGTGACCGTCGTGATGGTCTGCCAGCGCGATGTCGGCACCGACCGCAAGCGTGTCCTGCAGATCCGCCGCGCCCTGGCGGCACGCCAGCTCAATATCCTGACACGCCGCTATCTGCGCGACCTCCGGCGATCCGCCTATCTCGACGTGAGGGTATGACCGCGGGCACGGCCCCGCCCATCGCGTTGACCATGGGAGAGCCGGCGGGGATCGGCGGCGAGATCACCCTCAAGGCCTGGCGCAACCGACAAAGCGACACCCATCCCTTTTTCGCCATCGACGATCCGGCGCGGCTGAGCGCGCTGGCGCGGCAGCTCGATCTGAGCGTGCCGGTCGTGGAGATCGCGGCGCCGGAAGATGCCGCCACGGCCTTCGATGCGAGCCTGCCCGTGCTGCCCTGCCGGCTCGCGGCCGAGGTTGCCGCGGGCGAGCCCGATGCCGCCAACGTGCCCCGCGTGATCGCCGCGATCGACCAGGCCGTCGCCCTCACAAGCTCCGGGCGCGCCGCCGCTGTGGTCACCAACCCGATCCACAAGGCCACGATGTATGCGGGCGGCTTCGCGCATCCGGGCCATACCGAATATCTGGGCGCGCTCGCCGGCGGTGCGCCGCCGCAAATGATGCTGGCGGTTCCGGGGTTGCGCGTGGTGCCGGTGACGGTGCATCTGGCGCTCGCCAAGGTCGCGGAGACGCTGACCAGCGAGATGATCGTCGAAGCCGGGCGGGTGACCGCCGCCGCCATGGAGCGTGACTTCGGCATCGACGCGCCGCGTCTGGCGGTGGCCGCCCTCAATCCGCATGCCGGCGAGGCGGGCGCGCTGGGCAACGAGGAAGCCGCGATCATCCTGCCCGCCATCGAGACCCTGCGCGGCGACGGCATCGAGGTGAACGGCCCGGCCCCGGCCGACACCCTCTTCCACCCCCGCGCACGCGAGGCCTATGACGCGGCGCTCTGCATGTATCACGACCAGGCGCTGATCCCGCTCAAGACCATCGACTTCGACCACGGCGTCAACATCACCCTCGGCCTGCCCTTCGTACGCACCTCGCCCGATCACGGCACCGCGCTTGCCATCGCCGGGCGCGGCGAGGCGAACCCGGCGAGCCTGATCGCGGCGATCGCAATGGCCGGCGACATGGCCGCCCGGCGGCGGGCCCATGACGGCTCATGACGGCTCATGACGACGCGCACGCCGCCGCCGACTGACCCTTGAGCGATTTCAGCGAGATCGCCGCCGCGATCGAGGCGCTGCCGCCGTTGCGGGAGGTGATCGCGCGGCATCATCTCCGGGCACGCGGCGCGCTCGGCCAGCACTTCCTCACCGACCTCAACCTGACCGACCGGATCGCCCGCGCGGCGGGGCCGTTGGAAGACGCGCTCGTCTTCGAGGTTGGCCCCGGGCCCGGCGCGCTGACCCGCTCGTTGCTATGCGCGGGCGCCGCGCACGTGATCGCGGTGGAACGCGACGCGCGGTGCGTGGAGGCCTTGCAGGAGCTTGTGGGAGCCGCAGAGGGGCGGCTCACGGTGATCGAGGGCGACGCGCTTGAGACCGATCCGGCGGCGCTGTCGGCGGCGCATGGCGGCGTGCCGATCCGCATCGTCGCCAACCTGCCCTACAACATCGGAACGGCGTTGCTGACCAAGTGGCTGGGCCAAGCGCGCGCCTTCGCGTCGCTCACCCTCATGTTCCAGAAAGAGGTCGCGGAGCGTTTGATCGCCAATCCGGGCAGCAAGGCTTACGGGAGGCTGTCCGTCGTCACCCAGTGGCTCTGCGATGTCGAGCGCCTCTTCAACCTGCCGGCCGAGGCTTTCGTGCCGCCGCCCAAGGTTGCGTCCTCGGTCGTGCAGCTGACGCCGCGCGCGGAGCCGCTGGCGCCGGCCGAGATGGCCGATCTGGAACGCGTCACCGCCGCCGCCTTCGGCCAGCGCCGCAAGATGGTGCGCTCAAGCCTCAAGTCTCTTGGGAGCGACGTGGGCGCAATGCTAGCTGTGGCCGGAGTCGAGCCGACCGCACGGGCCGAGGATTTGCCGGTGGACGCCTTCTGCGCGCTGGCGCGAGCGCTAACGACGGGTCCGGCCGCCTAATCCCGTTCGCGCAGGCGGTTCACAAACTCCCGGAGCCCTTTTTGCCGGCGGCGGTCCAGCCGCTCGGCGGTCAGGATCGCACGAACCTCGGCGATGGCGTCGTCGAGTACGGCGTTGACGACGACGTAGTCGTATTCCGACCAGTGACTGATTTCCTCCATGGCAAGCGCCATGCGCTTGGCGACGACATCGGCCGGATCGCGCTTGCGCGACTTGAGGCGCTTCTCCAATTCGGCAACGGAGGGGGGCAGGATGAATATCTTGACGAGATCGCTGCGCGCCGACTCCTCGATCTGCTTGGCGCCCTGCCAATCGATGTCGAACATGACGTCGCGGCCGGCCTCCAAAGCCTCGTCCACCGGCCCGCGCGGCGTGCCGTAGCGGTTGCCGAAAACATTCGCGTGTTCAAGCAGCTCTCCCGCCTGCGCCATCGCCTCGAACCGCGCGGCATCGATGAAGTGGTAGTCGACACCGTCCTTTTCGCCCTTGCGCTGCGGCCTTGTGGTCACCGAGACCGACATCGAGATGTTGTCGTCGGCGGCCAGGATCGCGCGCGAGATCGAGGTCTTGCCGGCCCCCGAGGGCGAGGACAGGACCAGCATCAGGCCGCGTCGCGAGATCGGGGGATTGCCGGACGTATTGTTCGGGGGCTTGGCCATCGCGGGCGGCGCTATTCGACGTTCTGGACCTGCTCGCGCAGGCGCTCGATCGCGGCCTTGAGCGCGAGGCCGATATTGGTGAGGTCGATATCGGAGGACTTGGCGCAGAGCGTGTTAGCCTCGCGGTTGAGCTCCTGACAGAGGAAATCGAGGCGGCGGCCGACGGCGTCGCCCGATGTCATGAGATCGCTCACGGCGGCGATATGCGCCCGCAACCGGTCGAGCTCCTCGGCGACATCGGCCTTGGCGGCGAGGAGTGCGGCTTCCTGGGCCAGGCGTTCTTCAGGCAAGCCGGGATCGGCTTCCATGAGGGCCGCGACCTGGTCGGCGAGCCGCGCCTTGATCGCATCGGGTTGGACGGCGGCGGTCTTGCTGGCCGAGCCGGCGAGCTTGGTCAGCTCGGCAATCTGGTCATCGAAGATGGCCGCAAGACGCGCGCCCTCCTCGCGCCGCATCGCGGACATCGCATCGAGCGTGCGCTCCAGCGAGGCGAGCAGCATCGCGTCCCGCGCCGTCTCCACCGCCTCGTCGGGCTCGTCCTCGGCAAGCTCCACGACGCCGCGGACGGCGAGCAGCGCGTCCAGGCGCGGCGGGGCCGGATCGACGATGTCGCCGAGCTCGTCACGCAGGCGGATCACCTCGTCGAGCAGCGCGCGGTTGACGCGGAGCGCGCCCTCGCCCGCCCGGCGGCTCAGCGTCAGATTGACCGAAACGTTGCCGCGCCTGGCGCGCGCGGCGATCGCCTCGCGCACCGGCGCCTCCAAGCGGTCGAGGCCGGGCGGCAGCTTGCAGCGGATGTCGAGGCCCCGCGCATTGACGCTGCGCGCCTCCCAGATCCACTGGGCGCCCTCATCAGCCCCTTCCTCGCGGGCAAAGCCGGTCATGCTGACGATGGACACCCGCCCACCTTTCGTCTCTGGTCGTTTCCCCGGCACCGATTCGCCGCCCGCACGCTGGCTTAAGCGCGCGCAACCCTCTATAACCCGCGCCCGGTACGCCAACAAGCGCACCCTCTGAAAACTCATGACCGGGCCGAAATCTCGCGGCCAAGGAGTCCGCGCGCGATGCGCGATCCGAAGACCATCCTCATTACCGGCGCCTCGAGTGGGATCGGCGAGGCGCTCGCGGTCGAATACGCCAAGCACGACGTCTTCCTCGCGCTCTCCGGGCGCGACGCGGAGCGGCTGGAGGCGATACGCCTGCGCTGCCGCAACAAGGGCGCGATGCTCGACGCGCGCGTGATCGACGTGACCGACGCGGCGGCGATGGCGGCGTGGATCGCGGAGATCGAGGCCAAACGGCCGATCGATCTCGTTATCGCCAATGCGGGGGTCTCGGCCGGCACCGGCGGCGGGCCGGAAAGCGAGGCACAGGCACGCAATGTGCGGACGATCAATGTCGAAGGGGTGATGAACACCGTGCTGCCGGCGGTCGAGGCGACGCTAGCGCGCGAATCCAAGCGAACCGATGGAAAGCGGGGTCAGATCGCGATCATGAGCTCGCTCGCCTCGTTCCGAGGCTTTCCCGGCGCGCCCACCTACTGCGCCAGCAAGGCAGCGGTGCGGACCTATGGCGAGGCGATGCGTGGCGAGCTGCATCATCGCGGCATCGAGGTGAACGTGATCTGTCCCGGCTACATCCGCACGCCCCTGACCGCGCGCAACAAGTTCCCGATGCCGATGTTGATGGATGCCGACCGCGCGGCGCGCAAGATCAAGCGGGCGCTGCGCCGCAACCGCGGCCGCATCGCCTTTCCGCTGCCGATGTATTTCCTTGTGCGCCTGATCGCCGGGCTGCCGGTCCGGCTGACCGACCCGATGCTCCGCATACTGCCGAAAAAGGACGCGGCCGCCGGCAAATAGCCGGCAGCCGCCTGCCCTTTCGGTGCGCTCGTCTCAGTCCTTCTTCGAGACGAACCAGACATTCATCGGATCGTGCTCGAGCACGTGACGCTCGACCGACCGGAAGCCCGCCTCGCCGAGCATGCGCTGCGCGGTCTCCCAGCCCCACATCGTGCCGAGGCCTTGGCCGCCCTGACCGAGCGAGACCGGCATGCAGTGGAGGCACGAGGCGGTGTAGAGAAAGGCCGCGAAGGGAAAGTCCTTGTTGTTCTCCAGCGCCGCCGAGCCGCCGATATCCTGCATGAGGTAGACACCGCCCGGTCTGAGCGCACCGTGAATGCCGGCGATCAGCCCCGCCGGGTCCTTCTGGTCGTGGACCGCATCGAAGGAGGTGATGAAGTCGTAGCGCCCGGGCTCTTCGAAGCCGGTCAAATCGCGCACCTCGTAGGTCAGGTTCGACACGCCCGCCGCCGAAGCCGCCTGACGCGCCGTGGTGACGGCGTCCGCGCACAGGTCGTATCCGGTGAAACGGCTGTTGGGGAAGCGCTCGGCCATGGCGAGAAGCGCCCGGCCGGAGCCGCAGCCGGCGTCGAGGACATCGATCCCTGCCTCCAGCCGTTCCGTCAGACCATCGGCGAGCGGCAGCACGACGTCGAATAACGAGGCGACGACCGACTGCGCGCTGTCTTCGGCCATGATCGTGTGAAAGCAGGGGTAGTCGTCGTAGCGCGTGCCCTCGCCGGTCTCGAAACATTCGAGGATGCGGTCCTGCACCGCGTCCGACATTGCCACGAACTGCGCATAGACGGCGACGTTGCCGAGCGCCGCGCTGCGGGTGAGGCAGGCCGCGTGCTCGACCGGCAGATGGTAGGTCTGCGCGGCAGGCGCGTAATCGACGATGTCCGCCATCACCATCACCGCGAGCCACGCGCGGACGTAGCGTTCGGACAGCTCGGCCGCTTCAGCGATCTGGGTGCTGGTGCTCGGCGGCAAGGTCGCCATCGTGTCGAACAGGCCGGTGCGGTGGCCGATCGAAATCATCACCGATATCGCACCGTGATTGATGACATCGCCGATCGTGTCGGCGAAGGCTTCCGCCGCGTCTTGGTCGAAGGCGGCCGCGGCCGCATGGATCATATTCATCGTTCCGCTCCGTAGGCTTGAGGGGACAGCCCGCAGCGCCGTATCCGGCCGGTCAGGCGTGGAGAGGCGAACGCTACGGGCAGCGCCTCGCACCCGCTAGAGCGCGAATAGACAAAAACGGGACTTTTCTGCCAAACTGGCGGTATGCCTTCAGATGGAGAAAAACGGCCCGTTTCGATCAGCCTGCTGGCCCTGCCCGAGAGCACGCCGGCGGCGCTCTACGGCCTCTACGAGGTCTTCACCTCGGCCGGGGTGACCTGGGCGGAACTGACCGGCGAGGACCGAAGCGCGCCCTATTTCGACGTCAAGATCGTCTCCACGCAGGGCGATACGTTCACCTGTGTGACCGGCACGCCGATCGCACCCGACGCGACGATCGATCAGACCGCACAGACCGATGTCGTGCTGGTGACGGACCTCGCCTTCCCGCTCGATGCGGATCCGCGCGGTCGCTGGCCCAATGTGGCCGAATGGCTTCGCCAACGGCACGCCGACGGGGCGCTCATCTGCTCGGTCTGCACGGGATCGGTTCTGCTCGCCGATGCCGGACTGCTCGACGGCCTGGAGGCGACGACGCATTGGTCGGTGGCGGACCTCTTCGCGCGCTACTTCCCGTCGGTGCGGCTGCGGCCGGAACGCATCCTCGTACCGACTGGGCCCGAGCACCGCGTCATCACCAGCGGCGGTGCCTCGTCCTGGGAGGACTTGGCGATGCATGTGGTGGCGCGGTTTTGCGGCCGCGCGGAGGCGATCCGCACGGCCAAGGTGTTCCTGTTCGGTGACCGCAGCGAGGGTCAGTTGCCCTACATGGCGCTGGGACGGCCGCGGCGGCATGACGACGCGGTGATCGCCGATGCGCAAGCCTGGATCGCCGAGCATTACGCCATGACCTCACCGGTTGCCCGGATGGTGGACCGCTCGGGCCTGGCCGAGCGTACCTTCAAGCGGCGGTTCCGGGCGGCCACGGGCTACGCGCCGGTCGAATACGTCCAGGCGCTGCGCATCGAGGAGGCAAAGCAGCTGCTCGAAACCAGCGACAAGGCGACCGACGCGATCGCCTTCGCAATCGGCTACGAGGACCCGACGTTTTTCCGCCGCCTCTTCAAGCGAAGCACGGGAACCACGCCGGCGCGCTACCGGCGGCGTTACAAGTCGGTGGGAAAAGTGGACGCGGCGCGGCCCGCGGCGTCGACCGGCCGGGGCTAGTTGTTCGAGGCGCCGCCGTCCTTGGGTTTGGTGCTGCCGTCGCCGTTCGTTTTCTTCGCTTCTTCCGCCTTCTTCTTCGCCTCTTCGGCCTTCTCTTTGGCCTCTTCGGCTTCGCGCTGTTTGCGGATCTCGCGCCAGCGGCGGACGTTCTTGTTGTGCTGTTCCAGGGTCTCGGAGAAGACATGGCCGCCGGTGCCATCGGCGACGAAGTAGAGATCCTTGGTCTTGGCGGGATTGAGCGCGGCGGCGATCGAGGCCCGGCCCGGATTGGCGATCGGACCCGGCGGCAGACCGTCGATGCGGTAGGTGTTGTAGGGCGTCTTCTTCTCCAGGTCTTTGGTCAGGAGCCGCCGGCCGAGCGCGCCCTTGCCGTTGGTGATGCCGTAGATCACCGTCGGGTCCGTTTGCAGGCGCATGCCCTTGCGGAGACGGTTGATGAAAACCGCCGCAACCCGAGGGCGCTCGCCCTTCTTGCCGGTCTCCTTCTCGATGATCGAGGCCAGGATGAGGGCCTCGCGCTTGGTCTTGATCGGCAGGCCTTCGGCGCGTTTCTCCCAGAGCTCGTCGATCACTTTGGTCATCGCCTCGCGCATACGCTTGACGATCGCATCGCGCGTGTCGCCGAGGGCGAAGCTGTAAGTCTCGGGCAGCAGTTCGCCCTCGCCCGGCTTTGAGGAGACCTCGCCCTCCAAGCCCTCGGTCGAGGCGAGGCGTTGCAGGATCTGATAGGTCGTCCGGCCCTCGCTCGCGGTGAAGAAGCGCAGCACCGTCTTGCCCGAGACGATCCGCGCCAGCACCCGCTTCATGCTGACCCGCGCCGGAAAGCGGTACTCGCCGGCCTTCAGCTTGCCGGCGCTGCCGGTTGCGCGCACCGTGATGCGGAAGATCAGCGGATCCTCGATCACGCCGGCGGCCAGCAGGCGGCGCAGGATGGCATCGCGCCCGCTGCCCTTGGGAATGACGATGGTGGCGGCTTCCTTGAGCGGCCCGGGGCCGGAGTAGGTCTGGAGCCCCCAATATCCGAGCAGCGCGGCCACCGCGGCGAGGCCGATGAACAGTCCGAGCACCGCCGCGTAAACCCGCCGCATGAGCCTAGGGCGCTGGGGCGAAGATCAGGCTGGCGTTGGTGCCGCCGAAGCCGAAAGAGTTGGAGAGCGCGTGCCGCACCGGCCGCTCCTTGGCCTGCTTGGGCACGAGATCGATGTCGCAGCCATCGGAAGGATCGTCGAGATTGAGCGTCGGCGGCACGATGCCCGTGTTGAGTGCCATGATCGAGAAGATCGCCTCCACACTGCCGGCCGCGCCCAGCAGATGGCCGATCGCCGACTTGGTCGACGACATGGAGAGCTTGTAGGCGTGATCGCCGAAGAGACGCTTGATCGCACCGACCTCGATCTCGTCGCCCAGCGGCGTCGAGGTGCCGTGCGCGTTCACATAGTCGATGTCGTCGGTATTGAGGCTGGCGCTGTTGAGCGCGTTCACCATGGCGCGGTAGCCGCCATTGCCGTCCGAGGCCGGCGCGGTGATGTGATGCGCATCGCCGGAGAGCCCGTAGCCGATCACCTCGCCGTAGATCTTGGCGCCGCGCGCCTTGGCGTGCTCGAGCTCTTCCAGCACCACGACGCCGGCGCCCTCGCCCATGACGAAACCGTCGCGGTCCTTGTCCCAGGGACGCGAGGCGCGATGCGGCTCGTCGTTGAAGTTGGTCGACAGCGCGCGCGCCGCGGCGAACCCGGCAATGCCGATGCGGCAGACCGCCGCTTCGGCGCCGCCGGCCACCATGACGTCGGCGTCGCCGTAGCCGATCAGGCGGCTGGCGTCGCCGATCGCATGCGCGCCGGTCGAGCAGGCGGTAACGACCGCATGATTGGGCCCGCGGAAGCCGTATTTGATCGACACCTGCCCCGAAGCGAGGTTGATCAGCGAGGACGGGATGAAAAAGGGGCTGAGACGGCGCGGTCCGCGCTCGTGCAGCGTGATCGAGCCGTCATAGATGCCTTGCAAGCCGCCGATGCCCGAGCCGATCATCACGCCGGTGCGGTCGAGCTCGGCCTCGTCGTCGGGCGTCCAGCCGGCATCCTCCACCGCCTGGGTGGCGGCAGCCATGGCGTAGAGAATGAAGGGATCGACCTTGCGCTGGTCCTTGGGCAGCATCCAGTCGTCGGCGTTGAAGCGGCCCTCGCTGGTCTCGCCGCGCGGCAGC
This sequence comes from Alphaproteobacteria bacterium, assembly GCA_037387885.1. Classification (GTDB taxonomy): domain Bacteria; phylum Pseudomonadota; class Alphaproteobacteria; order JAPULJ01; family JAPULJ01; genus DATKZM01. The sequence goes on along the minus strand of JARRKQ010000027.1, from coordinate 46,112 downwards.
ACGCCGGCGATCTTGGCCGGCAGATCGGAGACGTCGAAAGACTGAACGCCGGTGATCCCGGACTCGCCCTCGATCAGGCGCTTCCAAACAGTCTCGACCCCGACGCCCAGCGGCGCCACGATCCCAAGGCCGGTGATGACTACCCGTCTCATCCGCCTATCATTGGCTGTTCATGGTGGGCCGTACATAGAGACCGGGGAGGCCGGGGCGCTCCGTTCGACCGAGCGCCGGCCAAGTCAGGCGCAGGTCAGGCCGCGATCTTCTTGATGTACTCGATAGCGTCCTTGACCGTGACGATCTTCTCCGCCGCATCATCGGGAATTTCGCACCCGAACTCCTCCTCGAACGCCATGACCAGCTCGACCGTGTCGAGGCTGTCGGCGCCCAGATCTTCAATGAAGTTCGCGCTGTCCGCGACCTTGGCCTCGTCGACGCCAAGATGCTCGACGACAATTTTTTTCACGCGCTCGGCAACATCACTCATATTCGTTATCCTCAAGCGATCTCGACTGTGGGATGGACGCTTCCAATGGAGCCGCAGCGGCGGTCGAAGTCCGCCCCATCCGCGCGCTCGCGCCGCCACGGGCGGCGTTCCCTAACACACTCTCCCCCCGCTTGGCCAGCGTAACGCACCAGCCGCGCCTCGACACCTTGATGATGGGGTTTCGGGGCCACGCATGCAAGGCCGGACACGGCTGAAAGGCGGCGGCTCATAATGCCTTCAAGAGCGCCTCGATATCGTCCGGTGTCTCGGCATTCAGCGTGGTGAGCTCCCGGTCGATGCGCCGGGCGAGGCCTGAGAGGACCTTGCCGGCCCCAAGCTCGATATGGGTCTCCACCCCGGCCGCGCGCATCGCCATCACGCTTTCGCGCCAGCGCACCATGGCCGTGACCTGCTGGACCAGGAGATCCTTGATCGTATCGGGATCGGAGACCGGCGCTGCCGTCACATTGGCGATCACCGGCACGACCGGCGGCTTGAGCGTGACCGTGTCGAGCGCCTCGGCCATCGCATCGGCGGCGGGCTGCATCATCGCGCAATGGAAGGGCGCGCTCACCTGGAGCTTCATGGCGCGTTTGACGCCGCGGTCCTCGGCCAGGGCAATGGCGCGGTCGACGGCCGCGGCGGCTCCGCTCACCACGCATTGGCCGGCGCCGTTGTCGTTGGCGACAGTGCAGACCTCGCCCTTAGCCGCGTCCTCGGCGATCGAGGTGGCGAGATCGAGCTCCGCGCCCAGAAGCGCCGCCATCGCGCCCGCGCCCACCGGCACGGCCGCCTGCATGGCCCGACCACGCGTTTTCAGAAGACGCGCCGCATCGGCCAGATCGAGCGCGCGGGCCGCGGCGAGCGCGGAATACTCGCCGAGCGAATGCCCGGCGACGAAGCTCGCAGTTTCGCCGAGCGTCGTGCTGCCTTCGGATTCGATCACGCGCACGACCGCCACGCTCGCCGCCATCAGCGCAGGCTGGGCGTTCTCGGTGAGGGTGAGCTGGTCGGCCGGGCCCTCGAACATGAGCTTGGAGAGCTTCTGGCCGAGCGCGTCGTCGACCTCCTCGTAGACCTCGCGCGCGGCGGCGAAGGCTTCGCCCAGCGCCTTGCCCATGCCGACGGCCTGGCTGCCCTGGCCCGGAAATACGAAGGCGCGCGTCATGGCCTTGCCCCTTTCTTGTTCTACGACTTGGTCCCGCACCGGCGATGCGCGAACGAAGCGTCATAGCCGGACCGGCGGCGCTGTCAAGGCGAAGCCGCCGATTGCATGCCCCACCCGTCCGGTTTTGCGCCCACTGCCGCCGGCCGATAGTATTCGTCCGCGTGCCCACAAAGGAGCCACTACTTGCAGATTCGCCCAACCATTTCAGTCCTCACCATCGCCGCCGCCGGCATCCTGGCCGCCTCCACCGCCTCGCCGATCGGGCTGAAGGACGGCGAAGGGTGCGTCTCAAGCAAGGCGAACCCTTACGTCGGGACCTATCGCTGGCGCGGCGCGCCCACGGCGGAGCCGGTCCGCTTCTGGTTCGAACGCTTCGAGGCGGCGGGCGACAACGCGCTCAAGGCCACCGGCCGCGGGATCTATCTGTCCAAGCCGCCCGTCAACATCACGATCCGCGCCACCATCGACCTCAAGACACGGCGGATCGAGATCTGGGAGAGCAATCCCGACCGTTTGACCTTCCTGACGAACGGCTCGCATGTCGGCACGATCTCGTCCGACCGCTGCCGCATCCTGGCGGTGTGGACCACCAAGGGTACGGGGGAGCAAGGTGATCTCATCCTGGAGATGCCGCGCAAATGAGCGGACGCGGCATGGTCTGGCTGGTCGTCGGCCTTGCCGTGGTGCTGGTCGTGGTGGCGGCGGGCGGCGCCTTCATGGTGATCCAGGAGCGCGAGCGCGCAGTGAGCGAGAAACGTCTCGCCGAGGCCGCGCGCCAGCGCCTGGCCGAAGAAAAGCGCAAGACCGCGGAGGCCGAGCGCCACGCCGCGGCGACCCGCAGCCAGGGTGGCGGGACAGTGGGAGCTAAGAGCGGGCTGGCGGCATTCCGCGGGCGGAAGGCCTGGGTGGTGACCAAGTCCCGGCCGGCCAAGGATTACTGCGCCATGCTGCGTCAGGCGGGCGTCACGGTGCGCTGCGGCTATGCGACGAACAAGGTGAAGCTGCACGTCCTCATCCTGCGCTGCCCTGAGCTGACCGAGGCGCGCGGCCGCACGCTCTTGAGCGCTCTCGGCCTCAATCTCCGCATCAACAACTGGCAGCGCGAAAAGGCCTGCGGGCGCTATGACGAGATCACACTCTATTTGAACGATTAAGTGCCTGAACGATTGATGGATCTGAGGCGCTGCGCGCGCGGCCATCTTGCCGAGATGCGGTCTTGCCGCTTGCCCCGCCGCCCGGCACCCCCTATATACTCCGCCGTTCACATAACTCCTTGCCGGTTGGGACCCCCGCGTTAACCACGCACCCCGCCGGCTAGGCCCGGGCGGCCGATGACGGGATCACCCCGGAGGCGCCGGGCCGCGGAATAGCCAGAAGGAGTGCCGGTATGGCGCTTTACGAAAGCGTGTTCATCGCACGCCAGGATGTCTCGTCGAGCCAGGTCGACGGCATCGCAGACGCCCTTCAGAAAGTCATCGAGGACAATGGCGGCCAGGTCGCCAAGCGCGAGTATTGGGGCCTGCGCAACCTCTCCTACAAGATCAAGAAGAACCGCAAGGGCCATTATGCGCTGTTCAACATCGACGCGCCGGTCGATGCGCTGCGCGAATACGAGCGCATGATGAAGCTGAACGAAGACATCCTGCGCTACATGACGATCAAGGTCGACGAGCTCGATCCCGAGCCCTCGGTGGTGATGCAGAACAAGGGCCGCGACCGCGACCGCGGTGATCGTGGCGATCGCGGAGATCGCGGGGGTCGGGGCGGCCGCCGCTTCGACGAGCGCCCGCCCCGCGATGACAAGCCGCGCGACGCCGCCCCGGCGAGCAGCGATGAGAAGCCCGCCGCGGCCGCCGGCACGGAGGCCAAGAGCGACGACGCCGAAGCGTCCAAGCCGGCTGAAAAAGCACCGGCCGAAACGGCAGCACCTGAAACCGAGAAATCCGGAGACGACGCATGAACGCAGGACGTCCAGGCGGTGGCGGCGGTGGCCGCCGGCCCTTCTTCCGGCGGCGCAAGAGCTGCCCGTTCTCCGGGCCCAACGCGCCCAAGATCGACTACAAGGACGTGAAGCTGCTCGGCCGGTTCATCTCCGAGCGCGGCAAGATCGTGCCCTCGCGCATCACCGCGGTTTCGTCGAAGAAGCAGCGCGAGCTGACCCGCGCCATCAAGCGGGCGCGGATGCTGGCGCTTCTGCCCTTCATCGTCAAAACCTGACCCAGAACACCGGGAGCGCCGGAACCATGGACGTCATCCTGCTCGAACGGATCGCGAAGCTCGGTAATCTCGGCGACGTGGTCCATGTTAAGCCCGGATATGCGCGAAATTACCTTTTGCCCCAGCGAAAGGCGCTGCGCGCGACCGAAGCGAACAAGGCCTATTTCGAGCGCGAGAAAGCCGCGCTCGAGGCCGCCAACGAGGCCAAGCGCAGCGAGGCCGGCGAGGTTTCCACGGCGCTCGACGGCCAGTTCTTCGTGCTGATCCGCCAGGCCGGCGAATCGGGCCAGCTCTACGGCTCGGTCACGGCGCGCGACATCGCGACAATCGCGACGGACAAGGGCTACCCGATCACCCGTCAGCAGGTCGTCATCGACCGGCCGATCAAGGAGCTGGGCCTCCACGACATCGAGGTTCGCCTGCATCCCGAAGTCACCGTCACGGTGACGGCCAATGTCGCGCTGACCGAGGACGAGGCCGAAACCCAGGCTGCGCGTGGCCTGCGCGTCGGCGACGAGCCGCCCGAAGAGGTCGCCGCACCGGCCCCGGTCGAGGCCCCGCCTGTCGAAGAGACAGAAGAAGCGTCAGCCGAGACCGAGGAAACAACCGGCGGCGAAGAAACGGGTGAAACCGACGAGGGCAAGCCCGAAGCCTGAACGATCCGCCTGAGACATTCGGCCGCACTGCCCGGCTTTGCGGCCGTTTCGACCCCCCGGTTGATCTAGATCAAAGCGAGCGCATGCCCCGGCACCCATCATCCCCGCGCTGATGAGGGATGAGACGCCGCGCTTCGGCGCGGCTCTCGTGAGAGCCGGGGGCTCGCTGTCGCAAAACGCGCCATTCGCCACATACTCCCGTTGCTTCGTCGTCCTGATGGCGGCGCGTTTGGGCCCCCGGTCTTTCACTCTCAGCATAAATCCGTATAAAATGAGAATAATAAGTCCGCATTGAATGGACTGGTTGGTCGCGCGCGCCGCATATGGCGGCGGCTGGCCCCTAGCCTCCAAAGTGCGTGGGGGGCCGAAGCACGCTACACGAATACGTGGGGCGCGCATTTGGGGGAGGGTCGAACATGGCGCTTTTCAGCCCGGTGTTCGAGCGCATCGTCGAGACGGGCGCGGTGACCGTCATCGATAAGCGCGGCAAGCCGCACGAGTTCGGTGATGGATCCGGCCGGCGCACGGTGATGCGCTTTACCGATCGGGTTCAGGACTGGAAGCTCCTGGCCAATCCATACCTCTATTTCGGCGAGGCCTATACCGACGGCGGGGTCGTCTTCGAGGAAGGCTCGCTCTACGACTTCCTGGAGACGGTCGGACGCAACGCGGTCAAGGCGCAACGCGCCGTCAGCGGACCGCTTGCGCGCGGCATGACGCAGATGCGCCGCCGCATCGAACAGCACAACCCGCTGCGCACCGCGCGCAAGAACGTGGCGCACCACTACGATCTGAACGGCCGGCTCTACGACCTCTTCCTCGACAAGGACCGGCAGTATTCCTGCGCCTATTTCGGCAGTGGCAACGACACGCTGGAGGTCGCCCAGGACAGCAAGAAACGCCACCTCGCGGCGAAGCTCCTGCTGGAGCCCGGCCAGAAGGTGCTCGACATCGGCTCCGGCTGGGGCGGGCTCGCGCTTTATCTGGCGCAGGTCGCGCAGGTCGACGTGACCGGGGTGACGCTGTCGGAAGAGCAGCACAAGCTCTCCAACAAGCGCGCCAAGGATTTGAAGCTCGACCGGCGCGTGCGGTTTCACCTGCGTGATTACCGCGAGGACGACGGGCGCTACGACCGCATCGTCTCGGTCGGCATGTTCGAGCATGTCGGCGCCAAGCATTACCCGGAGTATTTCTACAAGGTGCGCGAGCTTCTGACCGACGACGGCGTCTTCGTGCTGCATTCGATCGGGCGCATGGAGCCGCCGGGCACGACCAATCCCTGGCTGCGCAAATACATCTTCCCAGGCGGCTACACGCCGGCGCTGTCGGAAACGATGGCGGCGATCGAGAATGCCGGGCTTTGGGTGACCGATATCGAGATCCTGCGGCTCCACTACGCCGAGACGCTCAAGGAATGGAACCGGCGCTTCCAGGCCAACCGCGACGAGGTGGCGGAGCTCTACGACGAGCGCTTCTGCCGCATGTGGGAATTCTATCTGCAGGGCTGCGAGATCTCGTTCCGCTACTTCAACCAGATGGTCTTCCAGATCCAGATCGCCAAGCGCCAGGATGCGGTGCCGCTGACCCGCGACTACATCACCGATTGGGAGCGCTCGCTCGGCCACGCCGGCGACCTCGCGCATTGAGGTCGCTGACGGGGCGGCCTGCCACCGCCTTATCCCCGTCATAATCAGGGTGTGAATACCTTTTTTGGGGACGGAGGTATTTGGTGCTAGCGCGCACGACGTGCGCCCGCTATTGGTGCCCCTATGCCAACCACTGATCCCACCGCCGATCCTCACAAACAACCGCGCCTACGACCGGGTCTCGGAGTTCCTGCGCCCCGAGCATTTCGCCGATGCGCGCCACGGCCGCATCTACGAGGTTGCCGGACGGCTGATCGATCACGGCCAGATCGCCGACCCCGTCACGCTCAAGAACTATTTCGAGCAGGACGGCGATCTGAACGAGATCGGCGGCACGCAATACCTCTCCCGCCTCGCTGCCTCGGTCGTCACCATCATCAATGCCGAGGATTACGGCCAGGCCATCTTCGACCGGCATTTGCGCCGCGAGCTGATCAATCTCGGCGGCGACGTGGTCAACCGCGCTTACGACGTCGAGCTCGAGACGAACGCCAAGCAGCAGATCGAGATCGCCGAGGACGGGCTCTATCAGCTCGCCACGCACGGCCATACCGAAGGCGGCTTCGTCGATTTCGGTGTGGCGCTGACCGAGGCGGTCAAGCTGGCCGAGATCGCCTACAAGCGCGACAGCCATGTCGCCGGCGTCTCCACGGGTCTGCGCGATCTCGACACCAAGCTGGGCGGGCTTCACCCCTCCGATCTCATCATCCTTGCGGGTCGGCCTTCGATGGGCAAGACCGCGCTCGCGACCTCGATCGCCTTCAACGCCGCCCGCGCGACCCGGGCGGCCTGGATGAAGAAGGACGAAGAGGATGACGACCGCAACGTGGTCGCCTTCTTCTCGCTCGAAATGTCGTCGGAAGAGCTGGCGACGCGCTTGCTCAGCCAGGAAGCCCGCGTGCCCAGCCACCAGATCCGGCGCGGCGACATCAAGGACGAGGATTTCATCAACTTCGCCACGGTGAGCCAGGAGCTGTCGCGGGTGCCGCTCTTCATCGACGACACGCCGGCGCTCTCGGTCTCCACCGTGCGGACGCGAGCGCGGCGCCTGAAACGCCAGCAGAAGGGGCTCGGCCTGATCGTGGTCGACTACCTGCAGCTCCTGGGCGGCTCGCTGAACGCGCGGTCGGACAACCGCGTGCAGGAAATCTCAGACATCACCCGCTCGCTCAAAGCGCTCGCCAAGGAGCTCGAAGTGCCGGTGATCGCG
>JARRKQ010000027.1:0-38719 GCA_037387885.1 Alphaproteobacteria bacterium | reverse complement strand
CGAGCAGCGCGACGACAAGCGCCCGCAGCTTGCCGATCTCCGCGAATCGGGCTCGATCGAGCAGGATAGCGACGTCGTCATGTTCATCTACCGCGACCAGTACTATCACGAGCGCGCCGAGCCCAAGCGCAAGGACGACGAGGACGAAGCCAAGTTCCAGGACCGCCATGCACGCTGGATCGAGCACGGCGAAGCGATCCACGGCATGGCCGAAGTGCACATCGCCAAGCAGCGCCATGGGCCGATCGGCAAGGTCGAGCTCGCCTTCGATCCCTCGCTGACCCGCTTCGGCGATCTGGCGCGCGACGATCACATGCCCGAGGATTTCGGCTGAGGTGCCGACGCCCGCGCACGCCACCGGCACGACCCTCACGATCGACCTCGACGCCGTCGTCGCGAACTACCGGACGCTGTGCGACACGGCGCCCGGCGCGGAATGCGCGGGCGTCGTCAAGGCCGATGGTTACGGGACCGGCGCAGTGCCGATCGTGCGCGCGCTTCTGACGGCAGGCTGCAAAACCTTCTTCGTCGCCCATCTGGGCGAAGCTCTGGCGATCCGGCAAACGGCGCCGGACGCCATAATCGCCGTTCTCAACGGCGCTGCACCGGGAGCGGAAGCCGAATTCGCCTCGCATCACCTGGTGCCGGTGCTGAACAGCCTCGAGGCGGTTGCCGCCTGGGCCGCGCAGGGCGTCGAGGACGGCACGCGGCTCCCCGCCATCCTCCATATCGACACCGGCATGTCGCGGCTCGGGCTGTCGGATGCCGAGATCGACCGGGTGGCGGACGACCACACCCTGCTCGATGGGGTCGAGATCACCTGGCTGATGAGCCATCTGGCCGTTGCCGAAGAGCCCGATCATCCGCTCAATGCCGAACAGCGCGCGCGCTTCGAGGCGGCGCGGGCGCGTTTGCCGGTCCTGCCCGCCAGCCTCGCCAACTCGTCCGGCATCTTTCTCGGCCCCGATTATCACTTCGACCTGGTGCGGCCGGGCGCCGCGCTCTACGGCGTGAACCCGCGGCCGGGCACCGAAAACGTCATGCGGCACGTGGTTAAGCTGGAGGCGCCGATCTTACAATTGCGCTCGATTGACAGCCCCCGAACCGTTGGATACGGTGCCACACACGGGGTTACGGGGATCACGAAAATCGCAACTGTGCCAGTAGGTTACGCGGACGGTTATCTTCGCTCTTTGAGTAACCGGGGACACGCCTTTTTGGGCGATCACAAGGTCCCGGTGGTCGGCCGCGTCTCGATGGATCTGATCACGCTCGACGTCACCGCCGTGCCCGACGCGATCGCGCATCCCGGCGCGATGGTCGAGATGATCTCGGAGCGATACTCGGTCGACGAGATCGGCGCGGATGCGGGCACCATGGGCTACGAGATCCTGACCAGCCTGGGCGCCCGCTATGCGCGGCGCTACACCGGCGCCTGACGGAATCCCATGCCGATCCTCCAACCCATCGGCCGGGTGTTCCTCAACTTTCTGGCCGCGACCGGACGGCTCAGTCTGTTCACCGTGCGCGCGACCTCGCATTGCGTGCGGCCGCCGATCTATCCCCGTCTCGTCATGCGTCAGATGGTGGAGATCGGCTACTACTCGCTGCCCGTCGTGGGGCTGACGACGATTTTCACCGGCATGGTGCTGGCGCTTCAGACCAATTCGAGCTTTTCCAGCGTCAACGCTGAGTCGGCCACGGCGACCATCGTGGTCTTCGCGGTCACGCGCGAGTTGGCGCCGGTGCTGGCGGGGCTGATGGTGGCGGGGCGCATTGGTGCTGCGATGGCGGCGGAGATCGGCACCATGCGCGTGACCGAGCAGATCGACGCACTCTCGACGCTGTCCACCAACCCGTTCAAATACCTGATCGCGCCGCGCCTGATCGCCGGGCTGACGATGCTGCCGATCCTGGTGGTCGTCGGCGACATCATCGGCGTCTTCGGCGGCTATCTGATCGCCGTCTACCAGCTCGACTTCAATGCCGCCAACTATCTTGCCCAGACCTGGCGCTATGTGGAGACCTTGGGCGTCGTCTCGGGCATCGTGAAGGCGGCCTGTTTCGGCTTCATCGTCTCGCTGATGGGCTGCTATCACGGCTACCACTCGAGCGGCGGCGCGCAGGGCGTGGGCGCTGCGACCACCAACTCGGTGGTCTCGGCCTCGATCCTGATCCTCGGCGCCAACTACCTGATCACCGCCCTCTTTTTCGGGGTCGGCTGATGGACGCGGACACCAGCGCCCGGCCGAAGATCCGCATCCGCGGGCTCTCCGTCGCCTTTGGAACCAAGCATGTGCTGCGGGACCTCGACCTCGATGTCGGGGTGGGCGAATCGGTCGTCATCATCGGCGGCTCGGGCGTGGGCAAGTCGGTGGCGCTGAAATGTATTCTGGGTCTGGTCCAGCCCGATGCCGGCAGCATCCAGATCGACGGCGAGGAGGTGGTGGGCCTGCGCGGCCGCGCGCTCGACCGGGTGAACGCCAAGATCGGCATGCTGTTCCAGAGCGCCGCGCTGTTCGACTCGCTGCAGGTCTGGGAGAACGTCGCCTTCGGCCTGATCCAGGGCGAGGGCATGGAGCGCGAGTCTGCGCACGAGAAGGCGGTGGAGAAGCTGGCCCAGGTGGGTCTCGGAGCCGACGTCGCGGACCTCTGGCCGGCCGAGCTGTCGGGCGGGATGCGCAAACGCGTCGGCCTTGCCCGCGCCATCGCCACCGATCCCGAGATCATCTTTTTCGACGAGCCGACGACCGGGCTCGATCCGATCATGGGCGACGTGATCGACAAGCTGATCGTCGAATGCGTGCGCGGCCTCGGCGCCACGGCGCTCTCGATCACCCACGACATGACCAGCGCCCGGCGCATCGCCGACCGGGTCGCCATGCTGCACGAAGGCAAGATCATCTGGACCGGCCCGGTCGCGACCATCGACCAGTCGGGGAACGACTACGTGGAGCAATTCATCCACGGCAAGGCGGAGGGTCCGATCCAGATGCAGGTGCGGCGGTGACCCGTCATGGCTAAAGCCGCCTCCCGCTTCGTCTGCCAGGAATGCGGCGCCGTGCATGGCAAATGGGCGGGGCGCTGCGGCGATTGCGGGGCTTGGAACTCGATCGTCGAGGAAGCGCCGCGCGAGAGCGTTCCGCGCGGGCTCGGCGGCGGCAAGGGCAAGAAGCTCGCCTTCGAGGATCTGAAGCCGCGCGAAAACGACCGCGGGCCGGCGCGACTCGTGAGCGGTATCGCCGAGTTCGACCGGGTGACCGGCGGCGGCTTGGTGCCGGGCTCGGCCATCCTGGTCGGCGGCGATCCGGGGATCGGCAAGTCGACGCTGCTGCTGCAGGTCGCGGCCGCGCTGACGGGACAGGTGCCGGCGGCGTATATCTCCGGCGAGGAAGCGGCCGATCAGGTGCGCCTGCGCGCCGAGCGCCTCGGCGTTGGCGAAAAGCCGGTGGCGCTGGCGACGGCGACCAATGTGCGGAATATCGCCGAGACGCTCGACGCCGGCGATGGTCCGGCCATCGCCGTGATCGATTCGATCCAGACCATGTTCGTCGACAACCTCGAATCCGCCCCTGGCACGGTGGCCCAGGTGCGCGCCAGCGCCCAGGAGCTGATCCGCGCGGCCAAGCGCCGGGGCGCCGTCGTCGTGCTGGTCGGCCATGTCACCAAGGAAGGCACGATCGCGGGGCCACGCGTGCTCGAGCACATGGTTGACACGGTGCTCTACTTCGAGGGCGAGCGGGGCCACCAGTTCCGGATCCTGCGCGCGGTCAAGAACCGTTTCGGGCCGACCGACGAAATCGGCGTCTTCGAGATGAGCGACGGCGGGCTGATCGAGGTGGCCAATCCCTCGTCGCTGTTCCTTGGCGAACGCGATGCGCTGGGCGAGCCGGTTTCGGGCGCTGCAATCTTTGCGGGCATGGAGGGCACGCGGCCGATTCTGGTGGAAATACAGTCGCTTGTGGCCCCCTCCGCCTTCGCCACGCCGCGCCGCGCGGTGGTCGGCTGGGACCTCGGGCGGCTCCATATGATCCTGGCCGTGCTGGAGGCCCGGTGCGGCCTTGCGCTCGCTGGACGGGATGTGTACCTAAACGTCGCCGGCGGCTTGCGGATATCCGAGCCGGCGGCCGACCTCGCGGTGGCGGCAGCATTGATCTCCTCGCTCGCCAACCGGCCCATGGCGCAGGGCACAGTGGTGTTCGGCGAGATCGGACTTTCGGGCGAGATCCGGCCAGTGAGCCAGACCGACAACCGCCTCAAGGAGGCCGCGAAGTTGGGCTTTACCGAAGCGTGGTTGCCGAAGCGCAAAGGCGCACGCGAGCGGGGCAAGGCGGCATTGACGCTGCATCCGATCGGTCATTTGAGCGAGTTGGTCGAGCGCTTCGATGAGGGGCTCGGGCCGCGTGGCGCCGCCATGGAAGCGGAGGCGCCATGAACCCCCTCGATATCGGGGTCTTGGCGGTCATCGTGATTTCCGCCCTTTTGGCCTTCTCGCGCGGCATCGTGCGGGAGCTGCTCTCGGTGGCGGGCTGGATCGCCGCGGCCTTCGCCACGCTTTACATATTCCCGTATGTGCAGCCGTTTGCGCGCAAATACATCTCGATCCCGCTCGCGGCGGATCTCGGGGCCGCGCTGATCATCTTCCTGGCGACGCTGTCGATCATATCGCTGGGCAGCGGCTGGCTTGCCAAACGGGTCCACAATACCGATTTCAAGCCTTTAGACAGGTCGCTGGGCTTCGTGTTCGGAGCGGTGCGGGGCCTTGTGCTATTGTGCCTCGCCTTCCTCCTCTTCAACTGGGCCTACAAGCCCGAGGAGCAGCCGGTCTGGGTCAAGGACGCCCGCTCGCGCCCAGTGCTGGCTTACGGTGCCGGCGTGCTGGTGCGGCTCGTGCCAGAGGACTTCCTCAAGGGCAGCGACGTCGGCATCAACGAGATGCGCAAGCGCACCGGCGAACAGCTCGACAAGGACAAGGCCATCAAGAACCTGCTGCCGAAATTGCCGAAACTGCCCGATCTTCCCGAGACGCCTGGCGCCACCGGCGCCACGACAGGAGGCTGAGGACGAAGCCATGAGCGATCCGAAAGCCGACACTATGAGCGACCCTGTGATCGACCCTGTGATCGACCCTGAGCAACTGACGACCGATCCCTTCGACGACGACAAGCTGCACGAGGAATGCGCGGTCTTCGGGATCTTCGGTTCCGACGACGCGGCCGCGCACACCGCGCTCGGCCTGCATGCGCTGCAGCATCGCGGTCAGGAAGCCGCCGGCATCGTCAGCTTCGACGGCGAGCACTTTCACACCCAGAAGGCGCGCGGCCATGTCGGCGACAACTTCACCTCCGAGGAGATGATCGGCCGCCTGCCCGGCGCGCTTGCCATCGGCCATACGCGCTATTCGACCACCGGCGAGACGGCGATGCGGAACGTGCAGCCGCTCTTCGCCGATTTCGCCTTCGGCGGGCTCGCAGTTGCGCATAACGGCAATCTCACCAATGCACTGGCGCTGCGCACGGAATTGGTCGAGCGCGGCCACCTCTTCCAGTCGACGACCGACACCGAGGTCATCATCCAGCTCATCGCCACCTCGCGGGGCAAGCGCCTGGTCGACCGGGTGATCGACGCGCTGCGCCAGGTCGAGGGTGCCTATTCCTTCGTCCTGATCAGCCGCAAGAAGGTGATCGGCGTGCGCGACCCGTTGGGCGTGCGCCCACTGGTCCTCGGCAAGCTCGACGGCGCGCATATCCTGGCCTCGGAGACCTGCGCGCTCGACATCCTGGGCGCGGAATTCGTGCGCGATATCGAGGCGGGCGAAATGGTGGTGCTCGACCAGGACGGCGTGCACAGCATGCATCCCTTCCCGCCGCGGCGGAAACGCTTCTGCATCTTCGAGTTCATCTACTTCTCGCGGCCGGACAGCATCGTTGAGGGCGTCAATGTCTATGAGGCCCGCAAACGCATCGGCAGCGAGCTCGCCCGGGAGAACCCGGTCGAGGCCGATGTAGTGATCCCGGTGCCCGATTCGGGCGTGCCGGCGGCGATCGGCTATGCCTCGGAAGCCAACATTCCCTTTGAGCTCGGCATTATCCGCAACCACTATGTCGGGCGGACCTTCATCGAGCCGACCGATCAGATCCGCCATCTGGGCGTGCGCCTCAAGCACAACGCCAACCGCGCCCAGATCGCCGGCAAGCGCGTCGTGCTGGTGGACGATTCGATCGTGCGCGGCACGACCTCGACGAAGATCGTCGAGATGGTGCGCGGTGCCGGCGCGCGCGAGGTGCATCTGCGCATCTCCAGCCCGCCGACCACCCATTCCTGCTTCTACGGCATCGATACGCCGGCGCGCGAGAAGCTGCTCGCCTCGAAGCTCGATGTTGAGGGCATGGCCGAGCATATCGGCGTCGATTCCCTGGCCTTCATCTCGATGGACGGGCTCTACCGGGCGATGGGCGAGGAGGCACGCATCAAGGAAGCGCCGCAGTTCTGCGATGCCTGTTTCTCCGGCGACTATCCAACGCGGCTCCAGGATCTCGACGAAGGCACCGTCGCCTCGCAGCTCTCGCTGCTCGAAGAGGTGAGCTGACCCCCCATGACGTCGCTTTCGGGTGAAGGCCGGCTTGCGGGCCGTATCGCGCTCGTCACTGGCGCATCGCGCGGCATCGGCGCCGCGGTGGCCAAGCGCTTCGCCGCCGAGGGCGCGCACGTCGTGCTGGTCGCGCGCACGCAAGGCGGGCTCGAAGAGGTCGACGACGCGATCAGGGCGGCGCGTGGTGATGGCGAAGATACCGGCGCCACCCTGGTGCCCCTCGACCTCACCGACTACGACGAGATCGACCGCATGGGGGCTGCGCTCTACGAGCGCTTCGGGCGGCTCGACGTGCTGGTCGGCAATGCCGGTATCCTGGGCGAGCTTTCGCCGCTCGGGCATATCGAGCCTTCAGACTGGGACGCGGTGATGGCGACCAATCTCACCGCCAATTGGCGGTTGATCCGCTCACTCGATCCTTTGCTGCAGGCATCCGAGGCCGGCCGGGCGATCTTCGTGAGCTCCGGCGTCGCGCGTAAGGTGTTTCCCTATTGGGGCGGTTACGCGGTCTCCAAGGCGGCGCTCGAAATGCTGGTGAAGATCTACGCGTCGGAGAACGAGCAGACGAACGTCAACGCCAACATCCTCGACCCCGCGACCGTCCGCACCGGCATGCGCGCCAAGGCCATGCCCGGCGAGGACCCGATGACCCTGCCCACGCCGGATGCGATCACTGAGGATTTCGTGACGCTCGCCGAGGCGTCCTGCTCGATGAACGGCGAGGTCGTGCGGGTGTCGTCATAGGGCCAGAAATTATGACCTCCGGCCCGCTCGATTTCCTGACCGACAGTCTCGCGAAGCTCGAGGACGACAGGCTTGTCATGGACTGGCCGACGCTGGAGGCGCCGCAGGAGCCGCGCACGGTGCTCAACGGCCGGCCGGTCATCAACCTGGCGGCCAACAACTATCTGGGGCTCGCCAACCATCCGGCGGTGAAGCTCGCCGCTGCCAAAGCGCTCGACCGCTACGGCGCGGGTGTGGCCTCGGCGCGGAACGCGTGCGGGAACTTGGCCCTCCATGACGAGCTCGAAGCGCGTCTCGCCGCCTTTAAGGGCGTCGAGGCCGTGCTGGTGACCCAGACAGGTTATGTCGCCAATGTCGGTATTTTCCCCGCATTGCTCGGCGAGCACGACGCGATCGTCAGCGATGCGCTCAATCACGCGAGCCTGATCGACAGCGCGCGCATGAGCCGCGCCAAAGTGCACGTCTATGCGCACGGCGAAGTTGCGGACGCCGAAGCGAAGCTCAAGGAGGCGAAGGCGTCCGGCGCGCGGCGGATCGCGCTGGTCACCGACGGCATCTTCTCCATGGACGGCGACATCGCGCCCCTGCCCGGGCTTATCAAGGCAGCGGAAGCGGCAGGCGCCTTCGCTTACGTCGACGACGCCCATGCGGTCGGCGTGATCGGCAAGGGCGGGCGCGGCACGGTCGACCATTTCGGGCTCGAAGGCCGGGTGGCGATCCAGGTCGGCACGCTCTCCAAGGCGCTCGGCATCATGGGCGGCTATATCGCGGGTTCGCGGGATCTGATCCGCTGGCTCGAGCAGCGCCACCGGGCGCAGTTCTTCAGCGCCTCGACCCTTACCCCCGCCGACACGGCGGCGGCCTTGAAGGCGCTCGATATCGTCGAGGCGGAGCCCGAGCGGATCGCGCGCCTATGGGCGCGCGCGGACTATTTCCGAGAGGGTCTGAAATCGCTCGGCTACGACACCGGCGTCAGCGAAACGCCGTTGATCCCCGTCATCATCGGCGATGCCGCAAAGACGAAGGCGCTTCGCAATGCGCTCATGGAGGCGGGTGTATTCGCGGTCGCGGTCACCTATCCTATCGTCGCGGAGGATGCCTCGCGGCTGCGCACGATCGTATCGTCGGAGCACACCGAAGCCGATCTCGACGAGGTGCTGGACGCTTTCGCGCGGTGCGGCAAGTCGGTCGGGGCGATCTGAATGACTGCCAGTTCCTCAGTAAAGGTCACGCAATGAAGGCATGGAAATGGGTTCTGGTCGGCGGCGCGGGTGTCGTCGTCGTGATCGGCATCGTGATCGCGGTGGTCTTCATCGCGACCAACCCGGCCGCCGAAGCAGCGAACACCTTCCTCGACCATGTCGGCAACGGCCGCATCGAGCGGGCCTACAAGGAGGCCGCGCCGCTCTTTCGCCAACGCCAGGCGCTGAGCGCCTTCCGTATCGCCGTGCGCCGCTTCGGCATGGACAAGTTCAAGTCGGCGTCTTGGACCTCGCGCGAGATCAGCGGCGACCGGGTGCTCCTCAAAGGGTCGATCGAGTTACGGGACGGCACGAAGCTCCCCGCGCATATCGGACTCGTCAAGACCGGCGGGGCCTGGCGCGTCTACGGCATGACCTTCCCGGCGGGCGGCATATCGGGCGGCGGCCTGCCGCCGCTGGCCGAGACCGAGGCGCTGGTGACGCGCTCGCTGCTCGATTTCAATGCGGCGGTGCAGAGCAAGGACTTCACCGCCTTCCACGCCTCGCTGTCGCGCGCCATGCGGACGAAGTACACCGCCGAGCAGATCCAGGGCGTCTTCCACAAATTCATCACCCAGGGCATCAGCCTCGCGCCGATCCAGGGCGTGAAGCCGCAATTCGATCCCGCGCCCAAGCTCACCGACAATGGCGCGCTCGTTTTGAAAGGCCACTATCCGACGCGTCCCTCGCAGGTGATCTTCGATCTCCGCTATGTGCGCGAGGGCGGACAGTGGCGCATCATCAGCATCAACGTGCGGGTGAAGCCGGTGTCGTGATGGTGCCAACCGGCACATCCACTTCTAGCGCTTTTCCTTTTCGCTAGCGCTTTTCCTTTTCATAAGGGTTCTTGCCCTTGCGCATCATCAAGCGAATCGGCACGCCGTCGAGCCCGAACGCCTCGCGGAGACCGTTGACCAGATAGCGCCGGTAGGCGCTGGGCAGCTCGACCGGGCGGCTGACGAAGATCGCGAAGCTCGGCGGGCGGGTGTTGACCTGGGTGAGATAGCGCAGACGCAGGCGCCGCCCCTTGGCGATGGGCGGCGGGTGCCGGTCGATCATGTCTTCGAGCCACTTGTTGAGCGCGGCGGTGGGCAAACGCTTGTTCCAGCGTGCATCGACCGCGAAGACCGCCTCCATCAGCTTCTTCACGCCGGTGCCGTCGAGCGCGGTGATCTGGACGATCGGTACGCCGCGCGCCTGGCCCATCGAGTCCTCGATGCTTTCCTCGATACGCGCCCGCACGCGGGCGCGGTCCTCGACCGCATCCCATTTGTTGGCGGCGACGACGAGGGCACGGCCTTCCTCGAGCACGGTGCGGGCGATGGTGAGATCCTGCCGGTGGAGCGAGCCGGTATTCGGCTCGATCTCGCTCGCATCGATCATCAGGATGACGCAGTGGGCGAAGCGGATGGCGCGGATCGCGTCGCTGGCGGAAAGCTTTTCCATGCGGTCGTCGATGCGCGCACGGCGGCGCAACCCGGCCGTGTCGTGAAGCGCGATCGGCCGGCCTTCATACGACCAGTCGATCGAGACCGCATCACGCGTGACGCCGGGCTCGGGGCCGGTCAGCACCCGGTCCTCGCCGAGCAGCCGGTTGACCAGGGTGGACTTGCCGACATTGGGGCGCCCGACGATGGCGAGGCGGAGCGCCCGCTCCTCGTCTTCTTCGTCCCCTGCGGCCTCCGTTTCCGGCGGCGCATGCGCCGCAAGGACGTCGTAGAGATCGCTCAAGCCGTCGCCGTGCTGGGCGGAGATCGGGATCGGCTCGCCAAGCCCCAGATCGAAGGCCTCGACCAGTCCGGCCTCGCCGCCCTTGCCTTCGCATTTGTTGGCGATAAGGGCGAGCGGCTTGCCGCTGCGCCGGAGCAGTGCTGCGAAATGCCGGTCGAGCGGCGTCAAACCCGCCCGGGCATCGATCAGGAAGAGCACGAGATCGGCGTCGGCGACGGCGCGCTCGCTCTGCTGGGTCATGCGCGCTTCAAGCGTGTCGGCCTCGGCCTCTTCCAGCCCCGCCGTGTCGATCACCCGGAAGGCAAGACCGCCGAGCGACGCGTCACCCTCGCGGCGGTCGCGGGTCAGGCCAGGGGCATCATCGACCAAAGCCTCGCGCTTGCCGACGAGGCGGTTGTAGAGGGTCGATTTGCCGACATTCGGCCGCCCGACGATCGCGACCGTATACATCGCTCATTCCCGTTGATTGGCCTGATGATCGGCTTACCGATAGGCGGCCAGATCGCCGTCGTCGTCCAGAATATAAAGCGTGTTGCGGGCGATGAGCGGCGGGATCAGGACACCGTCGGGCATGTGCAGCCGGCCAAGCACCTGGCCGGTATAGGGCGATATCGTGAAGGCCTCACCATGCGAGCCGCTGACGATCAGCCGGTCGCCCGCGAGCACGGGACCCACCCAGAAGATCGAATCTTTCTGCTTCTTCTTGTCGACATAAGGAAGCAGTGCCACCGACCATTTGATCCGGCCGTTGTCGCGGCGGATGCAGGCGAGCTTGCCGTCATTGGTCAGGATGTAGAGGTAGTCGCCGGCGACCCAGGGCGTCTGCAAGGCGCCGACATCGACATCCCAGGCCCGGTTGCCGGTGCGAAGCTCGATGGCCGCGAGGCGGCCGCTATGGCTGACGACGTAGACGCGGCCGTTGTCGATGACCGGATGGCCCCTGATATGCGTGAGCTTGGCGACCGAGGTGACGCGGCGGATCGAGGCGATCTGATCCGACCACAGCCGCCGGCCATTGTCGGCGCGCAGCGCGTAAACCTCGCCCGACGTGTGCGGGACGATCAGTACGCCCTGCGAATAGGCGGGGCTGGCATGGCCGAGGAAGCCGGCGGCCTCTGGGATGCCGGTGTGGCGCCAGACCTCCTTGCCCTTCTCGATCTCCAGGGCGATCAGCTCGTTCTGGACCGTGACCACATAGACGCGGCCGCCGCCCACGGTGGGTGCTGCGCGCATCGGCGCGCTGACGTGCACCCGCCAGATCTCCTTGCCGCTCGCGGCATCGAGCGCGAGCACCTCGGCCGCACCAGTGGCCACGTAGACCCTGCCCTTGCTGTAGGCGAGACCGCCGGCCAGATCGCCTTCGTCGTCCTTGCTGGGCAGCACCGATTTGGACCATTGCCGGCTGCCCGACGCGGCGTCGAAGGCGGCGACGCGCGAGCGCGCATCCATGGTGAAGATGCGGCCGCCACCGACGATCGGCTGCACGATCAGGCGCCGCGATTTCGACGAGCCGGAACCGATACTGACGGACCAGGCGCGGCTCGGATTAGGCGCCAGCGCCAGGTGATACATGGCGTGATTCGCATAGCCGCCGGCCTGCGGCCATTCGGGATTGGTGCGCGGCTTCGGCAGCGCGACCTCAAGGTCCTTCAGCCGCGGATCGGGGCGCAGCGCCACATCGGCTTCGAGGACCGGGATCCGGGCGCCCGGAAGCGGTGGATCCTCCTTGGTGCGGAAGGGGTTCCACGACGACTCGCAGCCGGACAGCGCCAAGGCCGCCAGCAAGACCATCCCGATTACGCGACCCTGGCGGGGGCGGAACCGATCGCTGCCTTCAGAGTCTGCGTTCACGCCAAATGCTCCAGCCAATTGCCGCCACCCCGTCGATTAAGAGTTCGCTCACGATCCGCCCAGCGAGCCAAGCAATATCCGCGCACGGGCCCGCAAATTGGTGGGCGCGGTCGCGTCATCGGCAAGCCGGGTGAAGATTTCGCGCGCGCGCTTCACGTCACCCGATTTCTGCGCCAACAGCCCGGTCAACTCCAGCGCCGAATGGTGCCAGGGACCGTCGCCCTTGGCGAGCGGCGCGATCTTCGCCGTGAGTTCGGCCGGCTTGCCGGTGTCGAGCTCGGTCAGCACGGACAGAAGCCGCGCCATATCACGGAGGGCCTGGTCGGCGCCGCTATCGGCGGACACGGCGTCATAGAGCGCCGCGGCTTTGCGGGTCTCGCCCTTCTTGGCATGCAGCGCGGCCGCCTGCAATCGGGCCATGGTCTTGTAGCCACCACCGGACTCGGCGGCGACGGCATCCAGCGCCTTGATCGCTTCGTCGGCCTTGCCCGACTGGGCGAGCGCCAGCGCGGCCACGTATGTCTCGCCCTCCTTGCCGGCGACCGAGACCTGGTAGCGCTGCCAGAAAACAATCGCTGCCGTTCCCAGGATGATCGCCGCCACGGCGCCGGTAATGTATTTGCCGTAGGACTTCCAGATCTCCGTATAGCGGTCGCGCCTGACCTCCTCGTCCACCTCTTTGAAGAGCTGGGCGTCGAGATGGTCGTCTTCGTCGACCGGGGCGTCATCGCGCTTGTCGGTCTTTGATCTCTTCCTGGCCAATCGAAGCTCCGGGGACTGTCCGGGCACGGCGCCGCCTGCGCCGGCCGAGGGCGCGCAAACATAGACCGCGCGTTGAAGCTCTGCAACGGGGAGCGGGGGGTCGTCGACCCTGTTCACATTTCGCGGAGCAGTCTTGTCCCGGACCGCTTTCTGGCCATGTCAGGATGAGCAAATCAGCGAACGAATGGCGGGAGGCTGAGGTAATGCGAGTTTTAAGGCAATATTCCGTGCAATCGCTGGTGGCGCTGCTGGCCGTGACGATGGTCTCCGGGCCGGTGGCGGCGGAAACCGTCTACAAATCCGAGCACTACCGGCTACGCCTGGTGACCGTGGCCAAGGGGCTGGAGCATCCCTGGTCGTTCGCCTTCCTGCCCGACGGCCGGATCCTGGTGACCGAACGTCCGGGCCGGCTGCGCATCGTCGAACAGGGCGGAAAACTATCCGCACCGATCAAGGGCGTGCCGCGCGTCTATGCGCGGGGCCAGGGCGGGTTGCTCGACGTGATCCTCGATCCCGATTTTGGGACCAACCGGGTGATTTATCTCTCCTATGCCGAGCCGGGCGCAGGCGGCGCCGGCACGGCCGTGGCGCGCGCAACCCTCAAGGACCGCGCGCTGAAAAATCTCAAGGTGATCTTCCGCCAGACGCCGAAGGCCGGGACCAGCCGCCATTTCGGCTCGCGCCTGGTCATCGCGCGCGATGGCACGCTCTTCATCACCGTCGGCGAGCGGGGCCAGCGCGAGCGCGCGCAGGACCCCAGTGTCAATCGCGGCCAGGTCGTGCGCATCAACCGCGACGGCACGATCCCCAAGGACAATCCTTTTGTAGGCAAGTCCGGCTACCGACCGGAGATCTGGTCGTATGGACACCGCAATCCGCAGGGTGCGGCGCTTCACCCGGTAACCGGCAAGCTTTGGACAGTCGAGCACGGCGCGCGCGGCGGTGATGAGATCAATATCCCCCTGCCCGGCCGCAACTACGGCTGGCCGGTGATCGCCTATGGCCGACACTATTGGGGCGGCAAGATCGGCGAAGGCACGCACAAGGCGGGCATGGAGCAGCCGATCCACTATTGGGATCCGTCGATCGCGCCGTCGGGCATGGCCTTCTACACCGGTGACAAATACCCGAAATGGAAGGGCAACGTGTTCGTCGGCGCGCTCAGCTTCCAGCTGCTCTCGCGCCTGGTGGTCGACGGCGAAAAGGTGGTGAAGGAAGAGCGCCTGTTCAAAGCCTTCCGCGAGCGCATCCGCGACGTGCGTCAGGGGCCTGACGGCTATCTCTACATGCTGACGGATTCGGACGAGGGCGTCCTGGTGAGGATAGAAGCGGTGGCGCAGTGACCGCCAAGGTCAACGGGTCGGCGTGAACTTGTCGTAGTAGATATCGGCCTCGTCGAGCCCGGCGGTGAGCAGCACCTCGATCGCAGCGTCGATCATGGCCGGCGGCCCGCAGAGAAAGGCCTCGGCGCCGAAGGCGTCGCCCATCTCGGCGGCCAACACATCGGTCACCAACCCCCGCGCGCCGGGCCAATCGGAGCCATCCGGCTCTTCCGATAGCACCGGCGTGAAGCGCAACTGCGGCTGCGCTTCCTGCCAGGCCGCGATGTCGTCCAGCGCATAGAGATCGGCCTGGCTGCGGGCGCCATAGAAGTAGCGGATCGGCCGGCCGTCGCCCCTCGCAAAGGCCTCGTCGAGGACGGCGCGGATCGGGGCCATGCCGGTGCCGCCGGCAACGCAGATCGCCGGGCGGTGATCGTTCTCCGAGAAGCCGAAATGCCCGTAAGGGCCGACGAGCTCGACGATCCCGCCGACCGTCATCTCCTCGTTGATGTACCGACCGACCGCCCCGTCGGGGTAAAGCCGGACGTGGAAGCGGATGACGTCGCTGCCGGCGCGGTTGGCGGCGGAAAAGCTGCGGTCGGGCGTGATGCCCGGCAGCACCCACTCGAAATACTGGCCGGCCCGGTAGTCGAGCGCACCCGGCGTGCTGAGCGCGACCTCGGCGATGTTGGGTCCGTGCCAGTCGATCGCCTCGACCATCGCATGAACGCGCTCGATGCGGGGGGCCGCGACGCCGTCGCGGAGCGCCAGCGCGAGGCGAAGGTCGCTGCGCGGAAAGCACATGCAGGTGAGGATGCGGCCGTGCCGGCGGTCGACATCGGTGAAGACGGCCGGGTCTGCGCCCGGCATCTCCTCGACCTCGCCCGCCTCCAGCGCCGCAATGCATTCGCCGCATTCGCCCGAACGGCAGTTGTAGGGCATGGCGAGCCCGGCGCGCAGACAGGCATCGAGCACGGTTTCGTCGGCGCCGGCCGGAACCTGGCTCTCGACGCCGGCAATCTCGATGGTGAAGTCGGACATGGATTGAAGCGGTTCGTTCGTGCCGGGCGCGCCACCACAGCGATCAGCGCCGTCAGCCCAAATGGGTCAGCTCTTTGGGAACCCGCTCGCCCGCCTGCGCCATGAATTCGGTATAGGTCTCGGGGATCTCGATGCCCCAATCCTTGGCGACGAAGGCGCGTACCTGCTCGTAATAGGCGGTCTTCATCTCGACATTGCTGGCGGTCTTGAAGCCCCAGTAGCGATAGCGGTCGCTGGTGCGCGAGACATCGTTGCCGAAGGAGGCCAGGCCCACCGGCAGCCATTTCCAGACCGCCTCCTCGATCCGTTCGCGCCCGCCCGGCTCGTCCAGCATTGCCTTCACCCCGTCCATGCCGAAGCCGACATGGCCGTATTCCTCGTTCAGCGTCGCCTGGCAGACGCGACGGAAGGGCTCGTACGGGCTCTTGACGAAATGGCGAAACTGATGCGCGGCCGCGCGGTCGACGAGGGCGAGGAAGACCACCTGATCGGACCAATCCTCGATCGGCACGTCGAAGGTCGTCAGATGCATCTTGTCCTTGCAGAACTCCTTCCAGTCGATATCGAGCTCGTCGAGCAGGCCGCGGAAGCGGATATGATGGCCGTATTCCTCCATCACCGTCTTGGACATGCGCATTTTGAGCTCGGGCGTCGGCGCGCGCAGGATGCTGCGCTCGAACACGTCGGCGCCGAAATCCTCGGAGACCACGTGGATCTTGATCAGGTTGAACAGGATCTCGCGGAATTCTTCGTCCTGCTCCCAGAGGTTCTCCGGCGTGACGTTGCCGATCCCGGCCTCGCCGTAGCGTTCGCCGCTCGCGCTGTCTACGCCGGTTGCGCTGGATCCACCCTGCATCGTGCCTGCTCCTTCAACCCGGACAGCCCGCTATCGGCGGAAACGTCCGGCTGAATACGCGAACATCCGCGTATGCCCGGTGCGAGCCGATTGCACCGTCTATCTTATGGTTGAGGGATGCAGGGTCAACTATTTTTTACGATAACGTAAAAAATATTCCCCGTCACGCCGATGCGCGGGAGGCGGCGGGCGGCGCTGCGACCAGCCCGTTGGCGATCATATCGCAATAGTCGCCGATCAGATCGTCGATCGAGGTGGAGCCCTTGGGGTCGTACCAGCGCGCGAGCCAATTGCACATGCCGAGGATCGCGAAGGCGATCATTTTGGGATCGCCCGCGGCACGGAAGGCGCCGGCCTCCTGTCCCTCCTGGACGAGCTCGGTCCACATCTGCTCGTAGTCCTTCCAGAAGCGGTTCATCACGGTGAGCACACCGGCATCGGAATCGTCGAAATAGCCGTCGCGCAGGCTGACCGTCATCTCAAGGCAATAGCGGTCGAAGCGGACCAGATGGTTGCGGATCGCGGCCTCGAGGCGCTCGCCGTGATCGAGGGTTTCGTCATCAAGCACCGCGCGCAGGCCGTCAACGAGGCCTTGGCTCTGGGGCTGGATGATGGACAGCAGGATCTCCGAGCGGTTCTTGAAATAATAGTAGATCCCCTCGCGCGTGATGCCGACCGCGCGCGCGATATCGTCGAGCGAGGTGTTGGCGAACCCCTTGCGATCGAAGAGCTCCGTCGCGCGGGCCAGGATGGCGTCGCGGCGCTGGATCGACTTCTTCGTGCGGGCTCCGATTTGCTTGGCCTCTGACATGCCGGGATACTAGGTCGAACGAACCACCGCGCACAATCCTTGCGATCCAGCCTCGAGCGCCCGCCTCACAGCGACCTGTCCTTCGTTCTGGCCGACCTGCAATCCTGCTATGCCTTTTGCACAATTGTTAGTTGGAATTAGTCAAAAGAACGGCCGCCCAATCAAGCGGAGCTTGGCGGAAAGCCGCCGATTCCGGGCCGACCGAACCGTTTCGGCAAGGCCTCGGTTCGCAGCATGATTCACCGCCGCATACCTGGGCCGGCGTGGCTGGACTCGCGACCGGAAATCGGCCAAGGTTACGTCATGACGACGATGCTGATCTTGGACTGATCCTCGAGATGACAGACGTGGTGCGCCTTCCCGCTCGCGACAGGCCGCCCGCCAGGGTCTTTTTCAACCGCATAGAACTGAACCGCCTGCTCTCGCTCTATAGTCGTAGGGTGATGAGCGGCGAATGGCGCGATTACGCCATCGATCACGGCCCCGGCCGGGCTACCTTCTCGATCTTCCGTCATACCGCCGAACGGCCGGCCTACAGCATCACCAAGCTCGCGGGCAATGGACGCAAGCCCGCCCGGTTCACGCTCACGGCGGGTCCGCGGAAGCTGACCCAGGCCGCCTCGATCGACGACATCGTCGCCAAGCTCGACCAGCAGCTTCGCCTGGTCTGGACCGCGCCCAGGCCGTAACCCACTCTTTGATGCCGAACGGTCATTGGCGGCTTGACATGATTTTATTGTTCTTGTTATGTTCTCTTCCCAAGAAACAAGGGAGGCGGCGATGGGTCGGCTCAAGGAAGACGCGCTGGCAAGCGCGACCCGCTACACCACGGCGATGACGCTGGGTGATTTGATGAACCAGGCGCTCGACGTGTTTTGCTGGTGCAACCGCTGCGGCCACAATGCGGTGCTGGAGGCCCGCCTGTTGGTGGCCCAGATGGGCGCAGCGCAGGCGGTCCCGGAGATCGGCGCGCGCCTGCGCTGTTCGGGCTGTGCGTCCAAGGACGTGGCGACCCGTCCGGCTTGGCAGACACTGCCGCCGGTCTCCGCGAACGGAGCCGGCCATCGGGAGGGCGAAGCGGTTCTCGAGGACCGGGCGGCGTGACCTCGTCCGCCGACGGCGGCGTGGATAAACGTCTGCTCACCGGCCGACCGATTGCTTATTTGCACGGCAACTGCCTGCTGGTTGTGCACGGCGCGGCCCCTCCCCTATGATGCCGCCCGACGCGCGATAATGGGAACCGGCCGATGACAGGCCGGGCGCGCAGCAGGGGGAGTCCAGCCCATGTCCGGGATCGCAAACCGGTCGGCCGTACCATTTGGTCTGACGCTTTCGACGCTTTTCGTCGCATTTTTCTCAGTTTTTTTGCTAGCCGAGCCCGCCTTGGCGGCCGAGGCCGTGGTCAATGGCGCGGATACGGCCTGGATTTTGACGGCCACCGCGCTGGTGCTTTTCATGACCTTGCCGGGGCTGGCGCTCTTCTACGGCGGCCTCGTGCGCTCGAAGAACGTGCTGTCGGTGCTGATGCACTGTTTCGCGATCGCCTGCCTTGCCTCGGTGCTGTGGCTGGTGGTCGTCTACAGCCTCGCCTTCGGCGACGGCGGCAGCCTGCAAAGCTGGATCGGTGGGCTGAACAATGCCTTCTTCGCCGGCATCGGCGCGGGCCAGGTGCGCGCCGATACGACGCTGCCCGAAAGCGTCTTCTTCGCCTTCCAGATGACCTTCGCGATCATCACCCCGGCGCTCATCGTCGGCGCCTTCGTCGAGCGCATGAAATTCGGCGCCGTGCTCCTCTTCTCCGCGCTTTGGCTGATCCTCGTCTATGCCCCCGTCGCGCACTGGGTCTGGGGCGGCGGCTGGCTCGCGGGGCTGGGGGTCAAGGACTTCGCCGGCGGCCTGGTCGTGCACGCGACCGCCGGCACGTCGGCCGTCGTGCTCGTCCTGGTGCTCGGCAAGCGCCACGGCTTTCCGCAGGACATGCACCCGCCGCACAGCCCCGGCATGGTAATGATGGGGGCGGCGATGCTGTGGGTCGGCTGGTTCGGCTTCAACGCCGGCAGCGCGCTCACGGCCGGCGCCGGCGCGGGCATGGCGCTGCTGGTCACGCACACCTCGGCCGCCACCGCCTCGCTCGTCTGGATGACCATCGAATGGGTCAAGGGCGGCAAGCCCAGCCTGGTCGGCATGGTGACCGGCACGATCGCGGGGCTGGCAACAATCACCCCGGCGAGCGGCTTCGTCGGCCCGGTCGGCGCGCTGGTGATCGGCCTCGCCGCCGGTATCGTCTGTTACGGTGCGGTCAGCCTGATCCGTGTCCGCCTGAAGATCGACGATTCGCTCGACGTCTTTGCGGTGCACGGTGTCGGCGGCATCCTGGGCACCTTGCTGACCGCCATATTCGGCGCGGCCTCGCTTGGCGGCATGGGGCTCGGCGAGAAAGTCGGCATCGGTGACCAGCTGTGGGTTCAGGCGGTGGGCGTGATCGCCACGGTCGCCTGGTCGGTCGTCCTCACCTTCGTGATCGCCAAGGCCGTGGGCGGCATCGTCGGACTGCGCGTCGACGAGCGAGACGAAACCGAAGGCCTCGATCTCACCGCGCATGGCGAAACCGGATATAATCTTTAGAATGGCGCGCCAGGAGGCACCGCCAGCGCATACCAGCATCCTGGCAAGCATCTTGGCGAGCAGGAAGGATCAACGCCCATGAAGCTGATATCCGCGATTATCAAGCCCCATCGCCTGGAGGCCGTGCGCGAGGCGCTGACCGGCATCGGCGTCGAGGGCCTGACGGTGACCGAGGTGCGCGGCTTCGGCCGGCAGAAGGGCCATACCGAGATCTATCGCGGCGCCGAATATACGGTGAGCTTCGTGCCGAAGATCAAAATCGAGGTCGCTGTCGCCAGCAAGCTCGAAGACCAGGTCGTGCAGACGATCAGGGAGGCCGCCGAGACCGGCGAGATCGGCGACGGCAAGGTCTTTGTCGTCGACTTGAGCTCGGCCATGCGAATCCGCACCGGCGAGACCGGCGAGGACGCGCTCTAGACCTGGGACAGCCCACATCAGGCCCGCTCTCATGCGCATGAGACCGCCCACATCCGCAATCCTGGCATCCGCAATCCTGGCTCTGGCCGGCGCGTTGTCCCTCAGCGTGAGCGCCGGCCCCGCCCTTGCCGCACGCACCTGCCCGGTCGGATCGCCGGAAGACGCCAAGAAGCTCGCCGAACGTGCGGCCAAGGTCCTCACGGCGGTCGGGCGCACGGCCGCATTCCGGCGCTACCGCGATCCACGCGGGCCGTTCGTCCGCGGCGATCTCTACGTCTTCGTGGTGAACCGGCACGGCATCATCATCGAGAATGTCGGCTTCCCCGAGGTGATCGGCAGCGGCGGCTTCGATCTGGCCTCGCGCTTCGGCGCCGTCGTCGCGCGCGGACGCGGATGGATTCGGTACCGCTGGTACAATCCGTGCTCCCGGCGCATGGAACAGAAAATGAGCTATCTGGTGCGCGTGGGCGATCTCATCGTCGGGGTCGGCGCCTACGGCTCGTTGTCGGTCTAGGGTGTCGAGCTAGGCGCCGCCGTCCCGGGAGATCCTGCTTGCCTTTCGCGACCGCCGGCGGCCACAGGCTGCACTTTGAGCTTGTCGGACCGGGACCCGAAACCTCACCGACACTGGTGCTGCTGCATCACGCGCTGGGATGCGTAGAGACCTGGGGTGACTTCCCTGCCCGTCTCGCCGAGGCCACCGGGCTCGGCGCGCTCGTCTACAGCCGCTGGGGCCACGGCCGCTCCGATCCGATCCCGCCGACGCCGCGCGCGCCGGACTATTTCGATTACGAGGCATGGACGGCGCTGCCGGAGCTGCTGACCGCCGCCGGCGTGCGCGAGGCCATCCTCCTTGGCCATAGCGACGGCGGCACGATCGCGATCTTTTACGCCGCCCGCCCCACGCCCGTCCCCGTGCGGGGCCTAATCACCATGGCGGCGCACATCTTCTATGACCAATACTCGTTCGACGGCATGACGCGCGGCCGGCGGGAGTGGCTGAAGGGCGCGCTGCCGGCCGAGCTGAA
Source organism: Alphaproteobacteria bacterium (assembly GCA_037387885.1). Lineage (GTDB taxonomy): Bacteria > Pseudomonadota > Alphaproteobacteria > JAPULJ01 > JAPULJ01 > DATKZM01. Next base: position 17,698 of record JARRKQ010000027.1, on the reverse strand, counting down.
GCGCTTTCACGGCGACAAGACGGAAGCGATCTACCAGTCCTGGAGCGACCGCTGGCTCGACCCCGGAACCGTCGGCTGGAACGCCGAGCATGTCCTGCCGGCGATCACCTGCCCGGCGCTTATCATGCAGGGCAGCGAGGACGAATTCGGGCTGCCCGAGCAGGTCCACGCCATCGTCAGGGGCATATCCGGGCCTGCCGAGGGTGCGATCCTCGACGGGATCGGGCATGAGCCGCACCGCGAAGACCCGGCGCAAATAATCGAAAAAGTTGCGCGCTTCGCCGAGCGCTGCCGCACCGCCTAAGGGGCAAAATCTTAAGGTGGGATTATTCCCCTGTTCCCAATCCGACCCTTTCCCGCCGTATGCGGACGGAATCTCTCGTCTCCCGGCGCCCGCCAGTCACCAAACCGAAATATTCTTGGATTCTGGGGTCGGATGGCCAATGATGGTTTCAACCGAGCCTTGACCGCGGGCTGGCAGGTCGCGTGGGGGCCGGCGAAATCGGGTAGAAACTGAAAAAGACAACAGGGAGTCTTTCAATGAAGAAGGGATTATTTTGGGCTGCGGCGGCAGTCACGGCGGTGGCCTTCTCCGGCGCCGCGAGCGCGACGACGCTCGATGACGTGAAGCGCAACGGCGTCATCAAATGCGGCGTCAGCCAGGGGCTTCCGGGCTTTTCCAATCCGGACGACAAGGGCAAATGGACCGGCATCGACGTGGATTATTGCCGCGCGCTTGCCGCTGCCGTGCTCGGCGATTCCAGCAAGGTCAAATACGTGCCGCTATCGGCCAAGGTGCGGTTCACGGCGCTGCAGTCGGGCGAGGTCGATGTGCTCTCGCGCAACACGACCTGGACCCATACCCGCGACACGGCCCTGGGCCTCGATTTCGTGGGCGTGCTCTACTATGACGGCCAGGGCTTCATGGTTCGCAAGAAGCTTGGCGTGAAGACCGCCACCAAGCTGAGCGGTGCGGCGGTGTGCACCAACACCGGTACCACCACCGAGCTCAACGTCGCCGACTACTTCCGCTCCCACGGCATGAAGTACAAGGTGGTGGCGTTCGAAAAGGCCGACGAGGTTGTGGCCGCCTATGACTCCGGTCGCTGCGACGTCTACACGACCGACCGTTCGGGCATCGCCGCCCAGCGCACCAAGCTGAAGAACCCCAAAGCGCATCTCATTCTGCCGGAGATCATCTCCAAGGAGCCGCTGGGGCCGGTCGTGCGCCACGGCGACAACCAGTGGGGCGACATCGCACGCTGGACGCTGAACGCGCTGATCGTCGCCGAGGAGCTCGGCGTCAATTCCAAGAACGTCGACAAGATGAAGTCGAGCAAGAACCCGGAAGTCCGGCGTCTGCTCGGTGTCGAGGGCGATCTCGGCAAGGCCATGGGCCTCGGCAAGACCTGGGCCTACAACATCATCAAGCAGGTCGGCAACTACGGCCAGATCTACGAAGCGAATGTCGGGCCGAAGACGCATCTACGAGGCGAATGTCGGCCCGAAGACGCCGCTGGGCCTCGATCGCGGCCTCAACAGGCTTTGGAATAAAGGCGGTATCCTTTACGCGCCGCCGATGCGGTAAGACGAAAATCGGAGCGGCCCTGTCAGATTGCTGGCAGGGCCGTTCCACTTCCACGCTAAGGGGGGCTTGCCGTGGAAAGACGTTGCTGTTTGGCTAGCCGGGTGAGGTCGAGATGACGGCCGGATCCCTCGCCGCCAAGCCTGCGAGCGCGGTCTGGTATCGCGACCCGTTCATCCGCTCAATCTTCTTCCAGGTCGTGGCCCTGGCCGGAGTGATCTGGGTCGGCTGGTATCTAGCCAGCAACACCATCGCGAATATGGAGCGGCAGAATATCGCCTCCGGTTTCGGTTTCCTCGAAACCACCGCAGGCTTCGGGATCATCCAAAAACTTATCCCTTACAGCGAGACGTCGAGCTATGGCACGGCGCTGATCGTCAGCCTGCTCAACACGATCCTCATCGCCTTCGTCGGCATCATACTGGCGACGATGTTGGGCTTCATCATCGGCGTGGCGCGGCTGTCCAACAACTGGTTGGTGCGCAGGCTCGCGACCATCTATATCGAGACCTTCCGCAATATCCCGCTGCTTTTGCAGATCTTCTTCTGGTACCACGCGGTGCTTAAGCCGCTGCCGCACCCGCGGGATAGCCTCGCGATCTTCGACAGCTTCTTCCTCAATAACCGTGGCTTCTACGTACCGTCCCTCAAATCCGGCTGGGGCACGCTCTCGATCGTGCTCGTCTTCATCGCCGGGATCATCGTCACCAAGCTGATCGGCCGCTGGGCGAAGGCCCGTCAGGAGAAGACCGGCGAGCAGTTCCCCATGTTCGCCGTTGGCTTGGCATTGATCGTCGGGGCGCCGGTCCTGGTGTGGCTGATCCTCAGCTTCGCCGTCGGCTACGAGGTGCCGAAGCTCGAAGGCTTCAACTTCGAGGGCGGCGTCAACATCATCCCCGAATTCCTCGCCATGCTGATCGCGCTTTCGGTCTACACGGCCTCCTTCATCGCCGAGATCGTGCGCGCCGGCATCCAGTCGGTGAGCCACGGCCAGACCGAGGCGGCACACGCGCTGGGCCTACGCGCGCGGCCAACCTTGAAGCTGGTGATCATCCCGCAGGCGATGCGGGTGATCATCCCGCCGCTCACCAGTCAGTATCTCAACCTGACCAAGAACTCCTCGCTCGCCACGGCGATCGCCTATCCCGACTTGACCTCGGTCTTCGCCGGCACCGTGCTCAACCAGACCGGACAGGCGGTCGAGATCATCGCCATTACCATGGCGATCTATCTCACCATCAGCTTGCTCACCTCGGGCTATATGAACTGGTATAACGCCCGCAAAGCCTTGGTGGAGCGCTGACGATGGCTGACGCAACCACCAAACACGAACCGGGCGAGCATCCCGACCTGCCGGCGCCGACGGCCTCGACCGGCATTATCGGCTGGCTGCGGGCGAACCTGTTCTCATCGCCGGTCAACAGCCTGTTCACGATCCTCTTCGCCGCACTGTTGATCTGGCTCGTGCCGAAGCTGCTGAACTGGGCGTTCTTCGATGCGGTCTGGACGGGATCCAGCGCCAAGGACTGCCTGACCAGCCCCGACGCGGCCTGCTGGGCCTTCGTCAGCACCCGTTGGAGCCAGTTCATGTACGGCCTCTTCCCCGAGGCAGAACGCTGGCGACCCGATGTCGTCGGCGCGGTCCTGGTGCTGGCCCTGGTGCCGATCATGTTCGAGCGCGTGCAGTTCGCCCGACTGGTTCGGGGCGCTGCGTTCGTGCTCGGCCCGATCTTCGTCGTGCTGCTCTACTTTGCCTTCGCCGGCGACGGCGTGCAGGCCTGGCCGTTCAAGCTGATCATCCTGTCACTCGTCGTCGTTGCGCTCGTCGCGGCGCAGGCGGCCTATCCGAGGTTGCGGCGTTGGCTCGTCGGCTTCCTGATGTTCGTCTTTCCGATCGTCGCCTTCCTGCTCCTACTCGGGCTCTCCAACGACGCGGTGCAGGCTTGGCCCTACTGGCTGATGGGGCTGTCCGCCGTCGCGCTCGCCCTCATGGCCCTGCTGCCGCGCCACGCCAAGCTTACCGACTGGAGCATGCGCGTCTCGGTGGCGCTGGTGATCCTGTTCGTGATCTGGGGCCTGGCGCTGCCCTCGAACTGGACGGTCGGCCTGATCTACGGCGTGGGTGCGGCGCAGAGCCAGGGGCCGACGGTGATCATTGCCATCGCCGCCGTGCTGACCTTGCTGCCGATCGTGGTGGTGGTGGCGCTGCTTCTGGCGCCACGCACCAGATCCGGCGCGCTCGACCGGTTCGTGCTGTTGTGCATCCTGGTCGGCATTCTCGCCTTCTTCGGCAACATGCTGCTGATCCAGGCCTGGGATCCGATCCGCGGCGACTCGCCGCCCTGGGCGATGGCCATCGCACCGGCGGCGTTTGCCGTGGCCGCGCTGGCGCCCTGGGGCTATGACCGGAACGCGGGACTGCCTGGGCGGATCGCCTTGGCGCTCGCCCCGCTCTATCTCCTGATCGCCTACTGGGTGCTGTTCGGGCCGCCGGATTTCTTCAACCTCGGCATGCTCGACTGGCAGGCGAACACCGTACCCTTCTTCCGCGGCGTGCAGGGCGTGCTGCCCTATGTCGAAACGCCCCTGTGGGGCGGGCTCATGCTGACGCTGGTGGTGGCGCTGACCGGCATCGTCGCCTCGCTGCCCCTCGGTATTGTGCTGGCGCTCGGTCGACGTTCCAACATGCCGATCATCCGCACGATCAGCGTCGTCTTCATCGAGTTCTGGCGCGGCGTGCCGCTGATCACCGTGCTGTTCATGGCCACGGTGATGTTCCCGCTCTTCCTGCCCGAAGGCGTGACCTTCAACCAGCTGCTGCGCGCGTTGATCGGCGTCGCCCTGTTCTCCTCCGCCTATATGGCCGAGGTGGTGCGCGGCGGGCTGCAGGCGATCGCCAAAGGCCAGTACGAGGCCGCCGATGCGCTCGGCCTGAGCTACTGGAAGTCGATGCGGCTGGTGATCCTGCCGCAGGCCTTGAAGATCGTTATTCCCGGCATCGTCAACACGTTCATCGGCCTCTTCAAGGACACGACGCTGGTCGGGATCATCGGTCTCTTCGACCTGCTCGGCATCGTGCAGGCCGGCCTCACCGACCAGAAATGGCTTGCGCCCAACGTGCCCTATACCGGCTACGTCTTCGCGGCGTTCTCCTTCTGGATCTTCTGTTACGGCATGTCGCGCTACAGCCAGTACATGGAGCGCAAGCTCGACACCGGGCACAAACGTTAGACCACCACGCGTTAGATCGGAGCATCTGCCATGGCGACCGCAGAACACGAAACCGCCCCGCCCCAGCGACGGGAGCTCAAGATTTCCGACGAGGTCGCGATCCAGTTGATCGACATGCACAAGTGGTACGGCGAGTTTCATGTCCTGAAGGACATCAACCTCACCGTCTATCGCGGCGAGCGCATCGTCATCTGCGGGCCCTCGGGCTCGGGCAAGTCGACCATGATCCGCTGCATCAACCGCCTGGAAGAGCACCAGCAGGGCCAGATCATCGTCGAGGGCGTGGAGCTCACCAACGACATCAAGCAGATCGACCAGATCCGCCGCGAGGTCGGCATGGTGTTCCAGCATTTCAACCTGTTCCCGCATCTGACAGTGCTGGAGAACCTGACGCTGGCGCCGATCTGGGTGCGCAAGACGCCCAAGGACGAGGCCGACAGGACGGCGATGAAGTATCTGGAGCGGGTGAAGATCCCCGAGCAGGCGGACAAGTTCCCGGGCCAGCTTTCCGGCGGCCAGCAGCAGCGCGTCGCCATCGCCCGCTCGCTCTGCATGAACCCCAAGATCATGCTCTTCGACGAGCCGACCTCGGCGCTCGACCCGGAGATGATCAAGGAAGTGCTCGACGTGATGATCGAGCTCGCCGAGGAGGGCATGACCATGCTCTGCGTCACCCACGAGATGGGCTTCGCCCGCACGGTGGCGAACCGCGTCATGTTCATGGATGGCGGCGAGATCATCGAGCAGAACGAGCCCGAGGAGTTCTTCAACAATCCGCAATCGGAGCGCACGAAGCTCTTCCTGAGCCAGATCCTGTCGCACTGAGCGCCGGGCGCGGACATTGAACGGACGGAACGATCGATGAAGGATGCCGGCGCCGTCTATATGGTGCGTTTCTGGATCCGGCCGGACGCGATCGACACCGTGCTCGACTGGCTCGATGGCGGGCACATCGCGGAGGTGGTCGAGGGGCCGGGCTTCCTATGGGCGCGCCGCGTGCGGCTCGCCAACGAGGATGCCGCCGATGATGGCTGGCCGGGCTTCGCGATGATCTACGGTGCCGAGAACCTCGAGGCGCTGCACACCTACTTCAAGAGCGACGAGCCGGCCCGCTTCGCCCAGGAGCGCGCGGAGAAAGGCATCGACGAACTCATCCGCGTCGAGCGCGATTGGGGCGTTGTCGAGTTTTCGGCCGATTCGGAGAGCGCCGATTAGGCCGCACGGCGTCCCGCTCAGTTCATCGGCGCGCCGGGATCGTGGTAATTCACGTCGTTGAACGCGTCGGGGCCCATCCAGCAGGCGTTGCCGGTCCGCTTATAGTACGCCTCGTAGCCGCCGACCTCGCGGCATAACGGAGCGCCATCGGGGCCTTTCGTGCCCGCGGGCACCGAGGGACCGGGCACGATCGAGACCATGTCGGGGTTCGCTGTCGGCGAGCCGGCGCAGGCGCCGAGCGTCAACAGGCCGAGCGCGGCAATGGCCGCGGTAAAAGATCGGGAAAGTCGCTTTTCGCGGTGTGACATGGCTCTCGCTCTCCTTTTTCCAAATCGGCCAGGCGGACACCTGCTTGGCGGATATCCGTTAGCGGATATCCATTATATGTGGGCCTGATCCGCCCCTTGTCAGCACATTGTCGTGATACGCGATTTCGAGGCCACCCGTGCCCGCCAGTGCCCCGACATTGCCGGTCTAGGGTTAACGCGCGATCAACTAATTTGGCGCAGGTTTGTTGGACCTGCCCGGCCTTCCGTCCACCGGTCGGCGGGACACGCGGCGGGGGCCGGCCATGTCATTCTTCGAATGGTCAGATAAGTATCTGGTGCAGATCCCGGAGATCGACGCCGATCACCGAAACCTCTTCGCGCTGGCCAACCGCATCCACGAGCACATCAAGAAAGGGGCCGGTCAGGCTGCCATCCTTCGCGCGCTCGGCCATCTCGTCGACCATGTCGAGGGACATTTCAGCCGCGAAGAGCGATTGATGGAACGCGTCGCCTATCCTGACATCGTCGCCCACAAGAAAACGCACCGAATGCTGGAGCAGATCGTGCAGTCGATGTACCGGATCTATCGCCACGAGCCCGACGCAGTCGACCCGGACAAGCTGCTCGAATTCCTTCGCGACTGGCTGCAGAACCATATCCTCAAGTCCGATATGCAGTACGGGCCATGGGTCAACAATCGCCTCGACCCCGACAACCGTGGGGTCGTCTGGCTCGACGCCGACGAGAAAGCGGAGACGACCAGCATCCGGCTCCCCGTTCCGCCCGAGAAAGCCTGGATCCTTCAGGAATGCGCGCGGTTGCTGCAGGAGAACGACTGGCGGGCCGAGGTGATCGAAGAAACGGTGTCCCGCAGCTCCAAAGAGAATTTGGAGCGGGACAAGGCCCTGGCGAACGTGATCCTGCGCTGATCCGGGCTTACGCCCCTACTCCCACTCGATCGTTCCTGGCGGCTTCGAGGTCACGTCGTAGACCACCCGGTTGATGCCGCGGACCTCGTTGACGATGCGTGAGGAGACACCGGCGAGGAACTCGTGGGCGAAGGGGAACCAATCGGCGGTCATGCCGTCGGTCGAGGTGACGGCCCGAAGCGCGCAGACATAGTCATACGTACGTACGTCACCCATCACGCCAACCGTACGTACGGGCAGAAGTACGGCAAAGGCCTGCCAGATCGCATCGTAGAGCCCGGCGGCGCGGATCTCCTCCAGATAGATCGCATCGGCCTTGCGTAGAATCGCGAGCTTCTCCTCGTCCACCGGACCCGGCACCCGGATCGCAAGGCCCGGCCCCGGGAAGGGATGGCGGCGGATGAAGTCCTCGGGCAGGCCGAGCGCGCGGCCGAGTTCGCGGACCTCGTCCTTGAAGAGCTCGCGGACGGGCTCGACGAGGTCCATGTTCATGCGCGCGGGCAGGCCGCCGACATTGTGGTGCGATTTGATGACGGCGCTGGGGCCGCCGCGCGGCGATACCGATTCGATGACGTCGGGATAGAGCGTCCCCTGGGCGAGGAAGGCCGCGCCGCCGATCTTGCCCGCCTCCTCCTCGAAGACCTCGATGAAGGCGTTGCCGATGATCTTGCGCTTCTCCTCGGGCTCGTCCACGCCCGCGAGGCGGCCCAGGAAGAGGTCCGACGCATCGCGGTGCACCAGCGGGATGTTGTAGTGATTGCGAAAGAGCTCGACGACCTGTTCGGCCTCATCCGCGCGCAGCAGGCCGTGATCGACAAAGATGCAGGTGAGCTGGTCGCCGATCGCCTCGTGCAGCAGTACGGCAACAACCGAGCTGTCCACACCCCCGGACAACCCGCAAATCACCCGCTCCTTGCCGACCTGCTCGCGCACCCGCTCGATCGCCTCCTCGCGGAAGGTCGCCATGGTCCGGACGAAGTTCGCGAGCAGGGCGGCGCCGTGCGGCGTGTGCACGACCTCGGGGTGGAACTGCACACCGTAGAAACGGCGGTCCTCGTCGGCGATCGCGGCGAAGGGGGCGTTGTCGCTGACCGCGATCGGATGGAAGCCCAGCGGCAGCGAGATCACGCGGTCGCCGTGGCTCATCCAAACCTGCTCGCGGTCGCCGGGCTTGAGCACGCCGTCGAAGAGCGCGCTCTCCGACTTGACCTCGAGGAAGGCGCGGCCGAATTCGCGGTGATCGGCCGCCTCGACCTCGCCGCCGAGCACGTGACACATCGTCTGCTCGCCGTAGCAGATGCCGAGGACGGGCACGCCGGCCTCGAAAACCTCTGCCGCAACGCTCGGTGTGTCGTCCTCGGTGACCGAGGCGGGGCCGCCCGACAGGATTACGGCCTTGGGCGCAAAGGCGGCGATTTTCTTAGGATCGATGTTGAAGGGGTGGATCTCGCAATAGACGCCCGCTTCGCGGACGCGCCGGGCGATCAGCTGGGTCGTTTGCCCACCGAAATCGAGAATCAGCACCCGGTCCTGCATCGGCGCCTAACTAGACCGGAGCGGCGAAAATGTCCAGTGAACTCGACGAGACCGCAGCCTGTTACGTCGAAAGGGACCCTTTAAGCGCCGCACCAAGATCGTGCCAGCCATAGGCGATCTCCGGAAGGTCGGCGCCCCAGAGCCGCTCCTCGCGCTCGCCGACCCGTTCACCGCCGACCGCCTCGTAGAAAAACCGCGCCGGATTGGGCGCCAGGACCCAGATGATGGCGGAGTTGAGGCCGCCGGCGTGGAAGGACCGGAACATGTTGGCGAGAATGCCGCGCCCGATACCGGCGCCCTGATAGTCCGGCAAGACGTAGAGCGTGAAGACCTCCGCCGCGAAGCCGGAGCCGCGGCGCGCCCGGCCGCCACTCGCCATGCCGACCACGCCGGCGCGGGCATCCTCGGCGATCTTGACCATCTCGCGCTCGCGCTCGATCAAACCCGCCCAGCGCGCGCCCTGGATCTCCTCGCTCATCTCGAGAAGGACGGTATCGGGCACCATGCCGGCATAGGTGGTGCGCCAGGTCTCGACATAGACGCGGCCGATGGCCGGCGCGTCGGCCGGCCGGGCGGCGCGAATGGTGACATCGAGCCCGCCGATGGTCATGGCGTGCGCTCCAGAACCGCGACGAAGAAGCCATCCGTGCCCGTGCGTGCCGGCGACAGACGGAGCGTGTCGTCCGCCTCGGGGACCGCACCGCCCACGGTATCGGCCCATATTTCACCGACGGGCAGCAGCGCATAATCGGGCCGGGCGGCCAGAAGCCACTCGATCTGCGCCTCGTTCTCGGCGCGCAAGAGCGAGCAGGTGACATAAACCAGCCGGCCGCCGCCTTGCTTCGGCAAGTCGGCGGCGACGGCAAGGATTTCCCGCTGGCGCGCGATCTCGGCAGCCAGGTGCTTCTCGGTGAAGCGCCATTTGGCATCGGGGCTGCGCCGCCACGCGCCGGTACCACTGCACGGCGCATCAACCAGGACGCGATCGAAGCTGTTCGGCTCGAGGCCTTCCCCCTGCCCGTCCTCGTCGAGCAGCGCGCCCTCCGCGATGGTGACGCCGGCGCGGGCAAGGCGCGGGCCGATGGCGGCAAGCCGCCGTTCGTCGGTGTCGCAGGCGATGATGCGGCCCTGGTTCCGCATCGTCGCTGCCATGGCGAGCGTCTTGCCGCCTCCGCCAGCGCAATAATCCGCGATTAGCTGACCGGGCCGCGCGTCAACCAAAAGCGCGGCGAGTTGCGAGCCCTCATCCTGCACCTCGACCAATCCGTCATTGAAGGCCTTGAGCGTGGGCAGCGTGCGCCGTTTGGTCAGGCGGAGACCGTCGGGCGAATGCGGCGTCGGCGCGGTCTCCACGCTTTCCTCGGCCAACAAATCAATGGCCTGGCCTCGCGAGCCCTTGAGCCGGTTCACGCGGAGGTCAAGGGGGGCGGGCTCACGCAGCGCCGCCATCTCGCGTGTCAGGTCTCCACCGAGCGACGCCTGCAACTCGGCGTGCAGCCAGGCAGGATAATTGCTCCGCACATCGTCGGATTGTCCGGGTGCGTCGAGGCCGGTTCCGTTGGCGCCAATGCGACCGAGGACTGCCGTTTCGTGATCGCTGAGCGGTTGAGGCCGATATTGGCCGCCGTCGAACGCGCCCACAATTGCGTCAGCATCCCACTGCTCGATGAGGGAAAGGGCGGCGATCACGCGCTGGCGGTTATCGGCCGCTGCTGCGTCTCCGTTCGCCAGCCACCAGTCGAGCTGGGTGCGCCGGCGCAGCACGTCGTAGACGAGCTGGGCGATGGCGCGCCGGTCCTTGGCGCCGATGAACCGGTGGCTGCGGAAATAGCGCGACAGATACTGGTCCGCCGGACGGTCGGCCGGCAGCTCGTCGAGCAGTTCGATCGCGGTCTGGGCGCGCGCGCCGGGGGTCATGGAGGTGATGCCCGTGAACCGTTGCGGGGTTCACTCAAATATAGGGAGCCGGGGAGGCGACGTGAATTGCGCTTGCGCCTACACGTTCAGCGCCGGTAGTTGGGCGGCTCCTTGGTGATCGCCACGTCGTGGACATGGCTCTCGGACAGGCCGGCGCTGGTGACACGGTGGAAGCGAGCATTGATCCGCATCGCCTCGATATTCGCGTTGCCGGTATAGCCCATCGCCGCACGAAGCCCCCCGACGAGCTGGTGCAGCACGTTCGCCGCGGGGCCCTTATAGGGCACACGCCCCTCCACGCCCTCGGGCACGAGCTTGAGCGTGTCGGAGATTTCCTGCTGGAAATAGCGGTCGGCCGAGCCGCGCGCCATCGCGCCCACCGAGCCCATGCCGCGATAGGATTTGTAGGAGCGGCCCTCGTAGAGGATCACCTCGCCCGGCGCCTCGTCGGTGCCGGCAAGCAGCGAGCCGATCATGGCGCAGTCCGCACCGGCGGCGATCGCCTTGGCGAGGTCGCCCGAATATTTGATGCCGCCATCGGCGATCACCGGAACATCGTGCTTGCGGCATTCCTCGACGACGTCGCGGACGGCGGTGAATTGCGGCACGCCGACGCCGGCGACGATACGCGTGGTGCAGATCGAGCCCGGCCCGATACCGACCTTGACCGCGTCGGCGCCGGCATCGATGAGCGCGCGGGCGCCCTCAGCGGTGGCGACGTTGCCGGCCACGACCTGGCTGTCGTTGCGCAGCTTGCGCACCGCGGTCACCGCGTTCAGCACGCCCTCGGAGTGCCCGTGGGCGGTATCGACGACGAGCACATCGCATTCGGCATCGAACAGCGCTTCGGCCCGCGCGAGGCCGTCCGGGCCTACCCCCGTCGCGGCGGCAACGCGCAGACGGCCCTTGGGGTCCTTGCAGGCATCAGGAAAGGCCTGGGCCTTTTCCATGTCCTTGACCGTCACCAGGCCGACACAGCGATAATCGTCGTCGACGACGATGAGCTTCTCGATCCGGTGGCGATGGAGCAGGCGCTTGGCCTCGGCCGGGTCGACGCCGTCGCGCACCGTAACGAGGTTCTCATGCGTCATCAGCTCGCTGACCGGCTGGTTCGGATTGTCGGCGAAGCGCACGTCGCGGTTGGTGAGAATGCCGACCAGCTTGCCCGCCCCGGCACCATTGCCGCCCCGCTCGACGATGGGAATGCCAGAGATCTTCCAGCGCGCCATGAGATCAAGGGCGTCGGCGATAGGCTGGTCGGGATGCATGGTGACGGGGTTCACCACCATGCCCGCCTCGAATTTCTTGACCCGGCGCACTTCGTCGGCCTGCGCCGCGGGGTCCATGTTCTTGTGGATGACGCCGATGCCGCCGGCCTGGGCCATGGCGATGGCGAGCGCGCTCTCGGTCACCGTGTCCATCGCGGCGGAGACCAGCGGGATCCCCAGCTCGATCGAACGGGTGAGCCGGGTGCTCGTATCGGCCTGGGCGGGCAGGATGGCGGACTTCGCTGGGATCAGCAAAACGTCGTCGAATGTGAGTGCTTCGGGGAAGTCCATGCCGCCTCCGTGAGAGGTTGCACGGCCAGATACCACACCGGCGCGGGCAAGGGAAACGAAATAGCCAAAGCCCGCCTGAAGGCGGGCCTATAAGGGCATATAGGCTGCCTGGCCGGTTCTGCCAGGCAATCGCCGGGCCGCTACTTCTCCAGCCGGAAGGGCCCCGAGAGCAGCCCGCCCTTGCCGCGCGCGACGTAGCGGCCGCCACGGATCTTGCGGATCGCATAGCAGCGGGTGCGCTTGCTGTCCCACCGGTTCCAGCGCAGGCAGAGCGCCTTGCCGTCAACCCACCACTTGCCGTGATCGGTGGTGCTCATCAGCTCGTCGTCCCGCACGCCCCTGGATGCAAAGGCCGAGCCGGTCAGCCCGCCGCCCTCATGGAAGGTCCAGCGCGCCTCGTGGCGGCCGACCCCGCTGTTGCGGACGAAGGCGACCTGGCTGCCCGCGATGAGGCCCCGCAGCTTGGCGGTGGTCTCGGACTTTTCTTTCTCTTCGGCTTCCTTGCGCTCCCGCTCGGCGATCCGCCGGGCAAGCTCGGCCCGCTGTTGCTCGATGCGGCGGACCATCTCGGCAAGGCGCCGCTCCTCGGCGGTGAAGTCGGGCTTGGCCGCGACGGGCGCCGGCTGCTCGACCGAACTGTCTCCCGTAGGCCAAAGGCCAATCCCCAGGCCCGTGCCGCCCGCGACCAGCAGCAGCGCGAGCGAGGCGACGAGCGCCCGCGCGACCAACCGCTTTCTGCTCGGCGAGGCCGGCACCGCTTTGACGGGCGCGCCCTTCCAGCCGGCGACGATGGTATGCCCGGTGCGCTTGCCGCCGCCCAGGAGAGGCGCGCGCGCGCGGCGATCCGGGTCGCGCAATGGGCCGGTGGGCGTAGAGCCCTTGGATTTGCGTTTCGGCTCACCGCCCAGCTTGGCGATCGCCTCGGCCTCGCTGGCGTCGAGCTGATCGCTCAGCCGGCCTGACGGTTTCGGCAGATCGGAGGCGACCTCGAGCGCCATCGACATCGTCGACGGGGTGCCGGTCGCTTCGGGGATCTCTGCCTCGCCGCGCAGTTCGGCGCGCCATTCCGCGACGCTGCGCGGCCGCTGCTCGGGATGAACCGCCAATCCGTGATCGATCGCCAAAAGGAGCGTGTCCGACAGCCGCCCCACCCCGGCTTCGAAGGCCGGCACCTGGGGGTCTTCGATCACCCGGTCGGTGGCCTCGACAGGGTCGGTGCCGGTGACGATCTCGTAGAGCACGCCGGCGAGCGCGTAGATATCGGTCCAGGGCCCCTGATGGCCGCGCTTGGAGTATTGCTCGATGGGCGCATAGCCGCGCGTGACGATCGCGGTCAGCCCGCGGCTCTTGTCGAGCAGCGCGGAGCGGGCGGCGCCGAAATCGAGCAGCATCGGCTCGCCGTCATCGGCGATGAAGATGTTGCCCGGCTTGATGTCGCGGTGGAGAAAGCCCGCATCGTGGACGCTTTCCAGCCCGTCGAGGATCGGGAAGAGGAACTTCTTCAGCTCCTCCTCGTTGATCTTCTTCCGCTTCTGCATACGGTCGTGCAGGCTTTGGCCCTGCACGAAATTCATCACGATGTAAGCGGTGCCGTGCGCCTCGAAGAAGCGCAACACCTGCACGATGTTGGGATGCTGGAACTTCGCCAGCGTCTTGGCTTCGCCGAGGAACTGGTCGAGGCCCCAGCGGAAATCGGCCTCCGCCTCGGTCGACTCCGGTTGCACGGTCGCGCCGCCCTCACGGACCGCTAGGCCGACCGGTAGGTATTCCTTGATCGCGACCTTCTTCTCGAGGTTGACGTCCTCGGCGAGATACGTGATGCCGAAACCGCCCTGCCCCAGGATCTTCTCGATCTTGTATACGTCTAGCGTCGCGCCGACTTTGAGCGCGCTGCGTGTCTTACTGGCCATTCGCGCCATCGTTTTTGAGCGTCCGCCCGGCTACCCGTTCCCCTAACGTGCGGACGAGACAATACTAACGCGGTCGCGACAAGATCGCCAGTATCGTGAGGACAATTCGCGCCAATCTTTGCGACCGGGCCCAGATTTGCCGCCAAATCCGGCAAATTCTAGGCGACGGCGCTAACCGTGCTCAGGCGGCGTCGGGCTGGGTGTCGGGGTAGGCGTCGCGGAATGCGGCGAGGTCCATCGCATTCGCATGCACGCGGCCGATCGTCGGATAGCCGTCGATGGGGCAGTTGAAGCGGTTCGCGTGATAGATCTGCGGCGCCAGATAGACGTCGGCGAGGGTCGGGCTGTCACCGTGACAGAACGTGCCGGTTTCCTCACTCTTTGCGAGCATCGTTTCGATCGCGCCGAGCCCCAGCCGGGTCCAGTTGTGAATCCAGGCATTCACACCGTCTTCGTCCTGGCCGAGGGGCCCGCGCAGGTATTTCAGGACGCGCAGGTTGTTGAGCGGATGGATATCGCAGGCCATCGCGGCCGAGATCGCGCGGACCCGTCCGCGGGCCACCGGGTCCTTGGGCAGCAACGGCGGCTCGGGATAGGCTTCTTCCAGATATTCCAGGATCGCGGGCGACTGGATCAGCACCGCGCCATCCTCCTCGACCAGGGTCGGCACCTGCTGTTGCGGGTTGAGCGCGACATACTCGTCTTTGAACTGATCGCCGCCGGGCAGGCTCACGAAGACTTGCTCACAGGACACGCCCTTGAGGTTGAGCGCGATGCGGGCGCGATAGGCCGCCGACGAGCGGAAAAACGTGTAGAGCGTGCGCGTTGCCATGGATCCCCCCGATTTGCAGGCCCGTTTGTTCGCTATGGGCCTTTGTATTCTACCACCGTCTGCTCGATGGCGCCGAAGATCGAGGCGCCGGCCTCGTCGAGCATCTCAATGCGGACGCGGTCGCCGAAGCTCATGAAGGGCGTCTTGGGCGCGCCGTCCTCGATGGTCTCGATGGTGCGGATCTCGGCAATGCAGCAGAAGCCCGTGGAGGCATCCTTGTTGGAGACGGTGCCCGAGCCGATGATCGTGCCGGCGGCGAGCGGTCGCGTCCGGGCGGCGTGGGCGATCAGGGCCGGGAAGTCGAAGTTCATGTCGACCCCCGCATTGGGCGCGCCGAAGGGCTCGCCGTTCATCGTGACGCGAAGAGGCAGGCTGACCTTGCCGCCGTCCCAGGCAGCGCCCAGCGCGTCGGGCGTTACGGCGACAGGCGAGAAGGCCGAGCGCGGCTTGCCGACGATGAAGCCGAAGCCCTTGGCGAGCTCGGTCGGGATGAGGCCGCGCAAGGAGACGTCGTTCACCAGCATGATGAGCTTGATATGGCCGGCCGCCGCCTCGCGGCTGACGCCCATCGGCACGTCGTCGAGCACGGCGACGACCTCGGCCTCGAAGTCGATCCCGTAGTCCTCGCTGGCGATCGCAATATCGTCGGTCGGCGCCAGGAACCCGTCGGAAACCGCCTGATACATCAGCGGGTCCTCGTAGAGCGAGGGCGGCATCTCGGCGTTCCGCGCCTTGCGCACAAGCTCGACATGGTTGAGGTAGGCCGAGCCGTCGAGGAACTGGTAGGCGCGCGGCATGGGGGCTGCGAGATCCGCGATATCGAGCGGCGCGGCCGCGGCGTGATGGTCCTCATTGATCAGGCGAGCGATCGACGATAGCTGAGGTGCCAGCGTGGACCAGTCCTCGAGCGCGGCCTGCAAGGTCGGCGCGATGTCGGGAACCGGCGCGGCGTGGCTGAGATCGTCCGATACGACCACGAGCGTGCCATCGCGGCCGCCGGATTTCAGTGAGCCAAGCTTCATCGCGCTTTCCCCTTAGGTGTTGATTTGACCGCGCCGCCGTATGGACGCCGTTCATAAGGCCGACTATGATCCGGTTATCTACTAGTAGACAATCGCCGGCGATAGGGGGCCTCTCCCGGTTCGGCCCGACGAAACGCTCAAATAACGTACTGTTTCAGCGGCGGAAATCCATTGAAACCGACCGAGGCGTAGCTCGCCGTATAGGCGCCGGCAGAAAGAAACTCGACCTTGTCGCCTTCGGCCAGGTCGAAAGGCAGCTCGTAATGCGTCTCGTCGTAGAGCACGTCGACCTCGTCGCAGGTCGGGCCCGAGATCGCTACCGGCCCGCCCGGCTTGCCGTCGTGGGGCGTGCGCAGCCGGTAGTGGATCGCCTCGCCGATCGTCTCGGGCAGCCCGCCGAACTTGCCGACGTCGAGAAAGATCCAGCGCCGGCGCTGCTCGCCATAGCCTTTCTGGGCCACCAGCACGACCTCGCTTTGGATCACCCCGGCATCGCCGACGATGTAACGGCCGGGCTCGAGCAGCATCTCCGGGCGGTGATTGCCGAAATGCCTGGTCATCGAGCGCGTGACGGCCTCGCCGTAGGCCTCGATGGGCGGAATGCCGGTGCGGTACTGCGACGGGAAGCCGCCACCGATGTTGATCGCGGTGAGCTCGATGCCGGCCGCATTGAGGTCCGTGAAGAGGCGTGCGGTCTCGCCGATCGCGATATCCCATTGCTCGGGATCGCGCTGCTGCGAGCCGACATGGAAGGAGACGCCGGTCGGCAGCAGACCCAGGCGGCGCGCCTCGACCAGGAGATCGCGCGCCATGTCGAGCTCGCAGCCGAATTTGCGGCTAAGCGGCCAGTCGGCGCCCGCGCCCGAGGTGATGATGCGGCAGAACACCTTCGATCCCGGCGCCGCGCGGGCGATCTTCGCCAGCTCGTCGGCGGCGTCGAAGGCGAACAGCCCGACACCGATCTGGTGCGCATGGGCGATGTCGCGCTCTTTCTTGATCGTGCTGCCGTAGGAGAGGCGGTCGGGCGCGATGCCGAGATCGAGACAGTCATCGACCTCGTAGACGCTCGCCGCATCGAAGCGCGACCCCAGCTCGTGGAGGCAGCGCAGCACCTCCGGCGCCGGGTTGGCCTTCACCGCATAGTAGATCTCGGCCAGCGGAAAGGCCTCGGCCAGGCGCCGGTACTGCTCGCGGACCACGTCGAGGTCGAGCACCAGGCATGGCGTCGGCGGCTGGCGCTCGGCGAGAAAGCGCGCGATCTTCTCGTTAACGGGATGGGACATGAGGCCGGGCTCCACAGCCGTTTCACCGTCACTGAACGAACGATCCCCTGACGGCGCGAGCCGGCATAATGGATCGTGCCACCGGGATGCAACAGGAAAGTGCTGCCGAACGCGAAGTTAGATCAATTCTTGCGGGAACTGCCGCTGTCGGGAGCGCCCGAAGCCCCACCGCTGCGCGGGGCGGGCGCGGTCTTGCCGGCAGGACCGCCGGAGCCGCCACCGGATTGAGGCATGGTCTTGCCGCTCCCCGGGGTTTGCTTGGCGCCCGTATCAGCGCCGGTCTTGCCGACGCTGCCGGGCGGCTTGCGCGGCTTGTCGCCTCCGGTGCCACCGCTGGCCGTGGCGCCCCCCGGCGAGCTGGTCTCGCCGCCGACGGGCGGCTTGGTATCCGGCCGCGCGGTGCTGGGCGC
>JARRKQ010000026.1:10090-33690 GCA_037387885.1 Alphaproteobacteria bacterium | reverse complement strand
GATCTGCGCGAAGGCGAGCGTCAGCATGGCGAAATAGACACCGGACAGGCGCACGCAGAACCAGCCGAACAGGACCGCCAGTAAACCGGCGCCAATGGGCGCCGCCCAGAACGCGATCTCGAAGGGCGCGTCGGCGAACTTGACGAGCAGCGCCGCGGCGTAGGCCCCGCCGCCGAAGAAGGCGGCGTGGCCGAAGCTCACCATGCCGCCGGGCCCCATGATGAAGAAGAGCGCCCCGGCGAAGAGCACCATGATCATGATCTCGATCGTCAGCACGAGCGCGAAATCGCCGATCACGCTTGGAAAGACGAGCCGCGCCACCGGCAACAGGAGCAATATGGCGAGCGCGAAGGCCGCCACCTGCTTCACGCGCGGCAAGGCGGGCCGCAACGGTTGTTCCGGCGGTCCGGCATGGGCTTGCCCCACGATCTCCGGTTTGCCGAGCAGGCCCCAGGGCCGGAAGATCAGGACCACCGCCATGACGAGGAACATCATCACCAACGTCGAGCTGGGGAAAATCTGGATGCCGAAGGTCTGCAGGATGCCGAGCAGCACCGAGGCCAAAAACGCCCCCATGATGCTGCCCATGCCGCCCACCACGACGACCACGAAGGCGGCGGCGATGATGTTGAAATCCATCAACAGATCGGCGCCGCCCTTGGGGAGCTGGATTGCCCCGCCCAGCCCTGCCAGCGCCGAGCCCAGGAAGAGCACGCCGGTGAAGAGCCAGCGCTGATTGACGCCGAGCGCCGCCACCATCTGGCGGTCCTGCGTCGCCGCGCGCACCAGCGTTCCCCAGCGCGTCTTGTAGAACAGCAGCCAGAGCCCGAAGAGGACCACCGGCGTGGCCGCGATCAGCGCCAGATCGTATTCAGGCAGCCGCCGGCCGAAGATCAGGACGGCGCCCTTCAGGCCCGGCGCCCGCGGCCCGACGAGATCCTCCGCCCCCCAAATCCACAGCGTCACGTCCTGGATTACGAGGATCACACCGAAGGTGGCGATGAGCTGGAAAAGCTCGGGCGCGTGATAGATGCGGCGGAGCAGCAGGATCTCCATCGCCACGCCGATCAATCCCACGACGACCGCTGCAATCAGCACGGCGGCCCAGAAACCGACCACCGTGCCGCCGATCGCCTGCACCACCGTATAGCCAACGTAAGCGCCCAGCATGTAGAAGGAACCGTGCGCGAAGTTCACGATCCGCGTCACGCCGAAGATGATCGAGAGCCCCGAAGCCACGAGGAACAGCGCGGCCGCGCTCGACAATCCGGTCAGCAATGAGACGCTGAATTCACCCACGCCGAGCCTCGAAGCTCAGTCCATGTTCACGCAGCAGTGGTCGGGTGCGGACCATCGCAGCAGTCCGCACCCACTAGGACCACTAGTTCTTGCGCATCTTCATGACCTCAGCGTCGGACGGCAGATAGGCCGCACCGTCGAGGTACTTCCACTTCTTCATGACGCCGCGGCCACCGTCGAGCGCGGTCCAGCCCACATAGGCGCCCATCGTCGACTGATGGTCGATCTTGCGGAAGGTGATCTTGCCGGTGGGCGAATCGTAAGAGAGCCCTTCCATGGCATTGACCATCTTCTCGGTGTCGGTCGAGCCGGCCTTCTCCAGCATCGACTTCACGGCGAGCATCGTGTTGTAGCCGACGATCGAGCCGATGCGCGGATAGTCCTTCCAGCGCGCCTGATAGGCAGCCAGGAACTTCTTGTGCGCCGGCGTCTTGATGTCGGCCCAGGGATAGCCCGTGACGAGCCAGCCCACCGGCGCCTCGGCCTTCAGCGGATCGAGATATTCCGGCTCGCCGGTCAAGAGACCGACCACCAGCTTGCCCTTGAAGAGCCCGCGCACCTTGCCCTCGCGCACGAATTTGGCGAGGTCGCCGCCGAAGGTGACGTTGTAGATCGCATCGGGCTTGGCCTTCTTGAGCGCCTCGACCTCGGCGCCGGCGTCGATCTTGAAGAGGCCAGGCCACTGCGAGCCGACGAACTTCACGTCGGGGCGCAGCTTCGTCAGCACCTTCTTGAAGGCCGCCACGGCATCCTTGCCGTATGCGTAGTTGGGCGCGATCGTCGCCCAGCGTACGGCCTTCTTGTTCTTGGCCGCCTCGGCCGCCAGCATCGCCGCCTGCATGTAGGTCGACGGACGCAGGCGGAAGGTGTAACGGTGGCCCTTCGCCCAAACGACGGCGTCGGCCAGCGGCTCGGCCGCAATGTAGAGGCGCTTCTTGCGCTTCGCATAGGCCGAAATCGCAAGCCCGACATGGCTGAAGAGCGAGCCCGAAACGAGCGCAACCTTCTCGCGGCTGAACAGCTCCTCGGCCGCCTTCACCGCCTCGCCTGGCTTGCCCTTGTCGTCGCGCGAGACGAGCTCGAGCTTCTTGCCCATCACGCCGCCGGCCTTGTTGATCTCCTCGATCGCCAGCAGCGCGCCCTGCTTGTAGGGCACCGTATGCGCCGGCAGGCGGGTGTAAGAATTGATGTCGCCGATCTTGATCGTCTCGGCAGCGGCCCCCGCCGCCAGGCCGGCCGTGGCAACCGCCGCCAGGCCTGCCGTTAGGAATACGCGTCTTGTCGTGGTCATTACCCGTCTCTCCCTTTTGGTGGTCGTTCGAGTTTCCGTCCCTATTCCGCGGCTTTCGCCGCCGATTTCTATTCCGCGGCCTCCGCCGCGGTATTCTCCTCACGGATCATGCGATCGACGATGCGCCGGCTCTGGCTCGGGCCCTTGTCGATCAGCAGCTTGACCGGCGCGCGGCCGGGGCTTGCATCCTCGGAGGCCTGCACCGCCTCCAAAATTTCCTTGTCCTCGTCGAAGGCCATGACGAATTGCTCGGTAATCTCCTTGGAGACCGCCTCGTCGTCGGGCGCGAAGTTGCGCACCTGCATCCAGAAATAATGCGTCGAGCGCTCGGTCTCCGGCGCCAGGAAATGGCAGGAATGGATGCGCACGCCCTTGGCGCGATCCGCATCGTCGTGACCCATGCCGACCTCGCCCGCGCCGAAATCGACCACGTTGATCGACGGCGGATAGAAGTAATAGTACTGCCAGCGGTCGACATTGCCCGCGAAGTTGGCGAATTTCTGGAAGATCGGTACGGGCGGCTTGTCGAGCGTCCAACGGCTTACCTCGACGACCGTGCCGTCGCGGCGGGTCTCGACGGGGATTTCCTCCATGTCCGGGCTGCCGAGCGTCGACAGATGCACGAAGCTCACATGCGCCGGGTCGAGCAGATTGTCGGTCAGGTTCTGATAGTGCGAGGCGACGTAGGTGTACGGGCCCTTGGTCACGCCCCAGGCCGGATCGCGGTATTCGGGCAGATCGAAGAGCTTGCTTTCGTCCGCCGCTTCCGCCTCGCCCGCCCAGATCCACACCAGCCCCAGGCGCTCGGCGACCGGATAGCTGTGCACCCGGGCGTTCGCCGGGATCGCCGGTTGGCCCGGGATGCGCACGCACGCACCCGTCGCATCGTAGGTCATGCCGTGATAGCCGCATTCGACGCAGTCGCCCTTGATGCGGCCCAGCGAGAGCGGCAGGAATTTGTGGCAGCAGCGGTCCTCCAGCGCAACCGCCGCCCCCGCCTCGGTGCGGTAAAGCAACAGCGGTTCGTCCAGCAGCATGCGCGCCATCGGCTCGCGCGTCACCTCCTCGGCCCAGGCCGCGGGATACCAGGCGTTTCTCAGGTAAGCCATGCACGTCTCCGTTCGTCCAAGCCCGTCGCCTTGTTCGTCGTCGTCCCCGATTTCGTCTGCTTGCCAAGCGCCGCCGCGCTTGTCTGCCCAACCGAACGCATCTCGCCCTGCAGCACAAGGTGCGCGGCGACGATAAGCCCGCCGGCCGCCATCGCATCGGCTACCGCCGCGCCCGCTTCAAGGGCCTCGATGACCGCGGCATCGGGCAACACGCCGACATCCACCGTCACCGCGCGGTTGCCCAGGTCGCTGTCGGGGTCGATCTCATGCGCGGGCACGCGTTCGATACGCGGATGATCGGTATTGACCGCATTGGCGATCAGCGTCGCGGCGACATCGGCTTCGGCTGCACTTCGGGCGAGCACGGTCACCGAATCGGCGATGCCGAGCGAGAGGCTCCGCCCCCGCCAGCCGCTGGTCGCGATGCCGCGCACCGGCGAGGCGTGATCGATGGCGACCGTCCCGGCGGCGATCGGCGCGTCCGCGAGGCTCACCATACCGGCATCGAATGACGCGCCCGGCGATATATAGAGTGCAATGTCGCCGCCATTGTTCACGTAGGCCTTTTCGAGCGCACGGCCTGCCACGAGCGCGGTCAGCACCTCGTCGGCCACTGCCCCCGCCACGGCCGCCATCGGCGTCACGAAGACTTCGCGATGGGGCTCGCACGCCGCCGCCATGCGCCGGGCCGTGGCCCCGTCGAGCTTCGGGCCGCGCGCCGTCACCGGCGAACGCAACGCCGGCAGCTCGCCCACCAGCTCACCCAGGATCGTCTCGAAGCGCGCCCACGCCTGCTTGTAGGCACGCCCGACCTCGTGGCCGGCCCCACGCGCCTCGATCACGAGGTCGATCGGCCCGTGCTGAAAGTGCCGGCGGCGGCCGTCGGGCAAAATGGCGCCGACCGGCGGCGCGCCGAATGGGAGAGCGTCGCTCATACGTCCTTCGCAATCCCGTGAAGTGGTGCGCCGGGCCAGGGCGCCTGGTCGTGCCAACGCATCGATTTGAGCCGTCCGGCCTCGGCCACCTCCTCGACCCGTTTCACCGCATCCATGTGCCCGCCCATGGCCGCGTAATCGTCGAGCCGCAGGGTGAATTCAATGGGCGCCACCAGCGCCGGCGTCGGCACGTAGCCGAAGGAGTTCTCCGGCATCGTGGTGACGTCGACCATCAGCGTGATGCCGCCGCCCGGCCAGACATAGACCGGCGCGCCGCCGCAGGTGACGCGGGTCAGCGCCTCGCGCACCGAGCGGGTGAGCCGCACCGGGTTCTCGGTCACGCCGGCGCGCAGGCTGCCCCCGGCACCGGCCATGAACATGACGGTCGAGAGCGCCGGCTCGCAATTCTCGCCAATCCGGTCGACCACGACCTCCAGCGGCTCCGGCATCGGCGCCGCGACCGGCTGGTAGTTTTCGTCGAGCACGTAGAACGCCGCGTCCTCGCCCGTCGTGCTGACCATGAAGAGCCGCAACCCCGGCCAGGCGTGTTTCGGGTTGATGCTCTCGATAATGGACAAGGGATCCGTGATGTCGGTGCCGCCCCAGCCGGTGCCGGGTTCGGCCACCTGGAAATACCGACCGGGCGTCGATTTCCGCCCGCGCACACGGATGCCGACCGGCTCCATGCCGAGGAAGCGGCCCGCCTGATGCTCCGACAGCACGCCGGTGATGTGGTCGTCGACCACGATCACTTCGTCCGCGTGACCATGCCATTGCTTGGCGAAGATGCCGATTGTCGCCGAGCCGCAGCCGACGCGCATGCGCTCTTCCTGGGCGCCGTTGATCACCGGCGGCTTGCCCGCCTCGACCGTGAGCTCGGCCCCGTCATCGACCGTCATCTCGACCGCCTCGCCCGAGCACAGCTTCAACATCGTGTCGCAGGTGACGGTGCCTTCCTTCTTGGAGCCGCCGGTCAAATGCCGCACCCCGCCGAGCGAGAGCATCTGCGAGCCGTATTCGGCCGTCGTCACGTGGCCGACCTGCTCGCCTTCGACGCGCACGGCGGCGGTCTCCGGGCCGACGAAGCGGTCGGTGTCGATCTTCACCTTGATGCCGCAATAGCTGAAGATGCCCTCGGAGACGACGGTCACCATATCGACGCCGTCATACTCGCTGGCGACGATGAAGGGCGCGGGCTTGTAGTCGGGATAGGTGGTGCCCGAGCCGATGCCGGTCACGAAGGTCGGCGCGCCGGCGACGATCCCGCCGTCCCAATCCTCCTTGCCGAAGGCGACGAGGCCGCCGTCCTTCTCCGCCACGCGCTGGGTGACCACGAAGGGATCGAGCCGCGTCAGCGCGCCGCCGACATTGCCATAGCGGTCGCAGGCCCCTGAGCGCCCTTCGCGGATGCGGCAGAGCACCGGACAGGCATCGCAGGTGACGAGCCCCTCTTTTGCGCGTGCTGTGTCGTCAGGCATGGCTGGCTCTCCTACCTCTGCTTGCCGGGCTTGCGGGCCTCTAAGATGGCGGCGCGGACCCGGTGCGGGGTTGCCGGCGCGAAACGGATGCGCGCGCCGGTCGCGTTGCGGATGGCGCCGAAGATGGCGGCTGCGGTCGGGATCAGCGCCTGTTCGCCGATGCCCTTGGCGCCATACGGCCCGAGCGGCTCGGGATCTTCGATCAGAATGGTCTCGATCGGCGGCACGTCGCCGAAGGTGGGGATGAGGTAGTCGTGCAGGTTCTCGGTGCGGCCGGGGATGTATTCTTCCATCAGCGCGAGCCCCAGGCCCTGCGCCACGCCGCCGTGGATCTGCCCCTCGACCTGCGCCGGGTTGACCGCCTTGCCGACATCATGCGCGGCGACGATGCGCAAGACCTTCACCGTCCCCAGCGCCTCGTCGACCTCGACCACCGCGATATGCGCGCCGAAGCCGTAAGTGGCGTAGGGACTGCCCTGCCCATTCTCGTCGAGCGGCGTGGTCGGCGGATCGAAGGTCCCCTCCCCGGTCAGGACATCACCGATGTCGTTCGCATGCAGCGACGAAAGGTCGATCTCGCGCTCGCCTGCGTCGTCGCGGATGACGATCCGACCCTCGGTCAGTGATATCGCCGCATCGTCGCCCACATTGGCGAGACGCAGGATCTGGCGCCGCAGGTCCTCGCCCGCGAGCTGCGCCGCCTTGCCGGACACGAAGGTCTGGCGCGAGGCCGAAGATTTCCCCGCATCGGCGGTCAGATCGGTGTCCCCCATCACGACGTCGAAGGCGGCCGCCGGCACGCCGAGCGCATCGGCGGCGATCTGCACCATGATCGTGTTGGGCCCCTGCCCCATATCGACCGCGCCGTTGTAGAGCGTGGGCCGGCCTTCCGTGTTGATGCCGATGCGCATAGTCGAGGGGTTCGACATCGAGGTGTTGCCGCAGCCGTACCACATGCCGCCGATGCCGATGCCGCGCCGGATGCCATTGGCATTTGAGTTGAAGGCGGCGACTTCGTCCTTCAGCGCCTGCCAGCGTGGCTTCATTGCCTCCAGGCAGTCGGCAAGCGGGGCACTCTTTTCGATGATTTGGCCGGTGCTCGTGGGCTGGCCGGGCCGGAGCGCGTTGATCAGGCGGAACTCGAGCTGGTCGATGCCGCACATGTCAGCGAGCTCGTCATAAAGCCCCTCATAGGCGATCGCCGATTGCGGCACGCCGAAGCCGCGGAAGGCCCCGGACGGCGGCGCGTTGGTGTGAAATGCTGTGCTGGTGTTCTTCAGATGCGGCACGAAGTAAGGCCCGGTCGCGTGCACCGGAACCCGGTCGGCCACGGTCGGCCCCCACGAGGCATAGGCGCCGGTATCGAAATCGCCGTGGAACTGGAAGGCCGTGATCCGGCCGTCAGCCGTGCAGCCGGCCCGCGCGGTCATCCGTGCCGGGTGGCGCTTGGTCGAGGAGGCCATGCTTTCCGGCCGGGTGAAGACGCAGCGCACCGGCCGGTCGAGCCGCCACGCCGCCAGCGCGATCAGGGGCTGCACCGCCACGTCGAGCTTACCGCCGAAGCCGCCGCCGCACGCCGTCGGGACCACACGCACCTGCTCTTTCTCGATCCCGAGGACATGCGCGGTCTCGTCCCGGTCCATGTAGGGCGCCTGGGTGCTGACATGGAGCTCGATGCGCTCGCCGACCCGCCGCGCCCAGCCGGCCTCGGGCTCGATATAGGCGTGCTCGACGAAGGAGGTCTGGAATTCGCCCTCGACGACATGATCGGCGGCCGCAAAGCCTTGGTCGATATCGCCCTTCTGGACGAAACCGCGCGCGAGCACATTGCCGGGCTTGGCCTCCTGAACCAGCGTGGCGCCGTCCGCGCCGGCGGCCTCCACGCCGATCACCGGCTCCAGCAAGGCCCAGGTGATCGGCACCTCCTCGTCGCGGATTGCGGTGACGCTTGTCTTGTCGCCGACCAGGGCGAGCACCGCCTCGCCGCGATAGCGCACCTCGCCCAGGGCCAAGACGGGCTGGTCCTTGCCGACCGGGTAGACGCCGAAGGAATTGCTGCCGGGAATATCCAAGCCCGTCAGAACTGCCTCCAGCCCCGGATAGCTGGCCTTCAAACCCTCGAGGTCGCCGAACGAGAACCGCGCCCGCGCATGAGGGCTGCGCACGAC
Source organism: Alphaproteobacteria bacterium (assembly GCA_037387885.1). GTDB lineage: Bacteria > Pseudomonadota > Alphaproteobacteria > JAPULJ01 > JAPULJ01 > DATKZM01. Next base: position 25,410 of record JARRKQ010000026.1, on the reverse strand, counting down.
ACGCAGCCACAGCGCTTCATCCGGCGCCGCGTCGTCGCCGTAGATCTCGCTGCCGACGATCTTGGCGTGACCGTCGACCTTGCCCATCCGCGCGCCGACCGCCGCACCAGCCTCGGGCGTTTCCATGGACGCGCCATCCGCCGCAATGCCGGCCGCATCGAGCACCGCCTCGACGATCTTGCGATAGCCCGTGCAGCGGCACAGCACCCCGCCGAGCGCATCCATGGTCTCGGCCTCGCTCGGCGTCGGGTTGCGCGCGAGCAGATCCGTCGCGGCCATCAGCATGCCCGGCGTGCAGATCCCGCACTGGGCGGCGCCGTGGCGGTGAAACGCATCCTGCAGCGGCGAGAGCGCGCCGTTGGCCCGCAGGCCTTCGACCGTCGTCACCGAACGCCCTATCGCCTGGGCCACCGGCACCATGCAGGCGCAGACCTGCTCGCCGTCGAGCAGCACCGTGCAGGCGCCGCAATCGCCGGCGTCGCAGCCGACCTTCGTGCCCGTGAGCTTGAGATCTTCCCGCAACGCATGGGCGAGGCGCGTGAACGGCGGCGTGCGCAGCTCGACCGCGCGGCCGTTTACCGTGAGGCGGCAGCATTGCGTCGGCGCGGTCATGCGTCGCCTGCCATTCGCACGCCGAGGTCCGAAAGCCCGCGGCGCACCACCGTCAGCGCCGCGTCGTTTCGATAGCCCGCCGAGCCGCGTACATCGTCGATCGGTGAAAGCGCCGCTTCGATATGCTGCGGCTCCACCGCCTCGCCGAGCGCCGCAGTGAGGGGTTTGCCCGCAAGGGCCGCTTCGAGCGATGCAAGCCGCCGCGCCACCGGCGAGCAGGCGCCCACGGCGATCCGCGCGCGCGCAACCGTGTTGCCGGCGCGCTCGATCACGAGCCCCGCCATGACGATCGAGATCACTAGATACTTGCGGGCGCCGAGCTTGAGGAACGCGCTTTGGGCATCCGCCGCCACGCTCGGCACCAGGATGCCGGTCACGAGCTCATCCGCTGCGCGCGCCGTCGCTCTATTGCCGGTGATGAAGTCTGCGAGCGGCACGGTTCTGGTTCCGCCCGCGCTTGCCAGCTCGACCGAGGCGTCGAGCGCCATCAGGGGCGGCACCCCGTCGGCGGCCGGCGATGCGTTGCAGATATTGCCGGCGATAGTGCCCACGTTCTGGATCTGCACACCGCCCACTTCGCGCGCCGCCGCCTTAAGGCCGTCGAAGGCCGGCGGCAGATCGGAGCGGATGAGATCGGTCCAGGTCGTGAGCGCGCCGATGCGCCAGCCGCGCTCGTCTTGGCTGATCCCGCGCAAGGCATCGATGGCGGTGATGTCCAGCACGTCGTCGTCGAGCGGCTGGCCGACGCGGGCGGGATAGAAATCGGTGCCGCCGGCCAGGATCGCCAGCGGCGTTTCGCTCAGCGCGTCGAGTGCGTCCTCAAGGGCCTGTGGTCGGAAATAGACGCCCACCCGTCCCTAGCCTCCTGTCCCTCGATGGTTCCGGCATGCGCCGTTACCACCGTGACTACCTTGTTCTCCAGTTCGCGCCGTTAGTGGTCTGCGATGCCCTGGCGCTTATTATTGTTTGTATACATATGAATTATCCGATCATACCCATATGCGTTTTGTGATTGCAAGCCTCACGACAGACGCTCGAGCAAATCGAGCAAGGTCTTCTGCTCGGCCCCGCTCAACGGCGCCAACGTCAAGGCCGTGACGCGGATCCCCGCCGGCACAGCGCGGTCCAGAAGATCGGCGCCCTTATCGGTCAACCGCCACAAGGTCCGGCGGCGATCGCCGGGATCGGGCTTGCTGGCAATCAGGCCGCGCTTTTCCAGGCGGCCGATAACGCCCTGTACCGTAGCCGGATCCATCGCCGTGAGCCGCCCGATAAGGTTCTGCGAGAGCTCGCCGCTATCGGCGATCTTGGCCAGCGCCGCGAACTGGGTCGGGGTCAGCTCGAACTCGCCGAACTCGCCGCTGAATATGGCGCTCGCGCGTTGGTGGGCGCGGCGCAGAACATGGCCGATCTGGTCTTCCAGAACGTAGCCGTCCGGCCGCGTATCAGCAGGCTTGGAAACCGACCCGGATGGTTCGCATTCGGGGCCATCGCTTGGTGCGTCGGCCATCACATACTCTCCTTAAACTATCAGGGTCGTCCCGCTCCAGAATACCGGAGTAGGAGCCGGCGGGCGACCTCTGAGCCTCTCAGAAAAACGCGTATACACAAAACGAGCGCACCGCGGAAACCTTGGAATTCTTTGATACCTAAAATTAGAAATAAATGCTAACTAATTGAATATTCGGCATTTTTTAGCTTTCTTACGACTAAATCGAGGGATCAGATCGGTCGACCTGGCAAGAAACCGTCCAACCATCATAAGCCCGGATCCATCGTGCCGATCGGCAGAGGAAGAGGGACGAAACGATGCCTATGGACCGCTTAGGCGGCCCCGGCACGCCCGGGCCGCGATCCGCGATATCGACTGCCGTCCGCCGTCTCCTGATCCCGGCCGCCACTCTCTCCGTGGTCGCCGCGCTCACGGCCGGCTGCGGCGCTGCCTCGACCCCGCTTGAGGTGTATCAAAACTGCCTGCGCTGCGGCTACGACTTCCGCCAGCCGATCCCAACCGCCGCGGCCGCCTTGCAGCGGAACAATGGGGCGGGCGGACAGTCCGAGCCGGCACTGGCCGTATATACACCGCGATGATTTAATCGGCCCACCAGGGGGCGGATGCCCCGACAGCTGGTGAGGCACCGATGACCGAAAAGCCGGATCCCCGGCGCGGCTTGCGCGCCCTTGGCCGCAAGGCGGGCATCCTGCTGGTCGTCGTGCCGGTTCTGATCGCGCTCCTGCTGCTCATCTATCTCTTCATTTCGGCCGGCGCCACGATGCTCCAGGCCTCCTGACACGAAGCGGGGACCCGCTCGTGCACTAGGACGCGGCCGCCCGAAATGCGCTAAGAGTAGCGATAACATTAGGGGGAGGAAGAACAGCGCCATGGCAACCGCCCAAACCAACGCGCCGACCATCGAAGAGCTATCGCAGCGCGCCCTGCCGCTGGTGGCCGATATCGCCGCCCGCGCCGCCGAATGCGAAGCCGAATGCCGGGTGCCCGAGGACACCGTCGCCGCCTTCAAGGAAACCGGACTCCACAAGACCATGCTGCCGGCGCGCTACGGCGGCTACGAGCTCAGCTTCGCGCCGATGGTCGAGACGAGCTATGCGATCGGCCAGGCCTGCGCCTCCTCGGCCTGGGTGCTCGGCCTCTACATGGCGCATGACTGGCTGGGCGCGCTTTTCCCCAAGCAGGCGCAAGACGATATCTGGGGCGAGAATCCCGATGCCCTCATCTCCGGCTCCTACGCGCCGATCGGCAAGGCGACCCCGGTCGAGGGCGGCTACCGGATTTCCGGACGCTTCCCCTTCTCCAGCGGCTGCCCCGGCTCGGACTGGAACCTCTGCGGCGCCATGCTGCCGGTCGGCCCCGAGGGCAAGCCCGCGCCCTGTTTCACCATCGTGCCGAAATCCGACTACACGATCGATTGGGAGAGCTGGCGGACGGTCGGGCTCGGCGGCACCGGCAGCTACGACGTGCTGGTCGACGACGTCTTCGTGCCCGAGCACCGCGTGCTCAGCTTCGCCGACGCCACCGGCAGCACATCGCCGGGCGCCGAAGCATCGACCAATTCGCTCTACCGCGTCTCACTTCTGACCAACGTGCCCTTCTCGCTCGCCACCCCGAGTGTGGCCGCGGCCGCCGGCGCGCTGCAGCGCTTCATCGACGAGAACAAGGTGCGCGAGACCCACGGCGCGGTCGTGCTCGGCGGCAAGAAGGTCGCCGACTTCCAGACCATCCAAAAGCGCGTCGGCGAGGCCGCCTCGCGCCTCGACGCCTGCCTGGCGCTGGCCCGCCGCGACATCCTCGAGGCGGAAGCCGAGGTTCACGCCAAGCCCACCGCCGAGGCCCGCCAGTCGCTCGACATGCGCATGCGCAACCGCCGCACGCAGTCGTTCATAGCCCAGGAGGCGATGACGGCGATGAACCTGATCTTCGATGCCGTGGGGGGCAGGAGCCTCCAGCGCGACCATCCGGTCCAGCGCGCCTGGCGCGACGTGGCCGCGGTCAACCATCACATCAGCCTCAACTTCGACGCCGTCATGTCGATGTACGGCCAGCACGTCTTCGGCCTGCCGCCCGAGGGGCAGTATTAGGGGGCACAACCCCAAAAACATTCGGCCCCGCCCGAGGATCCGAGCGAGGCCGACGCGATCGATTTGGTAGCGGGGGAGGGACTTGAACCCCCGACACGCGGATTATGATTCCGCTGCTCTAACCAACTGAGCTACCCCGCCGCACTACCTACATATTCGGCGCACCCCACATGCGGGAGGCACGCCGTTTCAGCGACCCTCATGTGGTGGCCCGCCCGTATAGGGACAAGGGTGAATCCTGTCAAGAATCCTGGGCCTCAATCCACCACTGCCCGCCCTACCCGCCTCCCTTGGCTTGCCTTCGCGGGCGCCCGCATCTCATATAGGAGCCAAGCAATCTGAGGGAGCCAGGACATGCCCGACTACCGCTCGCGCCGCACCACGCACGGCCGCCGCAACGCCGCCCAGCGCTCGCTGTGGCGCGCCACCGGCATGACCGAGGACGATTTCGGCAAGCCGATCATCGCCGTCGCCAACTCCTTCACGCAGTTCGTGCCCGGCCACACGCATCTGAAGGATATGGGCCAGCTCGTCTGCGAGGAGATCGCGCGCGCCGGCGGCGTCGGCCGCGAGTTCAACACCATCGCGGTCGACGACGGCATCGCCATGGGGCACGGCGGCATGCACTACAGCCTGCCGAGCCGCGACCTGATCGCCGATTCGGTCGAGTACATGGTGAACGCCCACTGCGCCGACGCGCTCGTCTGCATCTCCAACTGCGACAAGATCACGCCAGGCATGCTAATGGCGGCGCTCCGGCTCAACGTGCCCACGGTGTTCGTCTCGGGCGGGCCAATGGAAGCCGGCAAGGCCACCGTGAAGGGCGAGGTCGTCGCGGTCGATGCCGTCGACGCGCTCATTGCCGGCAACAATCCGACCATGAGCGACGAAGAAAGCATGGCGATCGAGCAGGCCGCCTGCCCCACCTGCGGCTCGTGCTCGGGCATGTTCACGGCGAACTCGATGAACTGCCTGACCGAGGCGCTCGGCCTGTCGCTGCCCGGCAACGGCACGCTGGTCGCAACCCATGCCGACCGGAAAGAACTCTTCCTCGAGGCCGCGCGCCTCACCGTCGAGCTCACCCGCCGCTTCTACGAGCTCGGCGAGGAGGCGGTGCTGCCGCGCGCCATCGCCAGCACGCAGGCCTTCGAGAACGCCATGTCGCTCGACATCGCCATGGGCGGCTCGACCAACACGGTGCTGCACCTGCTTGCCGCCGCGCACGAGGCCGGCGTCGACTTCACCATGAAGGAGATCGACGCGCTCTCGCGCCGCGTGCCCTCGCTCTGCAAGGTCTCACCCAGCTCGCACTACCATGTCGAAGACGTGCACCGCGCCGGCGGCGTGCTCGGGATCTTAGGCGAGCTCGACCGCGCTGGCCTCATCGACCGCGGCGTCTCGACCGTCCACAGCGCCAGCCTCGGCGAGGCGCTCGATCATTGGGATGTGAGCAAGAAGCCAAGTGAGGCGGTCACCACCTTCTTCTCCGCCGGCCCCGGCGGCGTGGCGACGACGCAGGCCTTCAGCCAGTCGGCGCGCTGGGAATCGCTCGATCTCGACCGGGCGGAGGGCTGCATCCGCGACGCCGAGCATGCCTACAGCAAGGATGGCGGGCTCGCGGTGCTCACCGGCAACATCGCCGAGGACGGCTGCATCGTGAAGACTGCCGGCGTCGACCCCAGCATCCTCGTCTTCTCCGGCCCCGCCCGCGTGCTCGAAAGCCAGGAGGGCGCGGCGCGGGCGATCATGTCGAACGAGGTCCAGCCGGGCGAGATCGTCATCATCCGCTACGAGGGCCCCAAGGGCGGCCCCGGCATGCAGGAGATGCTGACCCCGACGAGCCTGCTGAAGGCCCAGGGGCTCGGCACCAAATGCGCGCTCGTGACCGACGGCCGCTTTTCCGGCGCGACCTCGGGCCTCTCGATCGGCCACGTCTCCCCCGAGGCCGCCGAGGGCGGGGCCATCGCGCTCGTCGAGGACGGCGACACGATCGAGATCGACATCCCCAACCGGCGCATCCACCTCGCCATCGACGACGCGGAGCTCGCCAAGCGTCGCGCGGCGATGGAGGCCAAGGGCGCGAAAGCCTGGAAGCCCGCCGACCGCAAGCGCGAAGTCTCGACCGCCCTCAAGGCCTACGCGGCGCTGGCGACGAGCGCGGCAAAGGGCGCGGTGCGGGATGTGGGGCAGGTTTCGTGAGCAACCAATTGCCAATTCGAGGTACGGGAAAATATAAATGCCATCGCTAGTATTAGACGCAATGATTAGGTTGATGAATGACCAGATTGCGCGGCATTGTCGGTTCCCGCGTGGCCCCATTGCTGAAAAATGCAGGGTTCAAAAAGGCCCGATATGTTTGGAATCGGACCCGCGGCGATTTTGTCGACGTAATTGATTTGCAGATTGGCCGAGGAGGCGAGACGGGCAACGAGGTCTTCACACTCAATGCCGGTGTATGCGTGCCCGAATGGGTCGAAATGATATGGGAAAAACCTCTGGCAAAAGTGGTGCGCGAAACTGATTGTGCCGTTAAGGGGCGAATTTCACAGATTGCAGCCGGATTTCGGAAAGACGTACGTGACGAGTGGTGGACAATTGAGAGCGAAGCCGACGCAGTGACCGTCGGCGATGATTTGATAACTGCAATCTCTGATAGCGTATTGCCCTTTCTGGAGCGCATTTCGTCGATTTCCGATGTGCACAACCTCCTGTCAAACCTATCTAACTGGCAGAGCGGCTTCCCTCTTAATCACATCTACATCGCAATTGCGAAAGCCAAACTAGGCGACCGAGAAGGTGCGGATGAAATACTGCGGTCGGTTATCGAGGGGAACCGTGACAGTTGGGCAAAAAACATTTTGCGGGTGCAAAAGCTCCTCGCCGGTTCAAAATAGCGTTATCACTGGCTTGAGTTGTCGGGAGCGCTTGTATGACGGAGGAGTTTCAGATCACTGTCGGCAGTGATCCAGATGAAGAAGAGCTGGTTGCAGATATCTACTATTCTGATCAGATCGTCGCAGAAGTTACATCGCCCGATAACATGAGCAGCTTTGTTGTTCGCTTGCATGCGCTGACTGAGCAGCCGAAGTCCTGGCTGAGTTTGGCCGGCCTTGAAGCGGCGATTGAGCAAGCAAAGAAGCGTTTGCAGGAATTGCGTAGGGAATAACTCGGCGCCCCGTATGGGCGCGCACCGACTTCTCCCTCACCGCGGCACTGCCATCAGGTTCCGCGCCACCACCATGCGGTGCACCTCCGACGGCCCGTCGTAGATCCGCATGTTGCGCACCCGGCCCGCCAATAACTGCAGCGGCATCTCCTTGGTCATGCCCATGGCGCCGAGGCATTGCATGGCATTGTCGATGACCTCCTGCGCCATCTCGGTCGCATAGACCTTGAGCATCGAGATCTCGGTGCGCACGTCCTGGCCCTGGTCGATTTTCCAGGCGCAGTCGTAGGCCATGAGCCGCGTCGCGTGGATCTTTGTGGCGCCGTCCGCCACCCACCACTGCACCGCCTGCCGGGCCGAGAGCGGCTGGCCAAAGGTCGTGCGCTGCGGGGCGTAGTCAACCATCATGTCCAGCGCCCGCTGCGCCGCACCGATGCACCAGGCCGCGATCTCCATGCGCCGCGTGCCCAAGCGCACCTGCATCGGCGCGAAGCCGCCGCCCTCGGACCCGAGGAGCTTCCAGCCGGGCACCCGGCAGTCCTCCAACACCACCTCGTAGGTGAGCTCACCGCCCAGCATCGGGATGCGCCTTAAGACCTCGAAGCCGGGCGTGCCACGGTCGACCAGGAAGGCGGACATGCCGCCGCGCGCGCCCTTCTCCGGATCGGTGATCGCCATGGTGATGGTGAAGTCCGCCTCCTCGGCGCGGCTGATCCAGATCTTGCGGCCGTTCAACACCCAGTCGTCGCCGTCGCGCACGGCGCGGGTCTTCATGCCGGCCGGATCGGCGCCGGCGCCGGGCTCGGAAATGCCGATCGCCGAGACCGTCTCGCCGCGCGCATAGGGCTCGAGATAAGCGGCGCGCTGCTCGCCTTCCGCCGCTGCCATCAGCATGCGCAGGTTCGGCGAGTCGGGCGGCAGCATGTAATGCGCCGCGGTGCTGCCGAGGGCTTCGTTAACGGCCACGAGCGCTACATGGGGCAGGCCCATGCCGCCGGCATCCTCCGGCGCATCGAGGCTCCAGAGGCCCATCTCCTTCGAGACGCTATCGAGCCGCGCGCGCTCGTCTGCGGTGAGCCCGCCACCCTGCCCGGCCGCGTCGCGCTCGAGCACGCCCGCCTCGAGCGGCAGCAATTCCTCGCGCACGAAACGCTGCACGAGATCGCGCAGCATGCGGTGCTCTTCGATGAGTTCGAAATCCATGGGGCCGCCCCCTGCCAACCGGTCTTACCTTGGGGCGTTATGCCATATCCGGCCCGAAAGCGGCGGACTCGCCGTTACGCCGCCCGCGAAGCCTTCTTCCGCTCGTGCTCCTTGAGCAGCTTCTTGCGGATGCGGATGGTCTTGGGCGTCACCTCGACCAGCTCGTCGTCGTCGATGAATTCGAGCGCGTACTCGAGCGTCGTCGGAATCGACGGCGTCAGGACGACGGCCTCGTCGGTCCCCGAGGCGCGAATGTTCGTAAGCTGCTTGCCCTTAATCGGGTTCACGGTCATGTCGTTGTGGCGGGCGTGGATGCCGACCACCATGCCCTCATAGATCTCGTCGCCGGGCTCGGCGAAGAGCCGGCCGCGCTCCTGCAGATTGAAGAGCGCGAAGGCGACCGCTTTGCCGTTTGCCATGGAGATCATCACGCCGTTCCGCCGCTCGGCCAGCGTGCCGGCTGCCCGCGGCGCATAGCGATCGAAGGCGTGATACATGAGCCCCGTCCCCGAGGTCGCCGTCATGAATTCGGGGCGGAAGCCGATCAGCCCTCGGCTAGGGATCGTGTAGTCGAGGCGCACCCGGCCCTGCCCGTCGGGCGTCATCTCCTGCAGCGTGCCGCGGCGTTCGCCGAGCTTTTCCATCACCGCGCCCTGATGCTGCTCCTCAACGTCGATCGAGAGCGTTTCCCTGGGCTCGCAGACGGTGCCGTCGATGGTCTTCAGGATCACCTCGGGCCGCGAGATCGCCAGCTCGTAGCCCTCGCGCCGCATGGTCTCGATGAGGATCGAGAGATGGAGCTCGCCGCGGCCGGAGACCTTGAAGCGGTTGGCGTCCTCGCCCGGCTCGACGCGCAAGGCGACGTTGTGGATGAGCTCGGTCGCGAGACGGTCGCGCAGGTTCCGGCTGGTGACGTATTTGCCCTCGCGCCCGGCGAAGGGCGAGTCGTTCACCTGAAACGTCATGGTGATCGTGGGCTCGTCGACGATCAGCGCCGGCAGCGCCTCCACGTTCTCGGGATCGCAGAGCGTATCGGAGATATGCAGCTTGTCGAGCCCGGTCAGCGCCACGATCTGACCCGCCTCGGCCGCCGCCGCCTCGATGCGCTCCAGCCCGTGAAAACCGAGGATCTGCAGCACCCGGCCGTTCCGCGTCTTGCCGTCGGCGCCGATCACCGTGACCGGTCCGTTCCGCGCGATGCGGCCGCGCTGGACCCGGCCGATGCCGATGACACCGACATAGGACGAATAGTCGAGCGCGCTGATTTGGAGCTGGAACGGTCCGTCGGCGTCGACCTGCGGGGCCTGCACATGCTCGACGATCGTCTGGAAGAGCGGCGTCATGTCGTCGCCGTGTGCGGCTAGGTCTTTCGTCGCCCAGCCTTCGATGGCCGAGGCGTAGACAACCGGGAAGTCGAGCTGCTCGTCCGTGGCGCCCAGCTTGTCGAAAAGGTCGAAGGTCTGGTCGACCGCCCAGTCGGGGCGCGCAGCGTCGCGATCCACCTTGTTCACCACAACAATCGGCCGAAGCCCCCGCTCGAGCGCCTTCATGGTGACGAAGCGCGTCTGCGGCATAGGGCCCTCGACCGCGTCGACCAACAGCAAAACCGAATCCACCATCGAGAGCACGCGCTCGACCTCACCGCCGAAATCGGCGTGGCCCGGCGTGTCGACGATATTGATGCGCCAGTCCTGCGCCCCATCGTTCCACATCAGGCCCGTGTTCTTGGAGAGGATCGTGATGCCGCGCTCGCGCTCCAGATCGTTGGAGTCCATGACGCGCTCCTGCACCTCGCCGTGCTCGGCCAGCGTGCCGGACTGGCGCAGCAGCTTGTCGACCAGCGTCGTCTTGCCGTGGTCGACATGGGCGATGATCGCGATGTTGCGCAGGTTGGCGACTTTATCGGTCATGGGGCGTCGGTCATGTACATACTATTTTGTGTGGCGGACGAATGTCCGCCGGATAATGAAAACGGCACCCGGTTTGCCGGATGCCGTCTTGACGAACATATGGGGGCCGTCCGAGCCCCGCGCAAGCCGCTTTATGCCGCCTTCGCCGCCGCGTCCTCGCGCTGGATCCAGCCGCCGCCGAGCACCCGGTCGCCGTCATAGAGGACGCAGGCCTGGCCCGGCGAGACGCCGAATTGGGGCTCGTCGAAGACGGCCGTAAGGCCGCTTTCCCGCGGGAAAACCCGCACGCCGACGGGGGCGCTGACTGAACGGATCTTGGCCTGGCAGGCCAGACCGTCGGCGGGAATGGCCTCTCCCAGCCAGTTCACCTCGCCCAGCACCAGCTCTTCCTTGGCGAGCGCGGCTTTCGGGCCGACCACGACGCGACGCGCTTCCGGCTCGATACGCACGATATAGAGTGGTTCGGCGCCGCTTATGCCGATGCCGCGCCGCTGGCCGATCGTGTAGTGGATGACGCCCTCATGGCGGCCGAGCACCCGGCCCGAGAGATCGACGATGTCCCCCGGATCGGCGGCCCCCGGCCGCAGCTTCTCCACCACGTCGGCATAGCGGCCTTGCGGCACGAAGCAGATATCCTGGCTGTCGGGCTTGGCCGCGACGGGCAAATCGAAGCGCTCGGCGAGCGCCCGGGTCTCGGCCTTGGGCAGCCCGCCCAGGGGAAAGCGCAGGAAATCAAGCTGTTCGGCCGTGGTCGCGAAGAGGAAGTAGCTCTGATCGCGCGCGGGATCGGCCGCCCGGCGCAGCTCGGGGCCGTTCGGCCCATTCGCGCGGCGGACATAATGCCCCGTGGCGAGCGCCGCCGCGCCCAGCTCCCGCGCGGTGCCGACGAGGTCGCGGAACTTCACCGTCTCGTTGCAGCGCACGCAGGGGATCGGCGTCTCCCCGCGCAGATAGCTGTCGGCGAAGTCGTCGATCACCGCCTCGCGGAACCGGCTCTCGTAATCCAGCACATAGTGCGGAATGCCGATGGCGTCGGCGACCCGCCGCGCATCGTGGATATCCTGGCCGGCACAGCAGGACTTGGCCCGCCCGACCGCCTGGCCGTGATCGTAGAGCTGCAACGTGATCCCGACCACGTCGTACCCGGCCTCGGCCAAGAGCGCGGCCGTCACTGAGCTGTCGACACCACCAGACATGGCGACGACGACGCGGCAATCCTTAGGCTTGCCGTCGAGGTCCAGATCGGGTGCCAGATCGAGCATATGGGCCGGTGCTGTCATGCCAAGCGATATGGGGCGCCGACCCGGCGAGGCAAGCCGCGTCCTGCAGTCCTTCCGCCGCGTTTCGTCGGTCTCCGACCGCATTGTTTGGTCCGGGTTCGGAGGATTCGCGACTCAAATAGGGACAATGCCCTAATCTCGGCCAATTGATGGCCTTTCCTCACCCCCGTCATCGTCGTGACTGCGTTCCGTTAAGGCAAAGCGGTTCCGGCTGGGGTTGGGGAGGTCGTTATCATGCTGCGCTTCGTCTTCGCCACGCTCATGCTGGCGATCCTCTCCACCCTACCCGTTGTCGGGCATGCGGTGGAGAACGGCACGCGCGCGATCGTCAGCGACTTGAGCTATTGGGCGCTGATCACCCGCCTCGAAGCCGCGATCAAGCGCCAAAAGCTGAAGATCATCAGCCGCGCCAGCGTCCGCGGCGCCGAGCGGCAGAAGAAGCTCGGCATTCCCGGCAACATGGTGATCGGCGCCTTCGACGACGACACCACCACACGAATATTACGGGCGAATGTCGCCGCCGGGATCGAGGCGCCGATCCGGTTTTATGTAACGCGCGGCGCCGACGAGAAGACGGCGACGCTTTGGTATCGCCGCCCCTCCTGGGTGCTGGCGCCCTACAGCGATAGATCGGGTGATCTGCAGGCGGTCGGCGAGGAGCTCGACCGTCTGATGGCGACGATTGCGGCGGAAGCGACCGGGTCGAAGACGCGCACCAACCGCGTGATGGTCAAGCGCGAGACGGGTAAGCGCAAGGCGGTGAAACCGGTCGCGAAGACACCAAAAGCCAGCGCACCGGAGCGGGTTGCCCCAAAACGCGTTGCAAAAGCAACGCCTGCACGCGCGGCGACAACGAAGAAGCCCAAACGCGCTGGGCAGACCGCATCAAAACCCGTCGAAGCCGCCGCGGCATTCCGGAAAGCCACGCGGCCAAAAACCGCCGCCGCGCAACCGCGAAAGCTTGCCCCGCCCCGCCCGCTGGCTCCGGTGAAGCTCACCCCGGCAAAGTCGGCCCCAGCGAAACTGACATCGGCGAAACCGACACCGGCGAAACTGACATCAGCGAAACCGGCCACGCCGGTCGCCCGCGCCGCGCCCAAACCACTCACGGCCGCAGCGGACAAATCGAGCGGCGAAACGCCGAAGCAGGGCGCTGGGAAGCCGCTCGAAACGGCGACCGCAGGACGGACGGCGGAACGCACGGGCCCACGCACGCCGGCACTCCCCGTCGCAAAGCGGGACCCCGACCGGGACGCGATCTCCCTCACGCCGCTGATGCTGAAGCTGCAGGGTCAATAGGCCACGCCGTCCTGGCCCCTCTTCGTCGCGAAATTGTGCATCGATCGGCGCCGTCCGGCGGGTGACACTGGTGCGCAGCACGACCCGGCCCGGAGGTTTACCGATGCGTCTCATGATCCTGGCGTTGATGTTCGCCCTTGCCGCCGCCGTCATGCCCACAGGCGCGCAGGCCGGCGCAAACCAGATTACCGACCTGCCGACGACGTACAGCTTCCCGGAACTCGTCAAGCGCCTCGATACCGCCATCAAGGCGCTCAAGATGTTCGTCGTCACCCGCGCCAGCGCCAGCATCGGCGCCAAGCGCCGCGGCGTGAGCATCCCGGGCAACATGGTGATCGGCGTCTACCGCAACGACTTCGCCGTGCGCATGCTGGAGGCGAGCGTGCCCGCCGGCATCGAGGCGCCGATCCGCTTCTATATTTGGCAAGTCAAGGAAGGCAAGGCGGTCTTGAGCTACCGCAAGCCCTCGGTCGTCTTCGCGCCGTACAACGGAGGCGCCAAGCTCAAGGCCCTCGCCGCCGAACTCGACGCGATCTTCGCCGCGATCGCGCGCGACGCGGTCAAATGACGCCGGCTCACCGCATCGATCGCAGAATCTCCGCCAGACGGACGATCGGCGCATCGTCTCGGCTCAGATCGGCGGCGATCGACAGGTGGCCCAGGTCGCGCTCGAATACATTCTCCGACGGCACGCCCCATTTGGTCATGAGCGCCCGCCCCTGATCGGACGGCGTGACCGTATCGCGCGCTCCCAGAACCGCGACGATCGCGGCGGGATCCACGCCCGGCTCGCCGGTCCCCGCCGTCAATCGCGCAATCTCCGCAAGGGCGTCTGACGTCCAGCCTCGTGCGCGCATTGCATCGGGCACACCGGCTATTTCGCTGATCGCGCTCTCAAAGGCAAGATCGGCAATGTCGGTCGCGAAGGCCACCAGTGCGAGCGCGTCGGGCCGCAAATGGCCCGGCCAGCCGCCGCTGTAACCAGCGACCAGCATCGACGCGATCGCCCCCATGCTGACGCCGCCGATCGCGACCGGCGCCTCGCCCTGCTGGCGGCTCCAGCCGATGAGCAGTGCGATCTCCTGGACCATTGCGGTGAACAGATCGATCGGCCCCTGGGGCGCCGTGCCGAAGAACGGCTCTCCCCCGTAGAAGCCCGGCATAGAGCGCCGTCCGTGCCACGGCGGCACGAGCTCGACCACGCGAACGCCCGACCGGCAGAGCCGGACGAGTTCGGGTGGTGCCATCCGCCACTCGTCGACGTCCATGCAAACGCCGTTGGCGAAGATGAAGGTTGGCATTGCGCCGCCGCCCTTCGGCTCATGGACGCGCGCCCATGCCTGACCACCGATCCGGTGCGAAGGGCTATCGAAACGAAGCCAATAATCGTTGCCATAGACCGATGCGATCGAAGCCGACCGTTCCACCAGCGGGTCACGATCCGGCGGCCGAAACGCAAGCGGCGGATCATTCAGGTATTCCCCGCATAACCGTCGCACGTCGTCGGGCGAAGGAACCTCGAACCGTACGCCCGGCACTGCGCGGCCAAGACCCAGCAAGTGGTGCGCGAACCGCAGTCGTTCCAGCATGTATTTCTGCGCCTGCGCGATGCGTCGCGCCTCCAGCGCCTGGAGATCGCTGGCGGGCACGGTTTTCGCTGCGAAGAAGCGATCGGCCCACTCCTCGGTCACGCTTGCAGCGCGAATGCGCTTGTGCTCATGCCGGCGAAGCGTCGCGGAGAGCCCGGTCCGCGCGACAGCGTTCGCCCGATCGATCGGGATTTCGGCGAGAAATCTGTCGGGATCGCCGCCGGCCACGCTAGCGGCCGCCCAGAGCCGCGACAGTGGCATGTAGATCGCACCGATGCTCCACAGGCCGGGCGCGTCGATCCACGGATTGGTCGCGATCCTGCTGAGTGGCGCACGCAGCGCGCGTTGAACCCAATGTTGGTCGCTGCCGACATCGGAAGCCGCATCTGACCGTATCAGCCGGGTCACGTTGGTCATGCAACGCTATCCCCGATGGGGTCGGTCAATTCGCCCGCAATCAACCTGCGGTCAGCCCCATCGCCCAGAAATCGGCTTCCAGACGCGTCGCGGCCTGGAAGGTATGGGCGAGCGCATCGAAGCGCGCCACCGCGCCGCGCCGGGCGCCGAGACGTTGCAGCGTTGCGATCTCGTCGCGCGCGACCTGCTGGTACTCCTCGCCGGCATACATGGCAATCCACTCGGCGTATGGGTTGTCTTTGGCGCC
>JARRKQ010000026.1:0-10038 GCA_037387885.1 Alphaproteobacteria bacterium | reverse complement strand
GCACGGCGCCAGCGCAGCGTGCAGATCCAGGATGTCGCCCGCCATGCCCGTCTCCAGCACGAAGCGGGTATAGGCCATGGTGGCGTTGTCCTCGGGCAGTGCGCCCATGTCCTCTTCGGTGAGCCCCCAGCCGGCACAGAACTTGACGTGAAGCTCCATCTCGACATCGAGGATCGCCGAGAGCGACGCCGCCGCGGCGCGCATGTCCTCGACCATGTCGGCCTTGTAGACCGCGAGCCCGTAGGCGCGCGCGAACTGGATGAGGAAGAGATAGTCCTGGCCGAGATAGTGCCGGAAGGCCGCCTCGGGCAGGCTGCCGTCGCCGATCGCGCGCACGAAGGCGTGCTCGGTATAGGCCTGCCATTCGACCGCGCAGGCATCCTTCAATCGCGCAAACAACGTGGTATCGGCGTCTTCGACGGGCGGCCTCTGGATTCGTTTGGTGGTCCGTTCTATCGCCGGTTCCATTGCACCCTCCCCGTCGTGTTCGATGTCACGCCAGAAGCATGTTACGCACTTCTTGGAAATTCATCCATGCAATCAATTGCCTTAAGCGCAGGCTAGGCACCCACCTCTCGACGTTTGGCTATCTCTGACTGATTGGCCAGATCGACCAATAGTTGGGCGTGCTCAAGCATCTCCGACGATGATGAGCGTCCAGATAGGATTTCGTTCATTGTCGCCAACAATCGCCGCTCGATTTTGTTTTGCACATAGAGAAACCGACCAACCTCTAGATTTTCAAAATGACTATAATCTTGTTCCGCCAATAAATTCGAAAGCACATTTTTTATCAATTTATCTTCAAACCAAAGTCGCACCTTTTGTGTTTCGCGCATGATGTTGAAATTAAATAAAATGCGCCCCAATATTTGCCGGTAGGAAAAGAAAATTGACCAGCATACTTCACCAACAAATGGGCGGCTTTCTTCAACATTCTCCGACGTAGAACGGCCTTCCACAAATCTGCAACTGCATTCAATCGCAATTTGGTGGCGGCAGTATGGCTAGTGGAAATCGTTTGGATTGCTGCGCGGAGAGCCTCAAGCCCCTGTTCTCTTTCGTTTCTCAACCCGTCAAGCCGCGCATCTAAATGGGCTTTGTATTTCGCTTGGTCGCGAGCAATCCAAATGCGGCCCAAAAAGACGGCCACGCCCGTGACTACTATCTGCGCCCCGCCGAACGCAGCAATAACTTCCGTTGAGAGATCGGATAGATTCATTAGACAGGCGTCTGGATTGGCTCAGTAGGTAACAATCCTGTCCAATGTATATATTCCAGATGCTGATCTTCTGCCCAAGTATTCTTGAAAAAAGTGTAGGCCCCACTCGATAGCACTAGGCTATGGGACTACACGGTCAGCATGTTGCGCACTTCTTTTGGCAACTGCACGACAAGACCGTCCAATTCGTCGGTCATTTCGATCTGGCAGCCGAGCCGCGAGGTCGCCTTGAGGCCGGCGGCGAGGTCGAGCATGTCCTCCTCGTCTTCGGACGGATCGGGCAGGCGGTCGATCCAGGCCTCGTCGACGATGACGTGGCAGGTCGAGCACGCCATCGCGCCCTCGCAGGCGCCTTCGATATCGATGTCGTGCTCGTGCGCGATCTCGAGCAGCGTCTGGCCGGCACGCACGTCAAGGACGCGCTGCGTCCCGTCGCGCTCGATGAACGTTACCTTGGGCATGGGTTGGAAAACGCTGCGGGCGTTGGAGCTACGCCGGCAGCTCAGACGTGGAAGGATTCGCCGCAGCCGCAGCGGCCCTTCTCGTTCGGATTGTTGAAGACGAAGCCCGAATTGAACTTGTCCTCGACGTAGTCCATCTCCGAGCCGATCAGGAACAGGATCGCCGCCGGGTCGATGAAGATCTTCACGCCCTTGTCCTCGACCAGATCCTCGGTCGCATTCTGCTCATCGGCGTATTCGACGAAATAGCTCATGCCCGAGCAGCCCTGCGGCTTCACGCCCACGCGCAGGCCCATGACGGGCTTTTCGCTCTTGGCGATCAGCGCCTTGACCCGGTCGGCGGCCGCTTCGGTGACGGTGATGGGTGGTGGCAGGGACATGCTTGATTTCCGTGGTAGTTGGGTAGTTGCCAGGGCCCTAATTGTATCGATTCGCTACCAATAATATAGGTTCGTTTAGCCTTGGTTAGAAGTGCCTCAAAGTTTCGCTATGGCGCTTTTCCTTGAGACGGCCTTGAGGCCGATTAGCCATCGGCTGGTCCCTTCAGAACCTGGGCAAAATGCCAGAGAACGCCTGACGGATCGACTACATGGGACACCGTCAGGCCCCAAGGCATGGCCTTCGGCGGTGTCGGCGCCGCCACGCCGAATTTTCCCGGCAGATCAAGGGCCTCGGTGCGTATCCACCAAGCATCCAGATCCTCGAGCAGCACATGCATCATGAAGTTGCCGGCCCAGTCCTCAACATAATAGTTCTGAAGCAGGAACGAATACGCCCCAAGATAAAGCTCGACGAGACCGTCCCCAAGCGCTTCGTCCCGAAAGCCGAGCGCTTGGTAGAATTGGCGGCTCGTCTGAAAGTCCTTCGCCGGCACGAACGGGCGGAGCGCAACAACCCCCGCTCCTGGGTCGACCGCTTCCTTCAGTTTCCGCGCGGCGTCCATGTCAAAACATGCCCAAAGCCATCTTGGCGTCCTCGGTCATGCGGTCCATGGTCCAGGGCGGATCCCAGGTGATGGTGACCGAAACCTCCCCGGTTCCGGGGACCCCGGAGACGGCATCGGCGACCCATTCGGGCATTTGCCCCGCGACCGGGCAGCCCGGCGCGGTCAGCGTCATCTCGACCGTGACGTTGCCGCGGCCGTCGATATCGCAGACATAGATCAGCCCCAGATCGTAGATGTTCACCGGGATCTCGGGGTCGTAGACCGTGCGCAGCGCGTCGATCACGAGCTCCTCGGAGGCCACGGGCGTGCCCTCGGGCAGGGCTTCGCCGCGCGTCGCCTTGAACTCCTCGATCCCGCCTTCCGGGGCGGGATAGTCAGGAAACGGCCGGTTGTGCTCCATCGTCCTTGTCTCCCTCGTCCTTGTCTCCCTGCCGCGCGAGCGCGTTCACGCCCAGCTTCTGCATGTGCTTCAGCATCGCCATCATGCCGACCTGTCGCTGGGTCGTGAGCGCGCCGAGGTTGAGCTTGCATCGGAATGGCCGCGGAAATAGTTCTTTCCGTTCTTTGTCTTGTGAACGATCCAGACCTTCGACATGCAGCCATGCATCAGGGGGTCGTCGGTCTTCCATTCGTCGGGAAACTCGTCGTGCTTGTGCCGCTTGGCCAGATCGAGGATGTACTCGAAACGCATCTCCTCGTCGTCGAGCATGGCAAGCGAGTCGACGAACTCCTGATACCGGGCGAGATCCATCATCCGAGTTTCGCCCTCATCCCAATTTGGCCTGGGCCTTCTCGACCGCGCGCGCCAGCACGTCGATCTCGGCCTTGGTGTTGTACATGCCGATCGAGGCGCGCAGCGTGCCTTCGATGCCGAGCCGATCCATCAGCGGCTCGGCGCAGTGGTGGCCGACGCGCACCGCCACGCCTTCGCGGTCGATCACCGTAGCGACGTCGAGCGGGTGCAGGCCGTCGACCAGGAAGGAGACGATCGGCCCCTTGCCCGGCGCCGTGCCGACGAAGCGGAAACCGTCGATCTCTGCGAGCCGTTCGTTGGCGTAGCTCAGCACCTCGTGCTCATGCGCGGCGATCGTCTCGACCCCGAAGGACGAGACATAGTCGATCGCAGCGCCCAGACCGATCGCCTGGACGATCGGCGGCGTACCGGCCTCGAAGCGGTGCGGCGGATGTTTGAAAGTGGTCTTTTCGAAGGTGACGCGGTCGATCATGTCGCCGCCGCCCTGGTAAGGCGGCATGGTCTCCAGCACGTCCATCTTGCCGTGCAGCACGCCGATGCCGCTCGGCCCGTAGAGCTTGTGGCCGGTGAAGACGTAAAAGTCGGCGCCGATGTCGCGCACATCGACGGGCCCGTGGACGATGCCCTGGCTGCCGTCGATCATCACCTTGGCGCCTGCGTCGTGTGCGAGTGCCACGATCTCCTTCACCGGGGTCACGGTGCCGAGCACATTCGAGCAATGGGTGATGGCGACGAGCTTTGTCTTCGGGCCGAGGAGCCCGGTGAACGCCTCCATATCGAGCGCGCCCTCGTCGGTGATCGGCGCGATCTTGAGCAGGATGCCGATCTCCTCGCGCAGCATCTGCCACGGCACGATGTTGGCGTGATGCTCCATCTCGGAGATGACGACCTCGTCGCCGGCCTTCAGATGCGCCCGGCCGTACGAGCTCGCGACGAGGTTGATCGCCTCGGTCGCGTTGTGGGTGAAGATGATCTCGTCGTCGCTCGCGGCATTCATGAAGCGCGCGATCTTCACGCGGGCGTTCTCGAAAGCGTCGGTCGTCGCGCCCGAAAGGTAATGCGCGCCGCGATGGACGTTGGCGTATTGCTCTTCGTAGCAGAATCGCACGGCGTCGATGACCGCCTTGGGCTTCTGGGCGCTGGCTCCATTGTCGAGATAGACCAGCGGCTTGTCGTAGACCGTGCGGCCGAGGATCGGGAAATCGGCCCGCACCGCCTCGACGTCATAGGCGAAGTTGACGCCCGCCTCTGCTTTCAATAGCTCCGTCATTCCGTTCCCCCCGCCAGCGCCGGGCGCGTGCCCATCCAGCGCGCCACGCGGGCGCCCAGGGGCTCGCGCAGGCCCGACATGGCTATGCCGTCGATGACTTCCTGCAGGAAAGCCTCGACGAGAAGGCCACGCGCCTCGGTCTCGGGAATGCCGCGCGAGCGCAGATAGAAGAGCGCCTCGCCGTCGAGCTCGCCCGCCGTGGCGCCGTGGCTGCATTTGACGTCGTCGGCGAAGATCTTGAGCTCGGGCTTGATGTCGATCTCCGCCCCGTCGGACAGCAGGATCGTGCGGTTGAGCTGGTGGCCCTCGATCTGCTGCGCGTCGGGACGCACCAGGATCTGGCCCTGGAAGACCGCGCGCGCCTTGTCGTCGAGCACGCCCTTATAGACCTCGCGGCTCGTCGTGCGCGGCTTGGCGTGGTCGATGAAAGTGGTGTGATCGGCGTGCTGGCGGTCTTTCATCATATAGGCGCCGAAGAGCCGGCAGTCCGCGCCCTCGCCGTCGAGCAAAACGCGGATTTCGTTGCGCGACAGCTTGGCGCCGCTGGCGAAATAGAAGGAATCGAAGGACGCGTTCTTCGCCAGCCGTGCTTCCAGCATGGCGATATGAAACGCCTCCGGCGCCTCGGCCTGCACCTTGCAGTGACGCACGCCGGCCCCCTCGCCCAGCACGACTTCGGTCGCGGCGTTGGCGAGCGTCGGCGACTGGCCGAAGCCGATGTAATGCTCCAGCACCGTCGCATGCGCGCCGTCTTCGGCGACGATCAGATTGCGCGGATGCTGGAAGACCGGCCCCGACTGGCCGACGCTCACATGGATCACCTCGATCACCGAGTTGAGATCCACGCCGGGCTTCAAATGCAGGAACAGCCCATCGGTGAGAAAGGCGTCGTTGAGCGCGGTGAAAGGCGCGTCCTCGTCGCCCCGCGCGGACCCAAGATGCGCCTCGACCAGCGCCGGCACGGTCGCCAGCGCGTGGCCAAGACTGGAGATCGTGGCGCCTTCGGGTGGCATGCAGATGGCGCAGAGATCCTGGCGCAGATGCCCGTTCACGAAGACGAGCCGGTGCTCGGCGCCGACGAGGGTCGGCAGCGTGCCGGTCGAAATGCCGTTGGCGACCGGCTTGGCCGGTTCGAAGGGCACCCGGCGCAGCTCGTCCAGGCTGGTGTATTTCCATTCCTCGAGCTTGCGCGTCGGCAGGCCCTGCGCCTTGAAATGCTCGATGCCCGCCTGCCGGCGCTCGGCCAGCCACGGCAGCGCGCCGCCCGGCAGGGCGCCCGCGACCGCGTCGTAGCGGTCGACGATGTGCTTCGTCGTATCGAGGGTGCGGGGATCGGCCATGGTCGCTCTATCCGGTTCGCTCAGGCCGCCGCATCGGCGAATTCGGCGTAGCCGGTCTTCTCAAGCTCGAGCGCCAGCTCCTTGCCGCCCGAGCGCACGATGCGCCCGCCCGCCAGCACGTGCACATGGTCGGGCACGATATAGTCGAGCAAACGCTGATAGTGGGTGATCACCAGCATCGCGCGGTCTGGCGCGCGTAGGGAGTTCACCCCCGCGGCCACGACTTTCAGCGCGTCGATGTCGAGGCCGCTATCGGTCTCGTCGAGCACGGCGAAGCTCGGTTCGAGCACCGCCATCTGCAGCATCTCGTTCCGCTTCTTCTCGCCGCCCGAATAGCCGACATTGACCGGGCGCTTCAGCATGTCGTCGGCGATGCCGAGCGATTTGGTCTTCTCGCGCAGCATCTTCACGAATTCCATCGCATCGAGCTCTTCCTCGCCGCGGTAGCGCAGCACCGCGTTCAGTGCGTGCTTCAGGAAGGTCGTCGAGGCGACGCCCGGGATCTCGACCGGATACTGAAAGGCCAGGAAGACGCCCTCGCCCGCGCGCTCCTCGGGATCGAAATCGAGCAGGTTCTTGCCCTTGTAGGTGACCGAGCCCTCGGTGACCTCGTAGCCTTCGCGGCCCGCCAACACGTAGGACAGCGTCGACTTGCCCGAGCCGTTCGGCCCCATGATCGCATGGACCTCGCCCGCACGGATATGCAGATCGAGCCCTTTCAGGATTTCTTTGCCATCGACCGTGGCATGCAGGTTCTTGATTTCGAGCATTCGATTCTTTCTCGGTTCCTGGTCTTGCGTCCATCCTTCGAGGCTCGCTGACGCTCGCACCTCAGGATGAGCTTGTTTGAATTGCAGCGATGCTCATCCTGAGGCGCCCACGAAGTGGGCCTCGAAGGATGGCCTCAAGCGCGCTCTATCCGACACTCCCCTCGAGGCTGATCCCCACCAGCTTCTGCGCCTCCACGGCGAACTCCATCGGCAGCTCCTGCAGCACCTCGCGGCAGAAGCCGTTGACGATGAGCGCCACCGCCTCCTCCTCGCCGAGGCCGCGCTGGCGGCAGTAGAAGAGCTGGTCTTCGGAGATCTTCGACGTAGTCGCCTCGTGCTCGACCTTGGCCGAGCGGTTGCGGCTCTCGATGTAGGGCACGGTATGCGCGCCACATTTGTCGCCGATCAGCAGCGAGTCGCACTGGGTGTGGTTGCGCGCGCCCGTGGCCTTGGGCGAGACGCGGACGAGACCGCGATAGGTGCTGGGCATTGTTGGTGATGGCGACCGAGTAGAACTCGCCCACCGAGTTGTCGCCCTGCAGGATGCAGCTCGGATTCTTCCAGGTGATCGCAGAACCCGTCTCGACCTGGGTCCAGGAGATCTTGGAGTTGCGGCCGCGGCAGGCGCCGCGCTTGGTGACGAAGTTGTAGATGCCGCCCTTGCCGTTCTCGTCGCCCGGATACCAGTTCTGCACCGTCGAGTACTTGATCTCGGCGTCGTCGAGCGCGATCAGCTCGACCACGGCGGCGTGGAGCTGGTTCTCGTCGCGCTGCGGTGCCGTGCAGCCCTCGAGGTAGCTCACATACGAGCCCTCGTCGGCGATGATCAGCGTGCGCTCGAACTGGCCCGTGTTCTGCGCGTTGATGCGGAAATAGGTCGAAAGCTCCATCGGGCAGCGCACGCCCTTGGGGATGTAGACGAAGGAGCCGTCGGTGAAGACCGCGGAGTTGAGGCACGCGTGCTTGTTGTCGGCGTAGGGCACGACCGAGCCCAGATACTTGCGCACCAGCTCGGGATGGTCGCGCACCGCCTCGGAGATCGGACAGAAGATGACGCCGACCTTCTCGAGCTCGCCCTTGAAGGTGGTGGCCACCGAGACGCTGTCGAAGACGGCATCGACCGCGACGCCGGCGAGGATCTTCTGCTCCTCCAGCGGGATGCCGAGCTTCTTGTAGGTTTCCAGCAATTGCGGGTCGACATCGTCGAGACTTTGCGGGCCATCGGCCTGCGACTTGGGCGCGGAATAGTAATAGGCATCCTGGTAGTCGAGCGGCGGGAAGGAGACCATCGCCCATTGCGGCTCGGGCATTTTCTGCCACTGCGCGTAAGCCTTGAGGCGCCATTCGAGCAGCCATTCGGGCTCGTCCTTCTTGGCCGAAATGAACCGGACGATCTCCTCGCTGAGCCCCTTGGGCGCACGATCCTCTTCGATGTCGGTGACGAAGCCGTATTTGTACTTCTGCTCCGTCGACTCGCGGACCTGTTCAGCGGTCTCGAGCGTTGCAGCCATGATGTTCCTTACCGTCCCCAATCAGAGCGCCGATGCGGCGCTTCTCTCCCACATTCAATCAAGATCCCGCCGGCCTCGACCTTGCCGACGTGTGCGGCTCGGGCGCGGGCAGCGGCACGCCGAACATCGTCGCCGGCATCGCCATGTCGGCCAGCGTCACGCTTTCAAGCGCGCCGCGGATCGCATCGTTCACCCGGTCCCAGTTGCCGCGCATCGGGCACAGACTTTCCACATTGCAATCGCCCTCGGCGCCATCGACACAGTCGGTCAGCGAGACCGGCCCTTCGAGCGCGAGGATGATCTCCAGCATGGTGATCAGCTCCGGTGCCCGCGCCAGCGTGTAGCCGCCATTGGCCCCGCGATGCGAGGTCAGCACCTCACCGCGCGCCAGCGCCTTCAGCACCTTGGCGACGGTCGGCTGCGGCACCTGCGTGTCCTCGGCGAGCTGCGGCGCCGTGACCAGGCGTTCCGGCTCGCGGGCCATCTGCGACAGCACGACCACGGCATAATCCGTTATGCGGTTCAGTCTCAGCATACGCTGCTCCCGCGGTTTTGCCCGGATTCCCAAGCATTTAACGGCTTGGTCAAACCGGACCGTATCCGTACGGATTACATAACCCGAACGCCGGAATAATCAAGACCAAAACGGTGCGGTTTTCGGTCGCAGGGCGGGGGCTAGCTGACCCGCTTCGTCCTTCGAGACGGCCCCGGGTCGCGAGACTCTTTACCCCTACTCCGCGGCCCCCTTGGCGGGCGTGGCGCGCAGGCGCTCCACTTCTGAGATGATCCGGTCGGCGGCGGCATCGATTTCGTGCTCGGTGGTGGCCCGGCCGAGACCGATGCGCAGGCTCGACCCGGCCTCGGCGTCGCTCAACCCCATCGCCCGCAGCACATAGGACGATTCGACCGAACCCGCCGTACAGGCCGAGCCGGACGACACGCAAACATCCTCCGACAGCGCCTCGATCAGGGCGGTGCCGTCGGTCCGGGGAAAGCTCACATTGAGGTTGGCGGCGAGCCGATGTTCCAAGCTGCCGTTCAGCATCGTGTCCGGCAGCGCGGTTTCGATCCGCCGCCACATGCGGCCGCGCAACTCCGAAAGCCGCGCGTTCTCTTCGGCCATGCCCTCGCCGGCAACCGCACAGGCCTCGCCGATCCCGACGACCAGCGCCGGCGCCACGGTGCCCGATCGGATGCCGCGTTCCTGTCCGCCGCCGTCGAAGAGCGGCTCGAGCCGCGCGCGCGGCCGCCGCCGGACATAGAGCACGCCCACGCCCTTGGGCCCGTAGATCTTGTGGCCGGAAATGCTCATGAGATCGATATTGGCCGCGTTGACGTCCAGCGGCATCTTGCCCGCGGCCTGGGCCGCATCGGTGTGGAAGAGCACGCCGCGCTCGCGGGTGATGGCGCCGATCGCCTCGATGGGCGCCAGGCTGCCGACCTCGTTCTGCGCCGCCATCAGCGAGACCAGGACGGTCTTCTCCTCGATGGCATCGGCGAGCGCGTCCAGATCGACCTGGCAGTCGCGGTCGACCGGCAGATAGGTCACGCGGAACCCCTCGCGCTCGAGCCGCGCGCAGCTTTCCAGCACGCATTTATGCTCGCTGACCGCAGTGACGATGTGGTCCTTGCCCTGATGCTCGCGCGCGAACTGGGCGGCGCCCTTGATTGCGATGTTGTTCGATTCGGTGGCGCCCGAGGTAAAGACGACCTCGCGCACATCGGCGCCGATCAGCGCCGCCACCTGCTCGCGGGCGCGCTCCA
>JARRKQ010000025.1:0-23865 GCA_037387885.1 Alphaproteobacteria bacterium | reverse complement strand
CGTGGACTACCACGACGTCATCTTCTGCGTTCGCGGCGCCCTCAAATGGGAAACCGAGATGGGCACGGTCACGCTCAAGGAGGGGGAAATGATCCTGATCCCCAAGGGGATCACCCACCGCTCGATGCTGTGCGAGGAGTCCGAGGCCGAGAACGTGCTGCTCGAGCTCAAGGTGCGCGACGAGCTGGTCTATGTCGGGG
Organism: Alphaproteobacteria bacterium; assembly: GCA_037387885.1. Classification (GTDB taxonomy): domain Bacteria; phylum Pseudomonadota; class Alphaproteobacteria; order JAPULJ01; family JAPULJ01; genus DATKZM01. The sequence goes on along the minus strand of JARRKQ010000025.1, from coordinate 23,665 downwards.
ACGACACGTAAGGCGCGCCTGTTCGACAATCCGGCGGGTCGGACGTAGGATTATCCTCTTGGATCGCCGCAGCGGACGCGCACTTCGGAGACAGTCATGGCTTTGGTCGGAGAACCCTATCCGGAACCCCATCTGCCCTTCCGATCGGTGCGGGCCCTGCTCGACGAGCGCGCCGCGAGCCAGCCTGAGAAAACGGCCCTCGTAGACCTCGATCAGGGCACCAGCCTCACTTATGAGGCGCTGCACGGCCATGTGAACCGGATCGCCCGCTTCCTGGCCGATCGCGGGATCGGACCGGGCGACAAGGTCGGCCTGCTGTCGGGCGACAATCTGGAGAAGCTCGTCGCCTGGCTCGGCGTCTGGCGCGCCGGCGCCGCGATCTGCCCGCTCAATGTCGAGCTCAACGCCGACTATGTGAGCGGCATGCTGCAGATGATCGAGCCCAAGCTCGTGCTCTGGCACCGTGATCTGGACGGTCTTGCGCTTTGCGAGGGCGTCGACGCCGAGATCATCGAGATGGCGCGAACGGACCCTGCTCCGAGCGAAGCGAACGATGAGTTCTTCGCCCGGATTGCCAAGCTGCCCGACGGGTCGCCGGTCGAGGTCGACTACGGACCCGATGATCTCGCGGCGATCTTCTGCACCTCCGGCACCACGGCGCGGCCGAAGCTCATCGTCTACCATCACCTCTCCTACTGGCTGAGCGGGCTCTCGACGCTCGACATGCTGGGGCTCACGGCCGAAGACAAGACGCTCGAATACCGCTCCTTCGGCTGGAACTCCGCGCAGATACTGAGCCTGATGCCCTGGCTGCAGATCGGCCACACGCTCCACATCGCGCCGAAATTCTCGCATCACCGCTTCTTCGAATGGATCCAGGAGCACGGCATCACCTTCGCGGCGGGCGTGCCGACGGTGGTCAACATGCTGCTCAACGAGCCGACCGGGATCACCGCCGACGATATCCCCAGCCTCCGTCTCATGACTTGCAGCACGGCGCCGCTCAGCCCGGCGCAGTGGCGGCGCTTCGAGGAGATGTACGGGGTGCGCCTGCTCCAGCTCTACGGCATGTCGGAGGCCGGCTGGATCTGCGGCAACCGCCACGACGACCGCAAGATGGGCACGGTCGGCCGCCCCGCCCGCTACCAGCAATTCGAGATCGTCGACGCCGACGGCAATCCCTGCCCCGCCGGGACCGAAGGCGAGGTGACGGTCGGCGGCCCGCAAGCCTGCCACGGCACGATCTCACCCGAAGGCGAGTTCGAGGACTGGAGCACGGGCCGCTTCAAGACCGGCGATCTCGCGGTCATGAACGCCGACGGTTACGTCACCGTGACCGGCCGCACGAAGGATCTGATCGTGCGCGGCGGGATCAATATCTCCCCGCTGGAAATCGACCACGTATTGATGCGCCACCAGGGCGTGCACGAAGCCGCGGCGGTCGGCGTGCCCGACGATATCTACGGCGAGGAGGTCGTCTGCTACGTGGTGCCGCGCAAGGACGCCGACGTCACCCCCGATCAGCTCAGCCTCTACTGCACCGATCATCTGCCGAAGCCCAAGACGCCCAAGGCCTTCTATTTCGTCGACGCCCTGCCCAAGAACGACCGCGGCAAGATCCGCCGCGACGACCTGAAGCGGATCTGGAGCGAACAGGTGGGCGCCACCCACTGAAGTGCCATTTCGGCGGCCAAAGCCCCTCCGGATCGCGGATGCCCGAGGACCGGGCTCTAGGCAATACTAATCCTGATATAGCGTGCATGGCGGCCGCTGAGCGGTCGCGTGGGTCTCGGCCGGACCGGCAAAAAGCCAGCAATTCTGCGCCTTTCAGCCGGTCTGAGCAGGCCCGCTGATCCCCGCAATTTTAGCTATACTTAAGGTTGCTTTCATTCGCTCCAACTAATCTAAAATTCCAAAAATCACGCGGGACCGCCGATTTTCGGGCCCCGCCAACGGTCTGGAGCGAACGTCATTGCTATGACACTGGAGCCTCCGAACTCCGGGATTGCCTTGGACAAGGTCCGTGTCGCGCATTTCGATCCGAACATGCGCATGCGTACGCTCATGCGCGGCATGCTTCTGACCACCGGATTTCGTGAGATCCGCGAATGCCGCAGCATTCAGGACATCATCACTTTGCTCGAGACCGACGCGATCGATCTGCTGTTGATCGACATCGACACCGAGACCGATGAAATCTGCAAGATCGTACGCGACGTGCGCGAAGGCAGGCTGGGCCCGGATCCCTATCTCGTGATCATGGCCATGACCTGGCACCCCGAGCAGGACATGATCGCCCGCGCGCTCCAGACCGGCACCGACGACCTCATCGCCAAGCCGATTTCGACGAAGGTCCTGTCCGAGCGCACGGCCAACCTTGTCCATCATCGGCGTGATTTCGTCGTCACCTCGACCTATGTCGGGCCCGACCGTCGCACCCCCGACCGTCACAAGCCCGGGGATTTGCCGACGATCAAGGTACCCAACTCGCTGCGCTTCAAGGCAACGGGCGACCCGGCCGCTGTGGCCGATGTGGGGGCGCTCGCCGCCGCGCGCGAAGTCATCAAGACGCACCGGGTCTTCCGCATTTCAGCGGAGATCAGCGACAAGGCGCTGACGCTGGAAAAGGGGATCGACGGGCAGAAACGGGCCGCGATCCCGAATGCGGATCTGAAGGAGCTGGTCGACAAGGTCGCCGAGATCAACCGGCTCATCCGAAGCGAAGAGCTCACGCAGCTCAAGACGATCGGCCATTCGATGACGCATGTCGTCAACTCGATCGTCGAGGTTGGCCATGCGAGCAAGCGCCTGCTTGCCGTGCTCCGCCTCCACAGCCAGGCGATCGCCGCGACAGTCAAGGGCGACAAGTCGGCCGCCGCCATGGTCAGCAACGCACTTGGTCGCGCCGTCAAGGTGGTGCAGTCGGTCGGCAAGCCTGCAGACAAGTCCGCCGCGGCGTAAGTCCCGGGCGAACCTCTCGACGGTTCACGCCGCCTCAGGCGTCGCGCGCCGGCGGCCGCTGCAGGAAGAGCGCCAGCGGGATCATCCCGAGCGTAATGAAGCACAAGAGATAGAAGTCGTTGGCGTAGGCGATGACCTCCGCCTGGCGCGTCACCACCGCGTTGAGCGCGGCGATCCCCTCCATCGTGCCTGGGTTCCAGGCCGCAACCTCACCCGACCGCAAGAGCTCGTTGTAGTCGGTGACGTTGTTGACCAGGGTCGCCCGGTTGATGGTGGTGTTGCGCACGAGCAACGTGAGGAACACCGCGACGGCGACGCTGGAGCCGACATTGCGCAGAAGCTGGAACATGCCCGTGGCCTCGCCGCGCAGCTCGGGCTTGAGCGTCACAAAGGTGAGCGTGAAGAGCGGCGAGTAGATCAGCCCCATCCCGAATCCCTGGACGACGCCGTTCCAGATGATGTCGCTGGTTCCGACGTCGCCCGTCCAGCCCGCCATGTCCCAGCCGGCCCAGCCGGTCAGAACGAGGCCGATGATCATGATCGCCCGCGGCTCCACGCGATTGAGCATCCGGCCCGCCAGCATCATGCCCGCCATCACCCCGATGCTGCGCGGCGACAGAATGAGGCCGACGGTGGAGACCGGATAGCCGCGCAGGTCCTGGAGGAAGGGCGGCAGCAGCGCGAAGGGCGGCAACAGGATGAAGCCGAACGAGAAGATGAGGACGGCGCCCACCGCGAAGTTGCGGTCGCGGAACATGTCCAGGTTGATGAAGCTCGCCCGCTTCGTGAAGGTGTGAACCGCCAGCAGGTAGGCCGCCAAGCCCGAGACCACGGCATAGGTCACGATCTCGTCCGATTCGAACCAGTCCAGTCGCTCGCCGCGGTCGAGCATCGTCTGGAGGGCTGCGATGGCTACGGCGAGCAGGGCGAAGCCCGTTACGTCCAACCGCGTGCGCGGGCGTGCGGCGCGCCGGCCGAGACCGACCATAGCGGCCGTAATCGCCACCGCGCCGATCGGTACATTGATGTAGAAGATCCACGGCCAGCCATGGTTTTCGGTCAGATAGCCGCCGAGCGTCGGCCCCAGGATCGGGCCCAGGACCACGCCGAACCCCCAGATCGAAATGGCATGGCCGTGCTTTTCGGTCGGATAGGCGTCGAGGATCATGGTCTGCGCCAACGGCACCAGCGGCGCCCCGAAGACACCCTGCAGCACCCGCGCCGCAACCTCCTGCGGCAACGATTGCGCCAGGCCGCACAGCACCGAGGCGGCGGTGAAGCCGATAAGCCCGGCAATGTAGACTTCCTTGCGGCCGAACCGGTTGGCGAGCCAGCCGCTGGCCGGGATCATCACCGCCGTCGCGACGATGTAGGAGGTGAGGACCCAGCCGACCTGATCCTTGGTCGCCGAAAAGGTCCCGCGGATGTGGGGCAGCGCGACCGCGCCGATGGTCATGTCGAGCGCCACCATGCCGGTGCCGACCACCGCGGCGATCATAACGAGGCCGGGTGACGTCCCGGGCGTTTCGGCGGCCGGCGCGGCGACGGCCGTCATCGGGTCGGTTGCGTCGCCGGCTTGGCGTCCAACCTGCGTTTGCCGCCGCCGTCGGCTTGCATCGGTTCGACACGGCTGTTGCCGAACGTCGCGCGTAGCCATTTGAGCGGCCAGCGCTCGCGCCCGGTATCGATGCGGACCTGCGCCGACATGCCCGAGTGTAACACGCGCCTGGCGTGGGGCGTCTTGAAGGTCAGGCGAACCGTCAAGCGGCGGACGACCTTGACCCAGTTGCCGCTGGCATTCTGGGGCGGCAGGATCGCAAACTCGGCGCCGGTCGCCCGGGCGATGCTTTCGACCTGCGCCTGCCATTTCACGTCGGGCATCGCGTCGGCGACGATCGCCGCCGGCTGACCGGGCCGGATATCGGTCAACTGGGTTTCCTTCAGATTGGCCTCGACCCAGACGCGCTCGGTGCTGATCAGGCTGAACAGCTTGTCGCCGCGCCGCACGTGATGGCCTACCTGAAGGCGGAGATTGCTGACCACGCCTTCGAAGGGCGCGCGCACGACTGTGTCGCGAAGATCGAGAAGCGCCTGATCGAGCTTCGCCTTGGCGCGGAGATAAAGCGCGTGCTTCTCCGGTGCGCGATTGGGGTAGCCGCCCAGCTCCTCAAGCGCCACATTCACCTTTTCCTTCAGCGTCCGCTCGCGCTGGCGGGCCTGCGAGAGATCGAGCTCGGCCTTCTCGAAACGCGAGGCGGTGGCCACGCCGCGGTCGCGGAGCTTTTTCTGGCGCTCGTATTCCTTCTCGAAGAAGACCGTGCGCTGGTTCGCCTCCAAGAGCTCGACCGTGGTCTGGCGATAGGTCGCCATCAGGCCGCGAATGCGGCTGCGCACGACTTCGAGCTCGGCGCGGGCGTCGGCGACGCGGATGCGGAAGGGACGGTCGTCGATCTTGAAGAGAATGGCGCCCTTGCCGATGCGCCGGTTCTGCCGCACCGCGACCTTGACCACGCGGCCCTCGACATTGGCGCTGACCGGCAGGATGTCGAATTTGACGTAGGCGTTCTCGGTCTCGACGTATCGCCCGCCGGTCACATAGGCGTAGGCGCCATAGACCGCCAGCACCAATGGCCCCAACGCAAACAGCACGACCCGTCGGCGGCGGCGCTGTGTCTTGCTGGCAGCCATGCGATTTCCGTCATTGCTTCGACCCGAGCGCGCCCTTGCGGGACCCGCGCCATGCGTTCAGCGCATGATACTCGGAACGGCCCGGAAAAATCGCGCGCGAAATGCAACGACAGCCTCATGGGCGCCGTGCGGCCCGTGCATCGGTCGCGCCCGGCTTTATCCCATGTCATCCCATGTCCAAGGCGCGATGGATCCGCGCGCCGATCCCGGCGAGGCGGCGTACGGGCTCGTTGCTGAAGACGAGCCGCACGAATTGCGGGCCGTTGACGACGCCCCAATTGATCATCGGGGTCGCGGCGATATCGGCCTGCTGCAACAGCCGCGCTGAGGCCTCCTCACCGGAGAGCCCCGCCTTGCCGGCATCCAGCAGCATCGACCAGCTGCCCGCCGCGGGCATCAGCAGATCCGGCTCAATCTCGACGGCGATAGCATCGCGCCGCCGTTGCCACTCGGCAACCGCCTCGGCGACGCCGGCCGCACCCGCGCTGTCCGCCTCCAACGCCATGGCGACCGCCCCTTGCGCGATGCCGACCGGAACGACGACATCGGAGATCTGCACCAGCGCAACGCGCTCGATCAGCGCCGGCGGACAGACGATCCAGCCGACCCGCCAGCCGATCATGCGGAATTCCTTGGAGGCCGAGCCGATCGTGATCGTCCGCTCGGCGAGACCCGGCAGGCTCGCCGGATGGATATGGGCGCGGCCGTCATAGAGGATCCGCTCCATCGCCGCATTGTAGAGCAACAGCAGATCGCGCTCGGCGCAGAGCGTGGCGACCGCGTCCCAGTCCGCGTCGTTCAGCGCCGCGCCCGACGGCATCGACGGGTTCATCAGGAAGAGCGCGCGGGTCCTGGGTCCAACCGCGCTCGCCAGCGCGTCCAGATCGAGGCGCCATTCGGCGCCGTCGCGAACGAAGGGAACGAGCTTCGGCACCGCACCCGCGAGCCGCACCCGGTTGATCATGCCGATGTAGGTCGGGTCGGTCATGATCACCTCGTCGCCGGGCTCGGTCACGGCGAGCAACGTCACGAGCACCCCGTTCAACCCGCCGGCCGTGATCGCAACCTGCGTTTCCCAATCCACCGGCTGATGGGACAGCCGCCCGACATGCGCCGCGACGGCCTGGCGGAGCCGCGACTGCCCGATGAACGGCAGATAGCTGTTGGCATCGTCCGCCTCGATCGCGGCCGCGGTCGCTGCGATCGCGACATCGGGCGGGCGCAGATCGGTATCGAGGTTCTCAAGCCGCAGAATGTCGGCCCGCATGAGCCCATCCGCCGCCGCCCCCAGCCGATCGACGCCGATCCCCTGCATGCCCGCAAGCCGGTCCACACCCATCTCCGCCTCCGTACCCATCTCCGCCTCCGTACCCATCTCCGCCTCCATTCCCGTTTCGTGTTTTCGCTTGATTGAGGTTTATATTATATATTATATATTTTCTATGCAAGGCACAGATATCTTGAAGGAAAACCCGGGCGGAGCGAGGGGCGTGAAAGGCGGCGGGCCGCGCTCCGGCATGGTCACGGCGGTGGCGGAGAGGCTGCGCGAGGAGATCCTGTCCGGCGCCCTGCCCGCCGGGACCCAGCTGCGCCAGGACCACATCGCGGCCGCGCACGGGGTCAGCCACATCCCCGTCCGCGAGGCCTTTCGGCGGCTGGAGGCGGATGGGCTGGTGACCACGATCCCCCGGCGCGGCGCCTTCGTCTCGCGCATGAGCGGCGAGGATGCGCGCGAGATCACCGAGATGCGGGTGGCGCTGGAATGCCTGGCGGTCCGTCTATCGGTGCCGCGCGCGCCCAAGACCGCGCTCGATGCCGCCGCGGACGCGTTGCGCATCGCCGGCCGCTCGAACGAAATCTCGGATTGGTCGGAGATGAACCTGCAGTTCCACCGCGCGCTTTACGCCGCCTGCGGCCGCCCGCGCCTGCTGGCCACCATTGAGGGGCTGTGGCGGCAGGTCGACCGTTATCTCCGCCTCGTCTTCGAGATCTCAGACTATCAGGGCAAGTCCCATGCCGAGCATCTGGCGATCCTGGAGGCCTACCGGCGGGGCGATGTCGATACGGCGGAAACCCTGGTCGCAGCGCATATCGAGGAGGCCGGCGACGTGTTGGCGGCCGCGTTCGATCGGCCGCCGCCAGGCTAAGGACCTGCAGAGCTAGCGCGGCAGCTTTTCCAGAAGATACTCCGGCAAGGGTGCGGCCCGCGCACCCTGCTCGGCGCTGTCGTCCTTCAGCACGATTGCCCGCAGCTCGTAGCCCGTTGCCGTTGACTGGCCGTCGCGGAAGATCTCGTGCTCGACGCGGAAAACCTTCTCGCGCACCTCGCCGACCCAATTGTGGATCTCGATCTCGTCGCCGAAGTTGATGCGGATGCGGAAGTTCGCCTTCACCTCGAGGATCGGCATGCCGAGGAAGCCATCGATATTGGCGTGCATCCACTGCCAGTCGATGCCGTGGGCCACGAACATGTCCTCGGTCGCGCGGTCGAACATCTCGAAGAAGCGCGGGTAGTAGACGATCTGCGCCGGGTCGCAGTCGCCGAAATGGATGCGCCGTTTGACGACGTGTCTTGGAGCACTTTTGGGCGCAGGCATTAGCGTCTCTCGGGGTTCGGCTCAGAAGATGTCGAAATATTCGCGGTGCTCCCAGTCGGTGACGTCTGAGAGGTAGCGCGCGATCTCGGCTTCCTTGAGCGTGACGATGTAGTCGACAAAGCGATCGCCCAGCGCCTCGCGGTAGAGCGTGCTCTGGCGGAGTGCCGCCAAGGCCTCGATCAAGCTCTTGGGCAGCATCGGCGCATCGGTCTCATAGGGCGTGTCGGCGGGATCGCCCGGATCGAGATCGCGCTTGATCCCGTCGAGCCCGGCATGGATCTGCGAGGCCATATAGAGATAGGGGTTGGCGGCCGGCTCGCCGGCGCGGTTCTCCAGGCGCGTCGCCGGATCGCCCGCCCCGCCGATGGAACGGATCATGGCGCCCCGGTTATCGCGCCCCCAGATCCGCCGGTCGGGCGCCAGCGAGTACGGCCGGAAGCGCTTGTAGCCGTTGATCGTCGGCGTGGTGAAAACGGAAGCCGCGGCTGCGTGTTCGAGCAACCCCGCGGCGAAGGCGAGCCCGGTCGGCGAGAGCGCCGCCCCCTCCTCCGCGGGCATGAAGGCGTTGGCACCGGTCTTGCGGTCGGCGAGCATCTGGTGGAGATGCCAACCGCTGGAAAAGAGGTTCGGCAGCCCGGGCCGGCACATGAAGGTGGCGTGGAGGCCGTTCCGCCGGCAGACCTGCTTCACGGCGTTGCGGAACAGCACCATCATGTCGGCCTGCGCCAAAGCGTCGCCCGGATCGAAGGTCACCTCGACCTGGGTCGGTCCGAACTCGTTCTCGATCGAGCGCAGCGGTAGGCCGAGATCGGCGACGGCGCGGCGGATCAGCACGAGCGCCGGGTCGAGCTCGTCGAACCGCGCCTCGCCCAGCAGCCGATAGCCGTGCGTGAGCAGGCTGACCTCGGGCGGCACGGCCGGATGGGTCGATTTCTCCGGCGTGAGATAAGCGTCTTCGAGCTTGAAGAGGTGGAACTCGACCTCAAGACCGCAGGTGTAATCGTAGCCCGCCTCGCCCAAGGTCTTCAGCGCGTCCTTCAGCACCGCGCGCGTGGAGAACGGTACCAACTTGCCGTTGTCGAAATAAAGATCGCAGAGCACCCAGGCCGTGTTCTCGGCCCAGGGCAGGACGTGGAAGGTGTCCGGGTCCGGCACCATGATCGCATTGGTGATGCCCGTCATCTCCTCGATCCCAGTCCCCGCGCCCGGCGTGAAGACCGGATAGACGGTGCGGCCCGATGTATCCTTCAGGAAGAGCGAGGTGCCGATCGTGCAACCGTTGCGCAAGGCGTCGCCAAAGGCCGAAGCAACAAGGGTCTTGCCGATCGAAACCCCGTGCTGGTCGACGAAGACGCAGCGCACGACCTCGATGCCGCGCTCCTCGACCTGCTTGAGGATGCGCCGGCCCGCCTCCTCTACCCCCTTGCTCGAGAGGCCGTGGCGTTCGACGAAATCCTTGCGGGAATCGGGCGCGGCCATACGGGTCAGCGGCCGTTGCCGGCCCAGGGCGAGTTCGCCCGGCGCTTGTCTTCGTGATCGCGCCACACGCTCGACCACGCGTCCGCGCCGCCGATCGTATCGATCGCGCGCGGCTCCTCGCCGTTGCCGGTCAACGGCGGCGCCTCGCCAGCCTCGATCGTATCAATCGCCGCGCGCAACTGCTTGCGATACGCGGTAATCGCCTTGTCGGTGGCCCCAAGATGCTCGATTGTGCGGTCCTGGATCGTGCCCTGGCTTTCGACGGCCCATTGGTCGTGGATGTTGATGTCCTGGCCCATGCCGGTGTAGGTCGCGGTCCGCTGTTCCTCGGGATCGAAGCCGTAGTTGTTTTCGCGGTTGCGGATGGGCTTGTAGTCAGGAAGTGTGCAGGCGGCAATGCGCTGCGCACGCATCGTCTCCTTGTCGACCTTTTCCGAGAACGCGGTGAACATCGAATACCAGTAGTGGCTCTCGTCATCGATCGGCACATGCCACTGGGAGATGTTGATATCGCCCGACATTGGGATGACGGCGCAATTCGGAAAGAAAAGATTGGTGACGCGGATGTGGGCCTGATCGTCGTCCAGATCGCGCAGGGCGAAGATACGAAGGCCATACCCCGTCTCCTCGACCTCGAGACTCGGGCAGTCGTGCTCGCGCAGCACCTTGGTCTGCGGAATGCCGCTCGTGGCGTCGCGGAACTGCTGGCCATAGCCTTTCTCCGGCGCCTCATCCTCGAAGAAACGGTGCAGAAAGGAGGCGTGCGCCGGATCGATCCCGACCTCCAGCGCCTGCAGCCAATTGCAGTCCCAGTAACCCTTGAAGGCAAACGTGTAAGCATCTGGTGCAGCGAAACAATCGGCCACCGGCAATGGCGGCGGTTCGCCCGGCCCCATATAGGCGAAGATAACGCCGTTCCGCTCGATGCAGGGATAGGCCGGCTGGCGGACCTTGTTCTTGAAATTCGAGCCCGCCGGCTCCGCCGGCTGCTCCAGACACGCGCCCTCGACATCGAACAGCCAGCCATGGAAGGGACAGCGCAGGCCGCCATCCTCCAGCCGCCCATACGCCAGATCGGCGCCCCGGTGACAACAACGCCGGCTCAAGAGCCCGTAGCGCCCGTCCTCGTCCCGGAACAACACCAGGTCCTCGCCCAGCAGACGCACGGGCACCGCCGGCCGGTTGCCCGCCAGCTCTTCCGTCAGCGCCGCCGGCTGCCAGTATCGCCGCATCAGCTCACCCGCCGGCGTGCCCGGCCCGGTCCGCGTCACTCGTTCGTTCTGTTCCGCGTTCAGCATGCTATCGCCTAGATCCTCCGTCCAACCCCGCGGGCGATGGCGTCCCGCCTCGCGAATTCGACCATTGCATTGTGTCTCATTCGATGTCTAATATACAATATTAGTTTGGTATGCCAACTAATATTTGAGGCGCGCGGTGGCGGAAGAAAAAGGGCCCGGAAACGGACGAGAAATCGGCCAAGAAAGCGGTCGAGATGACGCCGCGTTGGGCGCCGTGGGCACAGCAGAGGCGGGCGATCTCGGGCCGCTGCCGGGCTATGTCGGCTACAACCTGCGGCGGGCGCAGATCGCCTCCTTCAAGCATCTCGACCGGATCGCCGGCGCGCTCGAGCTCAGCCCCGGCCAGTTCAGCCTGCTCACCTTCCTCGACCGCAATCCGGGCGTAAGCCAGAAGGCGATCAGCCGGGCCTTCGGGGTCGACACCTCGACGCTGTCGCCGGTGCTGGCCGCCCTCTCGGCGCGCGGACTGATCCGTCGCGGCCGCGCCAGCCATGACCGGCGGAACTATGCGATCTCCCTGACCGCGGACGGCAAGCGGCTGCTGGCGGAGATGCGCATGCAGATCGAAGCGCAGGAAGCGGTGATGGACGCGGCGCTCGACGCCGGCGAACGCGCCCGATTGCTCGCCATGCTCGGTAAGATCGCCGCCGCGTTGGAACGCGCCTAGCCGTCGCGGCGGCCGGTTACCGTTCTGACTAGGTCAGCCGCATCGGCCGGCGGCACGTCCCCGCGCCAGACGACGTGCTGGTCCGGCCCCACCAAAACCAGATCGGCGCCATAAAGATCGCGCGCGCCCTCGGCGGTCACGCCCAGCCGCTCCATCGGCACGCCGGCGGCAGCGAACGCAGCAGCGATCGTGTCCCCGCCCCCGTTTCCGAGGCGCAGCAGCGTGAACTCCGGCCCGAACGCATCGAACAACGCACGCCCGGGCTCGATCCACAGATGCGGCGCGCGGTGGCCGGGCCGCGCGGTCGGCGCATAGCTGCTTGGCGGATCGGGCGGCTCGGGCGTGCCGTCGGGCACCACGATCGCCGAGCCCTCGTAGCGATAGCCCAGATGAATGCCGGGAATGAGGAATTCGCGCCTTGCATGCTCCAGCAGATGCGCGCCGATCCGTGCGCGTTCCGCCCGTCCCTCGACCGTATCCGTTTCGATAGCGGGACTTGCCGGCGTGCGGCCCACTGAGTCCGCAAACGCTTTTGAGAAAGCGAGGTTGCGCGCGCCGACCGGCCGCCGGTCGGCCTCGTAGCTGTCGAGCAACCCAGGCCCGCCCCACCCGTTCACCACGGCCGCGAGCTTCCAGCCGAGATTGACGCCGTCCTCGAGCCCCGTGTTCATGCCGAGCCCGCCCGTCGGCGTGAAGAGATGCGCCGCGTCGCCGGCGATGAAGGCGCGGCCGGCGCGGTAGCGCTGGGCAAGCAGCCGGAAGCCCGCCTTCCACGGTGTCGCGGAAATGATCTCGCGCACCACCGGTCCGCCGGCTGCCTTCTCGACCAGGCTCCGCACATCGGCCTGGCTCGGCTCCTCACCGTCCTTCATCGCGATGTGGCAGACGAACTCGTCGGCCCCATCGATCGCAATCATCAATGTGCGGATCTCGGGATTGACGGTCCAGAACTGCCACGAGCGCTCCGGCCACGGCCCATTGGCGGCGCTCCGGTCAAAACGAAGATGGACCGCGAGCATCGTGCCGCCCATCATCGGCCGCTCGATCCCTGCATCGCCCTCGTATTCGATGCCGAGCCCCTTGCGCACCACGCTGGAGGGACCGTCGCAGCCGACCAGCCAATCACCGTCGAGCGACGCCTCCTTACCGGTCGCGACCTCGACGACGTTGGCGGTCACGCCATCATCGCGCGCATCGAAGCTCTCCAGGCGCCAGCCGAAGCGCCGGTCGATCGCCGGGAAATCGGCAAGCCGGTTGAAGAGCACACGCTCGAGATAAATCTGCGAGCCCCTGTTTGCCGGCTCGGGCGAGGCCCAAGGCCCGCTACCAATGGCAGTCTCGGCCACCGCATCGCGCCGGCACGGCAGCCGCTGGCGCGCCAGCTCGTAGCCGTTCAAGCGCGTCACGTATGTCACGTCGGTCGGATGATCGTCCGGCAGCCCGGTGGCGCGAAACGCATCGGCGACGCCGAGCCGCCGCAAATGCTCCATCGAGCGCGGGCTGGTCGCGTTTGCCTTGGGCTGCGGCGAAGGCCCGTCGCGGTCGTTCAGCAACACGCAGGGCACATCCCGCCGCCCAAGCTCGAGCGCCAGCACCATGCCCACCGGCCCGCCGCCGGCGATGATGACGGGCGTGCGTGGCCCCGCTTGGGATGCGCTCACTCCGCCGTCGCCCCCTCGGCGTTGGCCTGCTCGCGCAGCTCGACGCGGCGGATCTTGCCCGAGATCGTCTTGGGCAGCGCCTTCGGAAACGCAATCTCACGCGGATACTTGTAGGGCGCCGTCACCGACTTCACGAAGTCCTGCAACTCCTTGACCAGCGCCTCGCCCGGCTCATAGCCTTCTGCCAGCACGACATAGGCCTTCACGATCTCACCGCGCATCTCGTCCTTCTTGCCGACGACCGCGGATTCGGCAACCGCAGGATGCTCGATGAGCGCGCTTTCGACCTCGAAGGGGCTGATGCGGTAGCCGGCCGAGGAAATGAGATCGTCGTCGCGGCCGACGAACCAGATGTATCCGTCCGCATCGCGGCTCGCCGTGTCGCCCGTGAAATACCAACCGTTACGGAAGCACTTCGCATTCGCCTCATCATCCTCGTAATAGCCGTCGAACAATCCCGGCGGGCGCGGCTCGGTGAGGCGAATGGCGATATGACCCACCTCCTCGGGCGGCAGTACGGTTCCGTTGTCGCTGACGATCTCCACCGGCATGCCCGGCACCGGCTTGCCCATCGAGCCCGGACGCACGTCGACGCCGGGCACATTGGCGACGACGTTGATGGTCTCGGTCTGGCCGTAGCCATCATGGACGACCGTGCCCGTCTCCTCGCGCCAGGTCTTGATGACCTCGGGGTTGAGCGGCTCGCCGGCGCTGATCGAATGGCGGAGCGTGGAAAGATCGTAATCCCCCAGATCGAGCTGGGCGAAGGCGCGGTAGGCCGTCGGCGGCGCGCAGAAGGTTGTCACCTTGTGCTTGGCGATCAGCTTCAGATGCGCGTCGGCATCGAAGCCGGGGCCCGGATTGTAGAGCACCAGCGTCGCGCCGATCTGCCATTGGCCGAAGATCATGCCCCAGGCGAACTTCGCCCAGCCGGTATCGGAGACCGTCCAATGGACGTCGTCCTCGCGCAAATCCTGCCAGTAGCGCGCGGTGATCGCATGCGCCAGCGCATAGGCATGATTGCGTGGCACCATCTTCGGAAACGCCGTGGTGCCCGAAGTGAAATAAGCGAGCATCATGTCGTCAGCGCGGGTGGCGGGCGCCTTGTCGCGCGGGTAGTCGGCCGAAGCGTCCGCGCAGGCCGCCTCGAAATGCAGCCAGCCGTCGCGCGGCGCGCCGACGATGATCAGATGTTTGAGCGTCGGGCATTTGTCGTGCACCGCTTCGATCTTCTCTGCGTGCTCGGCGGTAACGATCGCGGTCGTCGCGCGCGACTTGTTGATGCGGTACTCGATGTCCTTGGGCATCAGCAGGTTGGTGCCCGGCATCGCCACCACCCCCGCCTTGATGCAGCCGATCGTCGCTTCGTACCAGGCCGGAATTCGCGGGATCATCATGAAGGCGAAGGCGTCCGGCTCGACCCCCATTTCGCTCAGCACATTGGCGAAGCGCGCCGACGCATCGGCAAGGTCGGAGAAACGGATCTTGTGCAGCTCACCCGTATTGGCGTCGTCATAGATGAGCGCCGTCTTGTCCGCTTGTGCCGCCCGCTTGTCGATCAGATCGAAGCCGAAATTATAGAATTCCGGTACCGGCAAGCTGAAGGACGCCTGGGCCTGGTCATAGTCCGGAAGCTGAAGAAATTCGCTCATCGCTCACCCTCCTGTCACGATGCGTCCGGGTCGACCAGATGCGGCTCGACCGCCGGGCGGAAGAAGTCGGGCATCGGCGCAGGCTTCCGCGTCTCGGGATCGAAGAAGACCTCGACCGCCGTATTGATCGCATGCAGCGTTCCGTCGTCGGCATCGTACATCCGCGTCTGGTAGCCGACGCTCTTCTCGCCCAGCTGGGTGAAGGCGCTGCGCATCACCAGCAACTGCCCGGCCAGCATCTCCTTGACGAAATCGTACTTGGTCGTGGCAACGACGGCGATCACGCCGTGCTCACGCATGCGCCTTACGCCGACACCGCGCAGCGTCCAGATCTGGAAGCTCGCATCGTCGAAGAACTGAACATAGTTCCGCACGTTCAAATGCCCGAACTGATCGCACAGCCAGGGATGCACTACCCCGCGCCCGGTTTCCTCCCATGTCCCCGCCAAACGTCCCTCCCGGATCTCAAGACTCGCTGTTTTTGATCGTTCGGCGCATATCACGTCGCCGGGCCGGCAAACTCAAGCCCCCGCAACAGCCGCCCGCTCCTATGTGCCGCCTTTCGACATGAAAACCACCGGCAGCTCGACCCCGTCGGCAACCGCCATCGTGCCGGCTTTGTCCTCCCGGTAGCCGAGCGCGCGGTAGAGCGGCACCGCGTTCACATTGGCCCGCACGACCAGCCGCGAATGACCGGCGCCAAGCGCCCGCGCCTCGGCATCGAGGACCATGCGTCGTCCGAGCCCGCGCCGCGCGAGGTCGGGACGGACGAACACCTTGCGGATACGCGCGGTCGCGGGCGCGTCCTCCACCGGATTCCAGCCCGCCGTCGCGGCGAGGTCTCCGTCCGGCAGCACCGCCAGCGCCAGGTGACAAGCGAGGAGTTCCTCGCGATAGGCGTCCTCGCGCATCAATTTCAGATGCGCGGCAATCTGCTCGGGGCTATGCGCCCCGGCGGCGAGGACTTCGAAGGACCGCGCGTGCAGCGCCCGCACGTCTTCGAGCCGCGCCTTGGTCAACGGCTGAAGGGTCAGAACCTCGAATGCGGTCGGATCTCCGCGTGTCGTCACCTGCCCGCCCTTCGCTTTGCCCATCGGTGGCAGGAAAGCTAGATTGCCCGGCCCATGTCTAGCCCGCTTGCATCCAGACCACCGCTGATCGACGCCACCGGCCGCGCCCATGCCCCCACCGGGCCGGAGGCGCGGATCGCCTGTTTCGTGCCCTCGATCACCGAGCTCGTCATCGATCTCGGTCTGGCCGACCAGCTCGTCGCGCGCACGCAGTATTGCATTCACCCCGCCGAAGCCGTGAAGGACATCCCCGCCATCGGTGGGACCAAAAAGGTGAGCCTGCCCAAGCTGAAGGCGCTCACGCCGACCCACGCAATCCTCAACATCGACGAGAACACGCGAGAGATGGACGCGGCGCTGCGCGAGATCGTGCCCAACGTGATCGTCACCCATCCGAACGCGCCCGAGGACGTGCCGGGGCTCATCCGTCTCATCGGTGCGATCTTCGGCCGCGAGGCGGAGGCCGGCGCCATGTGCGCAGCGTTCGAAACTGCGCTCGCAAAGCTGCGCGCCGACGCAGCCGCATTGCCCGCGAAGCGGGTCTGCTATTTCTGCTGGAAGGATCCTTGGATAACGGTGAGCCGCGACACCTACATCTCGCGCAGCCTCGCGCTCGTCAACTGGCAGACCATCGGTCACCACGACGACACGCGCTACCCGGAGCTCACCATCGACGATGCGCTTCTCAACGAAACCGACCTCTTCCTCTTCTCAACCGAGCCCTACGCCTTTACGGATGCGCACGCGGCCGTCTTCGCTACCGAGCACGGCCTGGCGCCGGATCGCTGCCGCGTAATCAACGGGGAATACACCTCCTGGTACGGCAGTCGCGCGATCGCGGCGATGGGGTATCTCGGCGATTTCGCCAAGGCGCAGGCCTGATAGTCTCGCCAATAACGCAACACGAAGGAATTCGGGCAATGTCACGAATGAAGGACAAACGCGCGGTCGTCACGGGGGCGGCGAGCGGCATCGGACGGGCGAGCGCAATCCTCTTTGCCAAGGAGGGCGCGAAGGTGCTGGCCGTCGACCGCAGCGAGGACGGGCTCGACGAAACAGTCGCGGCGATCACCAAGGCCGGCGGCGAGGCCCACGGCATGACGGCCGACGTCTCCAAGGAGGCCGACAGCCAGGCCATCGTCGCGAACTGCATCGCTGCCTTCGGCGGCATCGATGCCTACTATGCCAATGCCGGGGTCAGCGGCGAGCTCGTGCCGATCACCGACTACACGGTCGAGATGATTGAGCGCGTCCTGGCGGTGAACCTGCTCGGCCCGCTTCTCGCCGTGAAACACGCGGCCCCGCCGATGGTCGAGGCCGGCAAGGGCGCCATCGTCATGACCGCATCGGTCGCCGGCATCGCCGGCAATGCCGGGCCCGTGGTCTACAGCGCCACCAAGGCCGGCGTGATCAACCTCGCCAAGTCGGCCGCCTCCGAGCTCATCGGCACCGGCGTGCGCGTGAACGCGATCTGCCCCGGCCTGATCGAGACCGGCATGACGCGGCCGATCTTCGAGCGCGCGCGCGAGAAAGGCACCGAAGACAAGATCGGCCAGCTCAATCCCTTGCAACGGAACGGCGTGCCCGAGGAAATGGCGCATGTCGCGCTTTTCCTGGCCAGCGACGACGCGTCTTACGTGAACGGCCACGCAGTGGTTGCGGATGGGGGGTTGACGGCGAGCGCCCCGTTCGCGCCGGGTGCGGTTCTGCGGGCGGGCGCACCGGCAAAGGCCGGCTGAGATGGCGGCGGTCAAACGGCCGATCAAACAAACGCGAAGCTGAACACCTCGCCGTCGGCCTCGACCCGTCCCATCGACGGCGACGGGAAATGCGCCGTCAGGACCAGCCGCCCGGTCTCGCAGCCTGCCTCCAGAAAGGCGCGCCGCGTGCGCATCGCTTCATCGGGATCGGCGTCAGCGCTGTAGCGCCAGTCGGGACGGGCGCATTGGATGGGCGAGTGGATCAGGTCACCGCACATCACCGCACCCAGCTTTGCCCCGGCGAGCCCCACCGCGACATGGCCGGGCGTGTGCCCCGGCGTCGGCTCGAACCAGACCTGGTCGTCGAGCGCGTGGTCGCCGTCAACCAAGAGCGCCTGATCCGCCGCGATCACCGGTGAGATGCTCTCCTCCCATTGCGAGGCGCCGCGCGCTTCGGCGGCCTCGACCTCACGCTTCGTCATCACGTATTTCGCGTTCGGGAAGGTCGGCACCCAGCGACCGTCGATGCGCTGGGTGTTCCAGCCGCAATGATCGGAATGCAGATGCGTGCACATCACGAAGTCGACCTCTTCGGGCGCCACCCCCGCCGCGCCAAGCCGATCGAGCCACCCCCTGTCGTCGCGCATATGCCAGGCCGGCAGAAACGCCGAGGTTTTGTCGCAGCCGACGCAGGTGTCGATCAGGATCGTGTGATGCAACGTGCGCACGAGATAGGACTGCACGGCTATGATGAGCCGGCCGCTCCGCGGCTCGATCGCCCAGGGCTCGAGCGCCGCGCGATGCGGCTCTGCGTCTTCGTCGGTTACGTCGATGAAAAGCTCCGGCACGGTGCGGAAGCCGAACTCCATCTCAACGATGCGATCGACCGCGACGCCGCCAAGATCAATCATGCTCCGCACTCCCCCTCTTAGTCTCGTGTCAGCCTGAACGACCGTGGCCGATTTTCGCGTGGCGCACCGCCGTCCACAAGACCGGATCAGGCCGTCCGTCCCGCCCGGACCGGCTCCGATCCCGGGCAGTGTCCCCCACCCGACATTTTTTGTTGACAACTGCTCATTTCGATATATCTATTATTTCGTTATATCTAAATAAAAAGGAAACGATATGCACGAAATGCACGAACCCTGGGGCGAACGGCCCCACCGGCGCTGGGCCCGACGCTCACATGAGGACCACGGCGGCCACGGCCCGGGGCGGCACCGCCATCGCGGCGGCCGCAGCCGGCTGGGCCGGTTCTTCGCTCATGGCGACCTCCGCTTCCTCATCCTCCACCTGATCGCCGAGAAGCCGCGCCACGGCTACGAGGTCATCAAGGAGATCGAGCAGCGGCTGAACGGCGCCTACAGCCCGAGCCCCGGCGTGATCTATCCGACCCTGACGCTGCTCGAAGAGCTCGGCTGGGTGCGGGTACAGGAATCCGAGGGCGCGAAGAAGCTCTACGAGATCACGCCCGACGGCGGCTCCGCGCTCGATGCCAACCGCGCCACGGTCGATGCGATCCTCGCGCGTATGGACGAGGCCGGCGGCGCTACGGCCGATGAGCCGGCGCCGCAGATCCGCCGCGCCATGCACAACCTCAAGACGGCGCTGCGCATGCGCATCGCGCGCGGCGACATCGGCGAAGAGCAAGCGAAGACGATCGCAGCCGCGCTCGATACGGCGGCCGTCACGATCGAAGGAAGCTGAGATGATGCAGTCCGAAGCGCGCGTTACGACCGAGCGGGCGAGCCGCTATCTGCAGCAACTGTGCAAGCACTTCGCCCACAAGCTGCCGACCAGCCACACGCCGCAAGAGGGGCGAATCGAATTCGGCGTTGGCGTGTGTGCGCTCCAGGCCGAGCCGGAGACGTTGGTCCTCACCGCGGATGCACCTGATGCCGAGTCGCTCGACCGGCTGGAGGGCGTCGTCGCGCGCCATCTCGAACGCTTCGCCTTCCGCGACAAGCCGGAGATCCGCTGGGTGCGGCAGTAAAGCAACGCCGCCTGCCCTTACAGCTCGGAAAGACGCGCCGGCTTTCGACCGGCGCGTCAGAGCGCCGCGGCCAGACGCACCCCCTCCTCGATGGCGCGCTGGGCGTCAAGCTCGCGTGCGAGCTTGGCGCCGCCGATCACGTGCAAATTTTCTCCCAATGTGGCGCCCGCGGCCTCGAGGTCGCCCGCCAAGCCGTTCCGCGAGTCCTGACCGGCGCACAGAACTACGCTGTCGCATGGGATAACGCGGTCCTCACCGCCGACGGTGATGTGCAGGCCCTCGCCGTCGATGCGGCGATAGGTGACGCCGGCGATCATCTCGACTTTCGAGCGCAGCAGCACCAGACGATGCACCCAGCCGGTCGACTTGCCCGGCCCCGCCCCCATGCGGCCGTCGCTCCGCTGCAGCAGCACGACCTCATGCGCCGGCGCAGGCGGGGCCGCCTCGCCATCGACGCCCCAGGTCTTACGGAACGCGGCAACATCCTGGTGGCTCCTGTGCCCGCGCTCGACCAGATGCACCGCGACGTCGACCCCGATACCGCCCGCACCGATCACCGCGACGCGCCGGCCCGGCTCCCGTGCGCCCGAAAGCAAGTCTTCGTAGGTCATCACCTTCCGATGATCGATACCCTCGATATCGGGGACGCGCGGCGCGACGCCGCAAGCGATGATCGTTTCATCGAAATCCTTGAGATCGGCGCCGGTGGCCGCCGTGTTTAGCTTGAGATCGACGCCGGTCGCGGCGATGCGGCCGCGGTAGTAGCGCAGCGTCTCGTCGAACTCCTCCTTGCCGGGGATGGCGCGGGCGAGCGCGAACTGGCCGCCGATCGCGTCGTGCGCCTCGAAGAGCGTCACGTCGTGGCCCCGCTCGGCGGCGATGGTCGCGCAAGCCAGGCCGGCAACGCCGGCGCCCACCACGGCGACTTTTTTCTTCTGAGATGTCGGCCCCCAGTTGAGCTCGGTCTCGCGGGCAGCGCGCGGGTTGACTAGGCAGGTCGCCGGCAGGCCCGTGAAATAGTGATCGAGGCAGGCCTGGTTGCAGGCGATGCAGGTGTTGATGTCGTCGGCGCGGCCGTCGCGCGCCTTGGCCATGAAGTCGGCATCGGCGAGGAACGGTCGCGCCATCGAGACCATGTCGGCCTCACCCGCGGCGATGATGCGTTCGGCAACCTCGGGCGTGTTGATGCGGTTTGAGCCGACGAGCGGCACCGAGACCTCGCCCATGAGCCGCGCCGTCGCCCAGGTCCAGCCGCCGCGCGGCACGGCTTGCGCGATAGTCGGAATGCGCGCTTCGTGCCAGCCGACGCCCGAGTTCAGGATATCGACGCCCGCCTCTTCCGCCAGCTTGGCGAGGGCGACGACTTCCTCGAAGGGGCTGCCATCCTCGACGATGTCGAGCACCGAGAGGCGGTACATGATGATGAAGGACGGATCGGTCGCGGCGCGCACCGCCTTGATCATCTCGACCGGAAAGCGCATCCGGTTCTCGAAGCTGCCGCCCCAGCGGTCCTCGCGCTTGTTGGTGCGCGGCGCGGTGAATTCGTTGACCAGGTAGCCTTCCGAGCCCATCAGCTCGACGCCGTCATAGCCCGCTTCCTGGGCGAGCTTCGCGGCGCGCGCGAAATCGGCGATCGTCGCCTCGATCTCTTCGTCGGAGAGCTCGTGCGGGATGTCCTTGTTGATCGGCGACTTGATCGCCGAGGGCGCCACGATCTCGTCGTGATAGCCGTAGCGTCCGGCATGCAGAAGCTGCAGCAGGATACGCCCGCCCTCCGCCCGCACCGCCTTGGGGATCGGCGCGTGATCGGCGACGTCGGCCTCGCTCTCGATGTAGGCGGCGGGCCCGCTCATTCGCCCGGCCCGGTTTGGCGCGAAGCCGCCCGTCACCATCAGCGCGCAGCCGCCGCGCGCGCGCTCGGCATAAAAGGCCGCCAAGCGGACCAGCCCCTCGCCCGACTCTTCGAGGTTGGTGTGCATCGAGCCCATGAGCGCGCGGCTCGGCAGTTCGTGCGGGCCAACCTTGATCGGCGTGAAGAGATGCGGGAAGGCGGTGGAGGATGAGGGCATGGCGCTCGTTTCAAATTCCGTTTACGTCAACGTAAGGCCGGACGATAGAAGCGCGTCTCCCTCTTCGTCAATCCATCGCTTATTGTGGCGGGCAATGCTCGACACCATACCGCGCGCGCGGGGCGCGTACATTCTTGAGATCGCCCTCGACCAACCGCTGGCGTTCGAGGCGGCGCGGCTTCGCGGCACCCTGCCGCCGGGCCGCTATGCTTATGCGGGCAGCGCGAACGGGCCCGGCGGCTTGCAGGCGCGCATCGCGCGTCACCTTCGGCCGGACAAACGCATGCATTGGCACGCTGACCGACTGACCACCGCGGGCCGCGTCACCGGCATCGCCTTCGCCGAACGGGCACACGAGTGCGACCTCGCCCAAAGACTGGCCGCGCGGCCGGGCGCGATGATCCCCCTCGCCGGCTTCGGCAGCTCCGATTGCAGGCACTGCCGCGCCCATCTCGTCCGCCTGCCCGATGCCGACACGCTTGCATCCGCCGTGACCGATGACGCGGCCATGCGCTATCTTGATCTGTCCGCCGTCCCTGGCGCGAACACGCCGTGAGGAGCCCCATGATCGCTGGGCCACGCCGCTTTTTCGTTGCCGTCCTGCTCGCCAGCGTCTTCGCCTGGGCGTCCGCCTCCGCGCTGCCGCCGACCGACTATCCGCCCGGCGGCGGCAAGGAAAAGATCCCGGGAACCGGCGACGGCGACAACAAGGAGGGTACAAAAAAGGGCGGCGACAAAAAGGGCGAGAAGAAGGGCGCCGACAAGGGAGACAAGAAGGGCGGGAAAAAGGGCGACAAGAAAGGCGGCGGCAAGAATGCCAAGAACGGCAAGGGCAAAGGCAAGGGAAAGGGCAAAGGCAATCCCGACGCACCGCCCTTCGAAGTCACGACGGGCGTCGTTCTCCGCACGCCAACGACACGGGCGGCCGACGGCACCGCGCGCCCGCCATGGACGCGGGTCGATATCGCCAAGGTCGGCCTGCGCGGCGAAGCCGAAAGAGGAAAGCCCGCGACGATCGTCCCCTTCAGCGAGAAGGCCGACGCCTTCGCACTTAAGATCGTCGACGCGCAGAAGCGCAATTCATGCGCCGCCACTGGTAAGCCCTGGTGGGCGCTCACCCTGGCGCCGGCCAAGCAGGAGGCGCTGCGGCGCGTCGCCCCCAACCGCTACCGCGATGCCGACAAGCCGATCGACGCCGCGGTGATCTACCCGGCCCAGAAGGATGCCCTCTTCATCGAGCCGCTGCTGATCCCCAAGAGCACCATTCCCGACAAGTTCCTGCCCAAGACGCTGGTCGGCGGGGTCGACCTCAACGGCGACGGCAAGTCCGATCTCATGTTCCTCGAATACTGCTGCCGCGACCGCACCAAGACGGTGCCGGAATGCATCGCCACCTGCACGCGGGTCTACTGGCTGAAAAAAGACGAGAAAACCAAGAAAGAGTCCTGGAAGCTGATCGGCCACCTGGCGCCGTGCTGAAGCCCTGGGGTTCGGGCCGCTTGCGTCTGCGTCCCCCCGACCGATAGTCTCCGCGCGCCTCCGTCACGCACACTCCTAGGCGTCGTCTTGCAAGCGGTTCTCGACATCGTCCTGCCGGTCTTCGGGCTGGTGCTGCTCGGCTATCTCATCGCGCGCACGCCGTTGTTGACGCCCGAGGGCATCAAGGGCATCACCAATTTCGTCTTCTTCGTCGCCATCCCGGTGATGCTGTTCCGCTCGGTGAGCAGTCTCAAGATCCCAGCGAGCGTCGACCCGCTTCTGCCTATCGCCTATTTCTCCGCTGCCTTCGTGGTCTATGGCACCGCAATGTTGTTGGCGCGAAGCGTCTTC
>JARRKQ010000024.1:0-24344 GCA_037387885.1 Alphaproteobacteria bacterium | reverse complement strand
CTGCGCCGCCGGCGGCACCTGCTGTCAAGCCGGCCACGCCGCCGGCGCCCAAGCCGGCTGCTGCGCCACCGGCAGCGCCCGCGAAACCTGCCGCTGCGCCGGATGGCGCCAGCGCCGCGCCGACGGCCCCCGGTCTCGGCGGCAACGGATTACGGACACCGGTGGGATGATCGATCGAGCTCAGGCCTGGTTGACGTGCGGCCTTGGCTCACATGGGGGGGTCGCCGATACGCGCATGGCCATGACTGCGCGTGTCACGCCGTTTGACTGCTTTGAATATGAGATGGCTGACGGACAAGCTGCTGCAGAAGTGGCCAACGACGGTTCAGCCGAGCCCATCACGATCGATGACTTCGACCGCGATTCGCTGAACATTCTGCCGCTGGCGATCGTTCCGCTGACGACGCGTGGATTGCAGAAGTCGCGCATGATCAAGAATGCGCGCCTCAACACCGTGATCGAAATCTTCAGTGACGATGCGTCGGGCAGCCTGCAGCTCGAGGTCGACGGCGTGCCGTCGCATTTCGGCTGGATCGATGGGGCGCCGCGCCCGGATTTGCGCATGCTCCGGGCATTGAAGGAGCTCGCCAGCTTCGATGTCTACAGCCTGCGTATCCAACTGCGTTCGCTCGGCATTGAGGTTGCCGATCATGATCATCTGAAGCTCTCCAAGACGAAGACCGAAGAGCTCAATCAGTACATGACCGAGTTCACGCGCCCGCTGATCCGCAACATCTACGGCAAGGACGACAGCACGGTTCAGGAGTATTCCGACGTCGTTGCCCTGTTCCGCTCGGCCGATGCGGCGCAGGCATTGGAAAAGCTGAACAGGATGGCGGACAAGCTCAACGTGCACCTAGAGGATCTGCCGACCTTCCTGGCCGATTGCGGCGACATCTTTCTGTCGCTGTCCTACTACCGCCAATGTTTCGACGAGGTCGAGCCGATCGTCGGCGAGATGTTCGCCTCGATCCAAGAGATGCGCGAGAGCTTCCAGTTGAAAAGCGACCGTTCGCTGATGGAGACCTGCGATTTCGTGGAAAAGAAGATCCAGTGGCTCATGACCACCCTGAACAAGCTGTTCGGCGTCTTCGATCACCGCTTGAACGATATGTGGGACAATTTGAGCGCCGATCGTTTCCGCGAGATCAAAACCGCGATCGAGCGCCACCACACCACCGTCGGCGGTCTGCTCTGCTCGCTCAACGTGAAGATGCGGGCGTGGAAGAAGGCCTTCCCCGATCCCGAAGGCGGCGGTCTGATCAAGCGCGGTGAATTCCTGATCGCCGAGATCAAGCAGGGTCTCGACAAGGTCCAGGCGCTGGCGGAAGCGAGCTGATCGCCTCGTCCTCAGGTTCAGCCCGCCTCGAAGGACGCGAGCGCCTGCGTCAGCCGTGCGAACGCCGCATCGTTGCCGGGCAGGCCGAAGCGCATCCAGCTTAGCTCATAGTCGAATATCCGGGTCAGGATGCCCTGCGCGCCGAGATGCGCGTGAAGGGCCGGAGCGTCGTCGCATCGGATGAGCCGGAAGAGCTCGGTGCCGCCGAGGATCTCCAGCCCGGCGTCGCCCAGAACGCCGTCGAGCGTCTGGCGCAAGGACCGAAGACGCGTGCGGGTTCCCTCGATCCAGGCTGCATCGCCCAAGGCCGCCTCGGCCACCTCCAGCGCCGGCCCCGAGACCGCCCACGGCCCCATGGCGCGGCCGAGGCGCTCGATCAGCGCCTGGTCTCCGAACGCAAAGCCGATGCGCAGTCCGGCCAGGCCGAAGAACTTGCCGAAGGAGCGCAGGACGACCAGGCCGTCCATTTCGGCCGACGGCCCGAGCCCTAGGTTCGGATCGAGATCCGCGAAGGCCTCGTCGACCACGGCAAAGCCGCCGGCCGCGGCACAGCGCGCGGCCGCCGCGAGCAGCGCCTCGCGCGGCCAGACGCGGCCGTCGGGGTTGTTGGGATTGACGAACACTTCAACACTCGCCGCGTCGTCGTCCGGTGCGACGGTGTGGCCGGCCTCCCGCCACGCGGCGGCATGCTCGCCGTAGGTAGGTCCATGCACTTGGACCCTGGTTGGCGGCAGGAGGCGCGGCAGCCACTGGATGATCGCCTGGGTGCCGGGACCGGCAACGATCCCCGCGGCCGGCGCGACACAGTAGTGCTGCCGTGCGGTGGCCAGCAGCGCTGCCTCGCGGTCACGCTGGGGGAGATGCGTCCAGGCTTGGTCGGGGAGCGGCGGCAGCAGATACGGGCACGGATTGATGCCCGTTGATAGGTCGAGCCAGCCCTCGCCCGGCCCGCCGAAGCGCGCCGTGGCGGCGGCAAGGTCGCCGCCATGGGATACGGGCTGGGCCGGGGGCGTCAAGATCGGCTCTCTCCTAACGATTTGCTGGCTTCGCCGTAGCATACCGGCCGGAGAAATCGAAAGCCTATCGCCCGTCTGTTCGGCCGTGGCCGGGCGCATTATGGTCTCCGCGGACATTGAAAAGCCCGTGCCGGGAGGGATGGATGGGGTTCCAGAAGATTGCGGTCGTCGGGTTCGGCGAGGCCGGTCCGGTCTTCGCCGCGGCGTTCCTGAAAGCCGGCGTAGCCAAGGTCAGCGCCTACGACATCCTGATCGACGATCCCGGCAGCGCTGGCCGCCAGCGGGAGAAGACCGAGGCGCTCGGCGTCGAGGCGGCCGAGACGATCGGCGCGGCGGTCGCGGATGCCGAGGTCATCCTGTCCACCGTGACCGCCGATCAGACCGTGGTGGCGGCCGGGGCGGCAGCGCCTCATCTGCGCCAAAGCCAGACCTGGTTCGATCTCAACTCGACCTCGCCGAAGGAAAAGGCGAGGGCGGCCGCGCTGATCGAAGCGAACGGCGCCCGGTTCGTTGAGGGAGCGGCGATGGACACGGTGCCGAACTTCGGCGCCGCGGTGCCGATCCTCGCGGCCGGGCCGACGGCGGCGGAACTGGCCGAGGGGCTGAACGCACTCGGCATGGCGATCGAGGTGGCGGGGCCCGAGCTGGGGGCGGCGAGCTCGGCCAAGATGCTGCGCAGCGTGCTGATCAAGGGCTTTGCGTCGCTCTATGCCGAGTCGATGTTGGCGGCAAGCAAGCTCGGGCTGGAAGAGACGGTCGTCAAATCGCTCACGGTGACCTTTCCGGGGCTCGATTGGAACGAAGTGGTGAGCTACTACCTCGGCCGCTATGCGATCCACGCCAAGCGCCAGGCCGCCGAGATGAGGGCGTCGGCCGAGACGGTGGAGGATCTGGGGGTCGAGCCGGTGATGACGCGGGCGACGGCCGAACGCCTGCAATGGGCCGCCGATCTCGATCTCGCGCGCTTCTACAAGCGCGAAGGCGAGCCGACCATCGACGACTATGTTGCCGCCGTCGCAGCGGCCACGGACGCCGCCAAGCCCTGAAGGGCATGACCCGTCGGGGGAGGCTGTGTATCTTTCGCGGGAGTTCAGATGCGGCGCAGGGTGCGGCCGGCCGCGCCAGACCCGCTGCACCACATAGGAGCGAGTGACGATGCCCAGGGGTTTCATCGATTTCGAGGCGCTGAAGAGCGATGAGGTGCGTGCGGTCTACGACAAGACCCCGCCTTCGGGCCTGCCCTTCAACATCACCAAGATCGGGCATGTGGTGCTGGTGGTGCAGGACCTTCAGCGCTCGGTCGATTTCTACACGCAGATCCTCGGTTTCCGCGTCTCCGACGTCTATCCCGACAGCATGATGCCGGGCGGCATGGTCTTCATGCGCTGCAACGCCGACCACCACGGGGTCGCGCTGGTCGGCCAGGGCAAGGACGATGCGAAGAACGCCGAGCTGCATCACCTGGCCTTCGAGGTGGCGACGATCGACGAGGTCGTCCGGGCCCGCGATCACTTGCGCAGGCATCAGGTCAAGATTGATTTCGAGGGGCGGCGGCGCGCGGGCGCCCAGGTCGCGGTCGAGTTCCGCGATCCCGACAACCATTCGCTGGAGATCTTCTGGGGGCTCGACCAGATCGGCACCAACGGCCATGCCCGGCCGCCGGAGGAATGGCGCGAGGAACTATCGCTGAAGGGCGCGGTAGGCAACGCGCCGGTCGGCCAAGACACGACACTCGCCGACCCCTCGCTGCTCGACGACGATTAGGCTTCGCTAGGCCGTTCCCCAGACCGCCTGCGCCGTTTCCACGACGAGGGCGAGCTTTCGCCATTCGTCGTCTTCGCTGAGGAGGTTGCCCTGGGCGATGCTGGCGAAGCCGCATTGCGGGCTGACCGCGAGGCGCTCGAGCGGAACGTACTTCGTCGCCTCGTCGATGCGGGACTTGAGCTCGTCGAGCTTTTCCATATCGCCGGACTTGGTCGTCAGCAGGCCGAGGACGACGCCGACATCGGGCTTCACCTTGGCGAGCGGGGTGAAGTCGCCGGAACGCTCGTCGTCGTATTCGAGCAGCAGCGAATCGACGTTGATCTTGGCGAGCACGCTGTCGGCGATGGCGCCGTAACCGCCGGAAGCGAACCAGGTGCTGCGCGCATTGCCGCGGCAGATGTGGAGCGCGACGTTGGTGTCGGGGCTGCGGTCGCGCACGCATTCGTTCAGCACGTCGACGTAGCGCGCGATGACCGGGTCGGTGGGTCCGTGGATCGATTCCAGGTGCGCGCGCTGCTTTTCGTCGATGAAGCTCGAGAAATAGGGCTCGTCGATCTGGATGTAGCGGCAGCCGAGCGCCTCCAGCCCCGCGATCTCGGCGCGGTAGACGGCGGCGAGATCCTCCCAGTAGTCGTCGATATTCGGATAGATGTCGGGGTCGGCGGCCTTGTCGCCGCTCAGCACATGCGCGCGGGTCGGCGAGGGCACGGTGATCTTGATGGTGCGGTCGGTGAGGCCGGCGAGGTATTCGTAGTCGGCTTTCATCTGAACGCGGCCGGGCGTGATCTTGGAGGTGGCGCGCGCCCATTTGGGGGCATAGCGCGCGGTGCCGGAGGAGGGCGAGTTGCTGAACGAGGCGACGTCGTCGGCGCCCGCGATCTCAAGCCCGTCGATGCCGCGGATGAAGTCGATCCAGAAATTCTCGCGCCGGAACTCGCCGTCCATGATGACGGGCAGGCCCGCCTTTTCCTGCTTGGCGACGGCGTCGGCAATGGCGGCGTCTTCGGCCGCGTGCAGGGCCGCATCGTCGATTTCGCCTTTGCCGTGCTTTTCGCGCGCGGCGAGCAGCTCGGCGGGGCGCAGCAGGCTGCCGACCTGATCGGCGCGAAAAAACGGCTTCGTCATGACGAATTTCCTTTTGAAAATAGAGTGTTAGTCGGTGCGGTGCGCTCAGGCGGCCTGGCCGAGCGTGGCGGCGGGCACGAAGACTTTGCCGTCGAAGAGCTTGCGCGTGGTGCGCACGATGCCGGCGCGCTCGACCGACCCGTCATCGGCGAGCTTCACCGTGGTCACGAAAGTGCCGGTCGGGTGCTCGATGCCGCAGGTCTTGCGCTCGCCCTCGGGGATCTGGGCGAGCCCGTCGGTGACCGCGCCCGGTGTGAAGCAGGCCGTCGCGACGCTGACCGCGGCGAACACGCCCACCGCGGCATGGCAGTCATGCGGAATGAAGCTGCGCGTCGAGATCAGCCCGCCCTCGCGCGGCGGGGCGACCAGGAACATCTTCGGGAAGGTGCGGTCCTTGACGTCGCCCAGGTTCATGAGCGGCCCGCAGGCGAGGCGGATCTTTTCGATCCGCGCCTTGAGCGCGTCGTCCTTGTCGAGCTCGGCCTTGGTCTCGTAGCCCGTACGGTCGAGATCGGCGGCGCGCATGATGATGCAGGGCATGCCGTTGTCGATCATCGTGACCTCGACGCACTCGACCGTGTCGCGCGCATTGCCGGTCGGCAGCAGGCTGCCGCAAGACGAGCCTGCCGTATCGAGGAAGTCGAGGAGAACCGGCGCGGCCGAGCCCGGCACGCCGTCGATCACCGCGTCGCCTTCATATTCGACGACCCCGCCGGGGGTCTGCACGACCGCCTCGACGCGCGCATCGGTGTTGACCATGCGGATGCGGACGGTGGTGGTGCCGTCCTGCGCGCCGACCAGCCCGTGCTCGATCGCGAAGGGGCCGACGCCGACGAGGATGTTGCCGCAGTTCTGCCCGTCGTCGACCCGCGCCTCGTCGACCACGACCTGGAGGAAGAGATAGTCGACGTCGATCTCGGGATCGTCCGTGGGCGAGATCACGGCGACCTTGCTGGTGAGCGAGGTGGCGCCGCCGATGCCGTCGATCTGGCGGGCGTCGGGCGAGCCCATCACGGCGAGCAGAACCTTGTCGCGTTCGGCGCGGTCGGCCGGCAGGTCGTCGGCCAGGAAATAGGCCCCCTTGGAGGTGCCGCCGCGCATCATGGTGCAGGGTATGGCGGTTTGCATCGTAGGAGGTCCTCTTCAGTCCTCGTCCACGCTCTCGATGTAGCGGAGGCCCTTGGCCTCGAGCTTCTCGCGCATGCCGTAGATATCGAGCCCGAGCTCGCCGGCGACAAGGCGCTTGCGGGTCTCGGCCTCCTTGGCCTCGCGGGCGGCGCCCGCCTCGGCGACTTGCGCCGCGGTCTCGCGCGGCACCACCACGACGCCGTCGTCGTCGGCCACGATCACGTCGCCCGGGTAGACGAGCTGCCCGGCGCAGACCAGCGGCACGTTCACCGAGCCCAGCGTCTCCTTCACCGTGCCCTGGGCGGAGATGGCGCGCGACCAGACGGGGAATTCCATCTTGGTGAGGTCGGCGACGTCGCGGCAGCCGGCCTCGATGATCAGCCCCTGGACGCCGCGTGCCCGCAGCGATGAGGCCAGCAGCTCGCCGACATCGCCGGCATCCGAGGGCGAGGTGGGGGCGACCACCAGCATGTCGCCGGCGGCGCAGACCTCGACCGCGACATGGATCATCCAGTTGTCGGCAGGTGCCACGCTGACGGTGACGGCCGAGCCGGCCACGCGTGCGCCTGGATAGATCGGCCGCATATAGGACGCCATAAGCCCGGTGCGGCCCTGCGCCTCGTGGACCGTGGCGACGCCCTGGCTCTCGAGCGTCACGATGTCGTGGGTCTGGGCGCGCTCGATGGTCTTGACGACGACGCTCATGAAATCCGTCCCCCGGTTACCGCCGATGAAATCGATCCTATCGGAATTCGCGAGACCGCGAAGTGCAACAAATATTTTGCCGAGATCGCGTCCGGCGGCGCCCTGCGGCGGGATGTCGCCCGGGCGGGATATTGCCCGCGCCGTGATTTTCCGCGATGTTGGCCGAAGCTGATCGCGAGGCCTATCATACGGCCGTGTGCAATCGCTTGCCAAAACTACGAAATCCGGGGGACCCCCCATATGAGCAACCGTAAGCCGCCCTTCCGCGCCGATCATGTCGGCAGCCTCCTGCGCCCGCCGGAACTGCTGGCAATGCGCGACAAGTGGCACGCAGGCGAGATCTCGGCGGACGAGCTGCGCGAGCACGAGAACGAGGCGATCAAGGGGGCGGTGAAGCTCCAGGAATCGGTCGGCCTGCACGCGATCACCGACGGCGAGTACCGTCGCGCCAGTTTCCATATCGACTTCATCAACAAGCTGAACGGCGTCGAGTTCCAGCGCATGCAGCCGGAAGGATCCGAGGGCAAGGCGAGCAAGGAGGACCTTGATAAGGCGCCCTTCGTGGCCGAGGTCTCGGACAAGCTAACCTTGCCCAAGGGCGGGATCGAGGTCGAGAATTTCAAGTTCGTCAAAGGCCTGACGAACGAGACGGTGAAGATCACCATCCCCTCGCCGACGATGACGCACTTCCGCGGCGGCCGCGAGGCGATCAGCCGCGAGGCTTATCCCGACAGGGACGGGTTCTTCGCCGATCTGGCGCGGGTCTATCGCGAGGACCTGGCGCTGCTCTACGAGGCGGGCTGCCGCTACGTGCAGTTCGACGACACCAACCTCGCCTATCTGTGCGACGAGCACATGCGCGAGGGCGTGCGCAAGATCGGCGAGGACCCCGACGAACTCCCCAAGACCTATGCGGCGCTGATCAACGATGCGATCGGGCAGCGGCCGGACGATATGTCGGTCTGCATCCATCTTTGCCGCGGCAACGCCCAGAGCCAGTGGTTCGCCTCCGGCGGCTACGAGCCGATCGCGGAAAAGATCTTCAATCTGACCGATGTCGACGGCTTCTTCCTCGAATACGACGACGAGCGCTCGGGTGATTTCAAGCCGCTGCGTTTCGTGCCCAAGGGCAAGACCATCGTGCTCGGCCTTGTCACCACCAAGCGCGGCGAGCTCGAAAGCCGCGACGAGCTGAAGCGCCGGGTCGAGGAGGCTGCGTCCTTCATGCCGATGGATCAGCTCTGCCTCTCGCCGCAATGCGGTTTTTCCAGCAACGCGGTCGGCAATCTGGTGACGGTCGACGACGAGATCGCGAAATTGCGCCTTGTCGTCGAGACGGCCGAAGAGCTGTGGCCGAACGGCGGCTAGGCTTAAGTCAGTCGTCGCCGCGCGGGTCGGTATCGGCTTCGACGACGCCCCCGAACTCGGCCATCGCATCGACGATGCAATCCCAGAGATAGAGCGCGCTCGCACTGTCCATGAGGACGTGGAAATGCGGCGCGTTCTTGATGTTCTGGCGGATGATGATAACCGGCA
Organism: Alphaproteobacteria bacterium; assembly: GCA_037387885.1. Lineage (GTDB taxonomy): Bacteria > Pseudomonadota > Alphaproteobacteria > JAPULJ01 > JAPULJ01 > DATKZM01. Next base: position 15,731 of record JARRKQ010000024.1, on the reverse strand, counting down.
GTCGCGCGGCGATGGTCTGCGCGACGCTGAAATTGGGGAATTTTTCCGGCCGCAGATCGACCGCGCAGAGCTTCGCGAAGAGATGCGGGGCGTCGGGGCCGCCGAGCCGGAACCAGCCATGCGTGTCCATGCGCGGCACCGGATAAGCGCCGCCGTCGCCGTGCGGCGGCAATGAGGCGGCGAGGCGCTCCATCACCTTGCCACCCCCGGTGTCGAGCAGCAGCGCTTCGGACGGCGAGAGCCGCGCGACCAGCATCGCAGCACCATGGGCGACCGCCAGATTGTCGTTTTCGGGCACGGTGACGGCGTGGCGCTTCATCCAGCCGATGGTGCCGATGCCCTTGACCCCGAGGCGCGGCCGCAAGCTGACGTCGGCCAAGCCCACCCGCGCCGAGGCGCCGGGATGCTCCAGCCGGCCGAGGCGCTGCTCGACGAAGCTGCGGCGTTTGGCGGTGCGTTGCTCGGCCATGAGGTCAGAGCTCCTGCCGGGCGTTTTCGGGATCGTAGAAGGGCAGCGGCACGACGGTCGCCTCGACCATGCGCGCGCCTTCCACGCGGATCTCGAATTTACCGTCTTTCGCGTCGAGCTCGGGCGGCACGTAGGCGAGGCCGATGGCGTGGCCGAGCGTGGGCGACACGGCGCTCGAGGTCACCCGCCCCGCGATCTCGCCGTTCCGGATCACGAGATGGCACTCCTTGGGTAGGGGCGCGTCCCTGTTCTCGATCTGGTAGCCGACGAGACGGCGGGTGAGTCCGCGCGCGCGCATGATGTCGATCGACCGGCCGCCGACGAAGAAGGGCTTCTTCTTGGAGACCGCCCAGTCCATGCCCGCCTCGTAGGGGTGGGTGAGCCCGTCGGTGTCCTGGCCGACGATGATGTGGCCCTTCTCCAGGCGCAGCAGGCGCTGGGCCTCGACGCCGAAGGGGCGGATGCCGGCGTCCTCGCCGGCGCGCATGAAGGCCTGCCAGAGGTCGAGGCCGAAGCCGGTGGGGGCGTGGATCTCGTAGCCGAGCTCGCCGACGAAGCCGGTGCGCAGGATGCGCGCGGGCACCCCGGCGACATGGCCCTCGCGGACGCCGAGATAGGGGAACGCCTCGGCGCCGAGGTCGACATCGTCGCAGAGCTTGGCGAGGCTTTCGCGGCTGGCCGGGCCGGCGAGGTTCATCGCCGCGTAGCCCGCGGTCACGTTGGTAATATCGACGTCGAGGCGCCACTGGGCGTTCCACCACAGCATGGTGCGGTAGACCTCGTCGACGCCGCCCGTGGTCGCGGTGACATAGAAATGCTCCTCGCCCAGGCGACAGACGACGCCGTCATCGATGATGGCGCCGGTCTCGTCCGTCATCAGCGCGTAGCGCGACTTGCCGACGGCCAGCTTTTGGTAGCTGAACGTATAGAGCCGGTCGAGGAAGGCGCCCGCCTCGCGGCCGCGCAGCTCGAGCTTGCCCAGCGTCGAGACATCGATCAGGCCGAGGCTCCGCCGGACCGCGACGGCTTCCTCCTGAATGCGGCTCTCGGCCTCGTCGGGCGGGCCGTAATAGGCCGGACGCAGCCAAGCCCCGGCGACCATCATCTGGGCGCTCGCCTCGACATGCCAGCGATGGATCGAGGTCCGGCGTACCGGCGAGAACTGCCGGCCGGCCAAGGTGCCGAAGGCGACGGGGGCGAGCGGCGGGCGCGCCGTGGTGAGCCCGACCTGCCCGATCTCGTCGCCCCGCGCTTCGGCAGCGACGGTCACGCCGGGCGGATTGGCGTGCCGGCCCTGCGACGTTCCCATGCCGAGCGTGGAGAAGCGCTTCAGGAGCTGGACGTCCTGATAGCCCAACGCCACCGTATCGCGGATATCGCCGATGGTCAGGTCCTCGTCGAGATCGACGAAGGATTTGCCCTCGGGATGCTCGAGCATCGGCTGCGGCGGCAACGTCGTCGCGGTTTTTTTCGCAGTCTTTTTTGCGGTCTTACGCGCGGGCTTGGTTTCGCCCGCGATAGCCGCCTTGCCGACGCGCTCGCCATCGGCGATGACGCGCTTGAGATCCGTCTCGCCGTTCACCGCGCCAGCGGCATGAAGGCCCGGCGGAAGATCGGTCGGCAGATGAACCCCGCGCGCCGGATCGAAGGGGAGCTTGGCGCCGCCCTGGGCAAAGAGCGCGGCGGCGGGCGTCGGCCGCGCGGAGACGCAGAGGAGGTCGCATTCGATGTTGCGCGGCTCTTCCGTTTCGCGCGCGGCCTCGTCGACCGGCACGGCGCTGATCCGCTCGATCTCCGTCTCGCCCTCGGCCCGCTCGGGCATCCAGCCGGACAGAACCTCGATACCCCGCTCCTCTGCGAGCTTGGCAAGCGCGCTGTCGCTGGGCTTGTCGCGGGTGTCGAGGATCGCGCTCACCTCGGCGCCCGCCTCGGCGAGATCGAGCGCGGCGGTGTAGCCCCACTCGTCCTGCGTGGCGACGACCGCGACCTCGCCGGGCAGCACGCCGTGATGCCAGATGAGCCGCTGCACCGTGGTTGCCGCCACGATCCCCGGCAGGTCGTTGTCGGCGAAGACCATGATCCCGTCCTGCAGGCCGGTGGCCACGACGATGTCGCGGGCGCGGAGCTTCACGAGACGCCGGCCCTGATCGATGGCGAGCCAGTTGTCTTCATAAAGGCCGGTGCAGACGGCGTCGGTCAGCACGGTGATCGCGGCATGCTCCCGCACCTCCTTGGCGAGACGCTTCAGCGCCTCGTCGGCCGCGCGGCCGTCGGCATCGAAGCGGCCGTAGGTGAGCGCGCCGCCGATCTCCGGGTTCTCGTCGATCAGCGTCACCTCGGCGCCCGCCTCGGCGGCGGCGAGGGCGGCGGCCATGCCGGCGGGGCCGGCGCCGATCACCGCGACATCGGCGAAGGCGTAGGCCTTGTCGTGATAGCCGTGCGGCGTCTTCGGGTTGACCCGGCCGAGCCCGGCGCGCTTGCGGATCACCCGCTCCCAGACCCGCCAGATGCCGCGCGGCCGGAAGAAGGTGCGGTAGTAAAAGCCGACCGGCATGAATTTCTCGAACCTGGCGATCCAGGCGCCCCGGTCGCGGGCGAGCGATCCGGCGTAGTTCTGGCCCGTGATCGTCATGCCGTCGGCGAGAAGGCGGCGGTCGGCCGGCACGTTGGGCTCGTCGGGGAGCTGCACGAGCGCGCAGGCCTCGTGGCTGCCGGCCGAATACAAGCCGCGCGGGCGGCGGTACTTGAAGGAGCGGGAGAGCACGCGGACACCGTTTGCCGCCAGGGCGCTGGCGATCGTATCGCCGGTGAAGCCGCGATAGCTCTCGCCCTCGAAAGTGAAGCGGAGCGGGCGCGTGCGGTCGAGCCGCGCGCCGGCCGGGGCGGGAAGGCGAGTGCCGCTCATTTGCCGCTCACTTGCTGCTCATTGGCCGGTTCGGCCGCTTGAAGAGCTCATCGGGCGGATAGGTCTTGAGGATCTCGCCGGTCCGCGTGTCGCGCTCGGCGATGAACCAGTAGCTCGACGGTAGATGGATCCACCATTCGCGTGCCACGCCCGCCGGGTTCGTCTGCATGAAGAGGTAGTCGGCCCACTGCGCGTCGCTGGCCGTATCGGGATCGGGCATCGTCCGCACCTCGCCACGGCAGGCGAACTCCGAGATATTGCGCGGGCCGTTCAAGGGGCAGTCCATGATCTTCATAAGCGCGGCCCCCCTAGTGCCCGACCGAGGCGGCGCCGCGCTCGCCGACCTGCGCCATTTCCTGGAAGCGCGAGAGGCGGAAGGGCGTGAGGATGTCGGGCACCTCGCCGGTGGCGACGGTCTCGGCCATGCGCTTGCCGCAGACCGGCGTGGCCTTGAAGCCCCACGTCCCCCAGCCGGCGTCGATATAGAAATTCTCCACCGGGGTCTTGCCCATGACCGGGCTGAAATCGGGGGTCATGTCGGTCATGCCGGCCCATTGCCGCATCAGTTTGACCGAAGCGAGGCAGGGGAAGAGCTCGAGGATGTCGCCGGTCAGCGACTCGGTGAAGTCGAGCGTGGAGCGGGTCGAGTAGAGCGAATAGGGATCGGCAGAGCCGCCCATGACGAACTCGCCGCGCGCGCTTTGCGAGATGTAAACATGGAGGCTGCCCGAGACGATGATCGGATCGAGGAAGGGCTTGAGCGGCTGGGAGACGCAGGCCTGCAGCGGCACCGTGCGGATCGGCAGACGGAAGCCCGCCATGTCGGCGATCAGCGTGCTCGAGCCGGCGACGGCTTGCAGGACGTTGCCGCAGGCGATCTCGCCCCGGTCGGTCTGCACGGCCGTGATCTTGCCGCCGCGCTGCTTCAAGCCGGTGACCGTGGTCTGCTGGTGGATCTCCACACCGCGCCGCGCCGCTTCGATGGTATAGCCCCAGGCGACGGCGTCGTGCCGGGCGATGGCGCCGGGCGGATGATAGAGCGCGCCCATGATGGGGAAGCGGACGTCTTGCGAGAGGTTGAGCTGCGGGCAGATGCGGCGGAGGTCGTCGGGCAGGACGACGTCGGAATTGACCCCCAGATGCTTGTTCACCTCCGCCCGCCACCGGGCGGTGCTCAAAGCCGCGTCGGTATGCGCGAGCGTCAGATGGCCGCGCTCGGAATACATGATGTTGTAGCCGAGCTCCTGACTTAGCCCGCGGAAGAGCTCGACCGATTCGGCGTAGAACTTGACGCCCTCGGGGGTGAGATAGTTCGCACGGATGATCGCGGTGTTGCGCGCCGTGTTGCCGCCGCCGAGATAGCCCTTGTCGAGCACCGCGATATCGGTGATGCCGTGGTCGCGCGCGAGGTAGTAGGCGGCGGCGAGCCCGTGCCCGCCCGCGCCGATGATCACCACCTCGTAACTCGATTTGAGATCGGGCGTGGCGGGTAATTCACGCTTTGGTTCTCGTGATCCGCCGAGACCGTATCTCAAGAGCGCGAAGGCCATGACCGACAGTCTATTTTTTATACAGATCGTATATTAGAATCGGGTTCCGTCATGGAGCCCGAGCGGAAGCGACGGCCGTGCCGTTCACGGATCACTACTTTACGCCGAGCGATGAACGAGACCAAACGAAAGCCGATCGGAAGACCAAAAGGAACGGGAACGCAGCGCGTCTATGACCGCGTGCGCGACATGATCCTGCATCTGGAGATCGCGCCGGGGGCGAATCTGGACGAAGCGTCGCTCGAGCGCGAGTTCGGCGTCTCGCGCACGCCGGTCCGCGAGGCGCTGATCCGCCTTGCGTCGGAAGGTCTGATCACGCTGCTGCCGAACCGCGGCGCGCGGGTGACGCCGATCGACGTGAGCGATCTGTCGGAGCTGTTCGAGTCGCTGGAATTGACGCAGCGCGCGACCTTGCGCTGGTGTGCGAGGCGGCGCCCCGCTGGGGCGATCGCCGAGTTGCGCGCGCTGGCGGACGAATTCGAGGCGGCAGCCAAAGCACGCGACTACGAGCGCATGGGCGAGGCGAACCAGGCCTTCCACCGCAAGATCGGCGAGGCGAGCGGCAACAAGTATGTGGCGCAGCTCTATAATTCGCTGCTGACGGTGACATTGCGCGTGGCGCGGATGATGTTCGCGCACAGCCAGCAGGACCCCGAAGACCAGGCGCGCTACTACGCGGGCGTGATCCGCGAGCATGATGCGATGATCGACGCGATCGAGGCGCGCGACACCGACGCGGCCGAACGGCTGGGCCGCGATCACGTGGCGCTGTTCCGTTCGCGCGTGCTTGCCTTTGTCGAGCACAGCCTGGCCGATGAGATTACGATCACGGACTGATCGCGGCTATTCCGCCGCATCGCGCCGGTAGTTCGCCTTCAGGTAGTCGTCCGAGAACTTGCCGCTGGTGCGGTCGCGCGCGAGGTCTTCCTCCGCGCGCTCATCTGCCGGTCCATAGCCGCCGGCGCCCGGCGTCTCGACGATCACCGCCTCGCCCTCCGCGACCTGGATGTCGTTCGGCTTGTTGGCGAGCTTGGTGAGCGTGCCGTCGGCCCCCTGGTGATGGAACTGGCCCATGCCGCCCTCGCCGCCGCCGAAGAGGCCCCAGGGCTTGTGGCTGAAGCGCTCGCCGGCGCCGCTGAAGATGCAGTCGTGGCCGACCGGCCGGATGACGCGCTTGAGGCCGAGCCCGCCGCGGTGGCGGCCCGGCCCGCCGGAGTCCTCGACGAAGGAATAGGCGTCGACGCGGAGGGGGTATTCGGTCTCGATCGATTCGACCGGCAGGTTCGAGGTGTTGGTGATGTGGACCTGGACGCCGTCCTTGCCGTCATGGGTGGCGCGGCCGCCGAAGCCGCCGCCGAGCGTCTCGAGATAGACGTAGTTGCGCCCGGTGCGCGGATCGGTGCCGGAGAAGACGGCGGTCGTGTTGGCGCCGTTGGCGGCGGCGACCGCTTCATCCGGGCAGGCCTGCGCCAGCGCGCCGATCACCACGTCGATGATGCGCTGGCTCGTATTGGCGCGCGCGGCGACGGGGGCGGGGAAGTTGGCGTCGAGGAGCGTGCCCTTGGGGATCACGATTTCGGGGACGTCGAGGACGCCCTGGTTGTTGGGCACGTCGGGGTCGAGAAGTGCTTTCAGCGAATAGGCGACGGCCGCCTCGGTGGCGTTCCGCGTGAGGTTGATGTTGCCCTTCACCTGCTTGGCGGAGCCCGTGAAGTCGAAGCGGATCGCATCGCCCTTCACCGTGATCTCGACCTTGATCGGGATGTCGACTGCGCCGAGCCCGTCGTCGTCCATGACATCCTCGAAACGGTAGACGCCATTGGGAAGCTCGGCGATGGCGCTGCGCAGGCGTTCGGATGTCCGTTCGATGATCTCCCCGAAAGCGCCGCCGATGGCGACCGCGCCATGGGTTTCGAAGAGCTCGTGCAGGCGGCGCTCGCCCAGGCGGCAGGCGGCGATCTGGGCGAAGTAGTCGCCGCGCCGCTCCTCGGGCACGCGGACGTTGAGCAGCATGAGCTCGAAAAGGTCGTCCTGCAGCACGCCTTCGCGGAAGAGCTTCACGACGGGGATGCGCAGGCCCTCCTGATAGATCTCCGACATGCCGCCCGCCATGCTGCCCGGCGCCATGCCGCCGATATCGGCGTGATGGGCGATGTTGCACATGAAGGCGACGAGCCTGCCGTCGTCGAAGATCGGCATGGCCATGTTGACGTCGGGCAGATGCGTGCCGCCGGCGACATGCGGGTCGTTGGCGACGAAGATGTCGCCTTGCTTTATGTCGTTGCCGAACTTCTTCAGCAGGCTCGCCATCAGCCCGGTCATCGAGGCGAGATGGATCGGTAGGCTCATCTCGGCCTGGACGACGAGGCGGCCGGCCGGGTCCATGATCGCGGTCGAATGGTCGCGCCGCTCCTTGATGTTGGTCGAATAGGCGCTCCGCATCAGGGCGACGAAGGCCTCGTCGGCCACCGAGCGGAGGCCGTTGGAGATGATCTCAAGCGTGATCGGGTCTAACGTTGTCGGGCTGGCCTGGGTCATGCCGCCACCGTGATCAGGATGTTGAGCGCATCTTCGACGCGCGCCGTGTCGCCCGGATGGACGAGCGTCGTCGCGTCGAGCTGTTCGATGATCGCCGGGCCGACGATCTCGGTCCCTGCGGACAACACGGCGCGGTCGTAGATCGGCGTCTCGACCGCCGCGTTCGGATCGAAAAAGACGGATCGGTGGGCGGAAGGCTTGGGCGGTCCTGCGGTTGCCGGCTTGGGCGCCGCAGCGGCGTGGCGCAGGGCACCTGTCGCGGTGAGCCGCAAATTCACCACCTCGACCGCATCGTCGGGATTGTGGAAGCCGTAATGCTGGGTGTGCGTCGCAAAGAAGCGCTCGCGCAGGTCGTCTGGTGAGGGAAGCGTAGGGCGGCCCGAGCCGTTGCCGTGGCCGAGCACGACCGGCAGCTCGAAGTTCTGGCCGATATAGCGCATGTCGAGCGCGACGGTGAGGGCACGGGCGTCGGGATCTATGCCTTGGGCCTCGAACCACTCGTCGGCGCGCGCGGTCAGGTCGGCGAAGGCGGGCGCGATCTCGGCGGCGAATTGGCCGTCGAGCGCGATGCGCGCGGAGTGGACGAAGTCCTCTTTCAGATCCGAGACGATGAGCCCCTGCGCACACAAAATGCCCGGCGCGAAGGGGACGATGATCTCGGTGACGCCGAGGCTGCGGGCCACCTCGCCGGCATGGAGCGCACCCGCGCCGCCGAAGGCCGTCAGCGCATAGTCGCGCGGGTCGTGTCCCTTCTCGACCGAGACCGTCCGGATCGCGCGGACGATGTTGGCGACGAGGATGCCGAGGGCGCCGTGCGCCGTGTGCTCGACGGAGAAGCCGAGGCGCTCGGCGATCGGCGCGAAGGCTCCCCGCGCAAGCTCGGTATCGAGGGGCATGTCGCCGCCGACGAGACCGCCGGGCGAGAGGCGTCCGAGGATCAGATTGGCATCCGTGACGGTCGGCTGGTCGCCGCCCTGGCCGTAGCAGGCGGGGCCCGGATCGGCGCCGGCGCTGATGGGTCCGACCTTGAGCAAGCCGTCGCGGTCGAACCAGGCGATCGAGCCGCCGCCCGCGCCCACTGTATGAATATCGACCATCGGCAGGCGGACGGGGAAGCCCGCCACCTCGCGGTCGAAGCTGACGCCGGCGTCGTAGTTTCTGATGAGCGCGACGTCGGCGCTGGTGCCGCCGAGATCGAAGGTGATGATGTTGGGTCGGCCTGATTGGCGGGCGGTGTGGATCGCGCCGACCACGCCCGCTGCCGGGCCTGAAAGCGCCGAGCGCACCGGAAAAGCGCGCGCGGTTTCGAGCGACATCAAGCCGCCGCTCGACTGGTAGATGCCGACGTTGAGGCCGGGCAGGAGATTGGCGATCTCGCTTTCGAGATAGCCGAGATAGCGGTCCATCACCGGCTGGAGATAGGCGTTGAGCACCGTCGTCGAGGTGCGCTCGAATTCGCGGAACTCGGGCTGCACTTCCGATGAAAGAGAAACAGGCACGGCGTTGGTGGCGCGCCGGAGCGCGGCGCCGACTTCGGCCTCGTGCACGGGATTGGCGTAGGCGAAGAGGAAGGAAACTGCGACCGCCTCGGCCCCCGCGCCGAGCGCCTCGCCCACTGCCGCTTCGATCGCATTGTCCTCGAGCGGCGTCTCGACCGAGCCGTCGGCGAGCACCCGCTCGGCGATCTCGAAACGGTGCTCGCGCTCGACCAGCGGGGCCGGGCTGTCGATCTGCAGCGAGAACATGTGCGGGCGGGTCTGGCGGCCGATCTCGATCAGATCGCGGAAGCCCTCGGTCGTGATCAGCGCCACCTTGCCGCCACGCCGTTGGATGAGGGCGTTGGTCGCGACCGTGGTGCCGTGGCTGAGGCGGGCGACATCGGCCGGGGCAATCCCCGTTGCATCCATCATGTCGCGCAAGCCCAGCACGATCGCCTCGGCCGGATTGGCCGGCGTCGAGGGCCGCTTGAAGAGGCGCACGTCGCCGTCCGCCGTGTTCAGCGCGTAGAAGTCGGTGAAGGTTCCGCCGACGTCGATGCCGATGAGCCAAGGCACAGGATCGATTCCCCGAATCCGTAAAAAGATTTATACAACGCGTATAATAATGGCCGGATAGCGGCTGTATCGTCAAGAAGGAACTCTCGTCCTAATAGGAAAATTGGCGGAAACCGGGGAGAAAACCTGCGTGAGTACGGGGATAATTGCCCTTGACCCAACGGGGCGCGGCCGTATTAATATACTTTGTGTATACGAAATGCCGGCCGGGCCGCCATGCGAGTAGGCGGAGATCGGGCGGCGCGATCGCGGGGGAGAGATGGCCGAAGCCGAGGCAAAACCGAAAGGCAAATATGTCGGCCAGCGGGTGCTGCGGCGCGAGAACTTTCCGCTGCTGAAGGGCCAGGGCCGCTTCGTCGACGACCTGCCGGTGAGCCCGCGGACGCTCCATGCCGCCTTCGTGCGCTCGCCCCATCCGCACGCCAACATCAAGAGCATCGATTACTCCGAAGCTTTGAAGCAGCCGGGCGTCGTCGCCGTCATCACCGGCGAGGATGTGGCGGCGCTCTGCGATCCGCTGATCGTCGGCTTCGCCAATCCGATCAACTATTATGGCATCGCCACCGACCGGGTGCGCTATGTCGGCGAGCCGGTCGCCGTGGTCTGCGCCAGCGATCGCTACAAGGCCGAGGACGCGCTCGACTACGTCAAGGTCGAGTACGAGCCGCTGCCGGCGGCGGTCGATCCGGTCGAGGCGGCGAAGCCCGAGGCGCCGATCATCCATCCGGGCGCCGACAGCAACACGGTCTCGCGCCGGACCTTCATCCACGGGGAGCCCGAGGAGGCGATGCAGGCGGCGAAACGCCGCTCGGAGATGACGATCCGCTATCCGCGGAATTCGATCACGCCGATGGAAACCTACGCCATCATCGCCGAGTACGTCTCCGATACCGGCGGCTACGATGTGACGTCCAATTTCCAGGGGCCGTTTTCGATCCATCCGGTGATGGCGAAGTCGCTGCGCATTCCGGGCAGCAAGCTGCGCCACCGGAGCCCCAGCCATTCGGGCGGCTCGTTCGGCTCGAAGCTGGTGATCTTTCCCTACATCGTCGTGCTGTGCATCGCGGCGCGGAAGGCGGGGCGGCCGGTCAAATGGATCGAGGACCGGCTCGAACATCTTTCGGCCTCGAGCGTCGCGCCCAACCGCGTGACCAAGATCGAGGCGGGCTATGACGACGACGGCATCGTCTCGGTCTTCCGCATGGAGCATTGGGACGACCACGGCGCCTATCTGCGCGCGCCGATGCCGGCGCCGATCTACCGCATGCACGGGCTCTCGACCAACGGCTACCGGATCGGACATTGCCAGGTGATCAACAACATCATGATCACCAACAAATGCCCGACGGGGGCGGTGCGCGGTTTCGGCGGCCCGCAGCTCTACTTCGCGATCGAGCGGATGATGCACAAGATCGCGGTCGAGCTCGGCCTCGATCCCCTGGAGGTCATCAGGCGGAACCTCATTTCGGCCGACAGCTTCCCCTACCGGACACCGGCGGGGGCGCTGCTCGATTCCGGCGACTATCAGCGCACGATCGATGAGACCCTGGCCGACGGCAAGCTCGAAGAGCTGAAGCGCCATCGCGACGAGGCCCGCGCGCAAGGGCGCCTCTACGGCATCGGCTATGCCGCGGTGGTCGAGCCGAGCCAGTCGAACATGGGCTACATCTCGACGCTCAAGACGGGCGAGGAGCGCGAGCGCGCGGGCCCCAAGGACGGTGCGGTCGCCTCGGCCACGGTGAGCGTCGATCCCGTCGGCTCGATCAGCGTGGTCGGCGACTCGGTGCCGCAGGGCCAGGGCCACCAGACGACGCTCGCCCAGATCGTCGCCGACGAGCTCGGCGTCGATATCGACGACGTGGTGGTGAACCTCGAGACCGACACCCAGAAGGACAACTGGTCGATCGCCTCGGGCAACTATTCCTGCCGCTTCGCGCCGGCGGCGACGAGCGCGGCGCATCTGGCAGCACAGCGCGTGAGGGACAAGCTCGCGCGCATCGCCAGTCAGGGTCTCAACGTGCCGCCGGACGAGCTCGAATTCGAGGGCGGCTACATCCGCGCGAAGGCGAACCCGGACAACAAGGTGCCGTTCTACCGCGTCGCGGGCCTCGCGCACTGGTCGCCGTCGAGCCTGCCCGACGGCATGGAGGCGGCGGTCCGTGAGTCGGCGCACTGGAACGCTCCCGAGCTCACGCCGACGACGGCCAACGACGAGATCAACACCTCGCTCGCCTACGGCTTCGGCTTCGACTATTGCGGCATCGAGATCGACCGCGACACGGGCGAGGTGTGCATCGACAAATATGTGAGCGCGCACGATTGCGGCACGATCCTCAATCCGGGATTGGCCGACGGGCAGATCCATGGGTCGTTCGCCGCGGCCGTGGGGGCCACGTTATTCGAGGAATTCGCTTACGCCGAGGACGGCAGTTTCTTGTCGGGCACCTTCGCCGACTATCTCGTCATCACCGCGCCTGAGCTGCCCAAGCTCGACCTGATCCACCCGACGGCGAACCCCTCGCCCTATACGCGTTTGGGGGCGAAGGGCATTGCGGAAGGCAACCAGTACAGCACGCCCGTCTGCGTCGCCAACGCGGTGGCCGACGCGCTGGGGCGCGAGGATATCTCGACGCCGCTGACCCCGGCCAAGGTCTTCGAGTGGATCCACGGTGAGGAGGCGCCGCCGCCCGATACGTCGGCCAAACCGGCGAAGAAAAAGCGCGAGCGGGCGATCGAGGGGCAGGGCGAGGCCTTCGTGCCGGCGGCGCCGGAAGAGGTCTGGGCGACGCTGCTCGATCCCGACAGTCTGGCGAAGGTGATCCCCGGCTGCCGCGAGCTCGAGCAGACAGCGGAGAATGCCTACCGCGCCACGGTCGACATGGGCGTGGGGCCGGTGCGCGGGCGCTTCGAGGCGAACGTCAAGCTGAGCGATCTGAGGCCGCCGCAATCGGCCACGCTGTCGGGCGATCTCGCCGGCCCGCTCGGTGCCTCGCACGGCTCGGGGACAGTGACGCTCGAGGCCGCCGAGGGCGGGACGCAGGTCCGCTACGACTACACGGTGCATTTGACCGGCAAGGTCGCCGCGGTGGGCGGGCGCATGCTCGACGGCGCGGCGCGGCTGCTGATCGGGCAGTTCTTCAAGGCGTTGGTCAAGCAGGCAGGCGGAGGTGAGAAATGAAACCCGCCGCCTTCGACTATCTGCGGCCCGCCGATCTCGACGAAGCGCTCGATACGCTTCACGAGGCCGGGTCTGACGCCAAGGTGATGGCGGGCGGGCAGTCGCTGATGCCGATGCTGAACATGCGGCTGCTTACGCCGAGCGTGATCGTCGATATCTCGGACCTCGAAGCCCTCGACCGCATCGAGGCGGTGAACGGACATATCGAGATCGGCGCGGCGGCGACGCAGGCCTCGCTGGGCGAATGGCCGGAGCTGGCGGCGAAATCGCCGCTGCTGGCTGAGGCCTTGCCGAACATCGGCCATTTCCAGACGCGGAACCGCGGCACGGTCTGCGGCTCGCTGGCGCATAGCGATCCGAGCTCGGAGCTGCCGCTCTGCCTCGCCACGCTCGGCGGGGGAGTGGTGCTACAGAGCAAAGCGGGCAGCCGCACGGTCGCCGCGAGCGACTTCCAGACCGATATGCTGACCACCGATTGCGGGCCGCAGGAGATGCTGGTCGCGGCGCGCTTTCCCGTTGCCGAGCCGGGCGCGGGCTACGCCTTCGCCGAGATCGCGCGGCGGCACGGCGACTTCGCCATCGTGGCGCTGGCGGCGATGGTCACGGGTGAGACGATCCGGCTCGGCGTCGGCGGGGTTGCCGACACGCCGCAGGTCCGCGAATGGCAGGGCCTGAAGGGTGGTGCGCTCGACGATGCGCTCAACGCCTTCGCCTGGGAGATGGGCGGCAGCGACGACGTGCACGCAACCGCACGCTATCGGCGCGAGATCGTGCGACGGATCGGGCGCAAGGTCATTGCGGAGGCTAAAGATGCCGCTGATCGCTAAGGATGCCCGCCACCGCATCGCCTTCACGCTCAACGGCGAGGACGTCGAAGGCTATGCCGAGCCGCGCATGCTGCTGGTCGATTTCCTGCGCCATGAGTTGGGCGCGACCGGCACGCATGTGGGCTGCGAGCACGGCGTCTGCGGCGCCTGCACGATAAGGGTGAACGGCCGCGCCGCGCGGGCCTGCCTCATGCTCGCGGTCCAGGCCGACGGCAAGACGCTTGATACGGTCGAGGGTTTGGCTGCGTCCGATGGCGCATTGTCGCCGCTGCAGCAGGCCTTCCACGAGAAATTCGCGCTGCAATGCGGCTTCTGTACGCCAGGGCTTCTGATGAGCCTGGGCGAGGTGATCGAGCGCAACCCTGACCCCAGCGAGCAGGACATCCGCATCGCCATCAGCGGCAACATCTGCCGCTGCACGGGCTATCAGGAGATCATCGACGCGGCGCTTGCGGCCGCCGCCGTGCTGCGCGGCGAGACGCCGCCGAGCCAAAACAAAGATTAAGACAACGGGAGCTGAGCCATGCGGGCAGTTGTCATTCACGAATTCGGGCCGATCGAGAATCACAAGGTCGAAGAGTGGCCGGACCCGACGATCGGCCCCGACGAAGTGCTGATCGAAACGCGGGCAATCGGCATCAACTATCCCGACGCGTTGATGCTGCGCGGGCTCTATCAGAAGCGCGCGCCGGTGCCCTTCGTGCCCGGCCGCGACATGGCCGGCGTGGTGCGCGAGGTCGGCTCGGAGGTGACGCGCTGCAAGCCGGGCGACCGCGTCGTCGCGCAGGTTTTCACGGGCGCCTTTGGCGAGCTGACCGCGGCCCCCCAGAAGCGCTGCTTTCCGCTGCCCGACGACATGCCCTTCGAGGCGGCGGCGGCGATGATCACGCCTTTCAACACCGCCTGGATCGCCGTCGACGTGCGCGGGCAGGTGACGGAAGGCGAAACGGTAATGGTGACGGGGGCGGCCGGGGGCGTCGGCCTCGCGGCGATCCAGTTCTTAAAGGCGCGCGGCGCGCGGGTGCTGGCCGCTGTCTCGACGCCGGAGAAGGGCAAGCTCGCCATGGATAACGGCGCGGATGCCTTGGTCGACACCAATGCCTCCGATCTCCGCGAGCTCAAAGATCATCTGAAGGCCCAGGTCGCGGAGATCACCGGTGCCAAGGAAGGCCGCGGCTGCGACGTGGTGATCGAGGCCGTGGGCGGCGATCTCTTCGAGGCCTCGATGCGGGTGCTTAATTTCGGCGGGCGGCTCGTTATCGTCGGCTTTGCCGGCGGTACGATCCCAGCGCCCAAGGCCAACTATCTGCTCTACAACAATATTTCGATCATCGGCGCGCCGCTCGACATCCGCTTCGAGGAGGCCTACGACCAGATCGAGGCGGCGGTCGCCGAGACCGGGCGGCTCTACGTCGCGGGCAAGGCGAAGCCGAACATCACCGCGACCATGCCGCTGGATGATTTCCACGAGGCCTTCGATGCGATGATCGGCCGCCAGATGATGGGCAAGATCGTGCTTACCGTCGGGACGTGAGGGGCGGTCGGGAGGTGAAGGGTGGCCCCGCGCTGACTGCATTTGTCGGGCCGGCCAACTCCGCTAAGCTAGGCGCCTAAATTGGCGGTTTGAGATAGCGCCGCCGCTGGGCGGCGGCGAGGCCGGGGGACGCGTCTGGTGACACCTGTTCGGATCGAAGGCGACGCGCCGGTCGTCGAGGTCGTTCTCGACCGGCCGGACCGCAAGAACGCGGTGACGCTGGAGATGTGGCGCGAGATCCCGCGGGTCTTCGAAGAGCTGGGCAAGAAACCGGAGGTCCGCGCCATCATCCTGCGCGGGGCGGGCGGCAATTTCTGCGCCGGCGCCGACATCACCGAGTTCGGCCAGGTCCGCGACACGCCCGAGCAGGTGCACGACTATGACGAGGCCGTCGATGTCTGCTGCGATGCCATCACCGAGGCGCCCAAGCCGGTGATCGCCGCGATCGAGGGCTTCTGCGTCGGCGGCGGCTGCGGTCTTGCGCTTGCCTGCGACTTCCGTATCGCGGCGCCGACCGCGACGATGTTCATCCCCGCCTCGCGCCTCGGCATCGTCTATGGCCTCCGCGAAACCCAAAACCTGCTGGCGCTGGTCGGCCTCGCGAACGCCAAACGTATGCTCTTCGCCGCCGAACGCCTCGACGGCAAGACAGCGAAGGCGTTCGGGTTTCTGGACG
>JARRKQ010000023.1:8664-33342 GCA_037387885.1 Alphaproteobacteria bacterium | reverse complement strand
GACCTTGCGCGCCTTGCCGCGCGGCTGCAGCACCGAGGCGATATGGAAGTTGGGCTCGACCGCCAGCGTCTCGCGCTGCGCCTCCTCCGGGAAATGCGCGACGATCCAGCTATGCTGCTGCCAGACCGAAAGACACCATGCCGTCGAGGCACAGCCGCGGGCGACCTCCTGCATGATCTTCAAGCCCGTGCCGAGATCGTGCTCGGAGCCGCCGTAGCATTTCGGGATCCAGATCTTGCAGAGGTCGGCGGCTTCGAGGTCGCGCACCGTCTCGTCCGGCAGGCGGCGTAGCTTCTCCGCCTCGCCCGCCCGCTCGCGCAAGGTCGGCACCAGCGCACGCGCGCGCTCGAGCAATTCGTCGGCGCTCGGCACAGGCTCAATCTCGCTCGGCTGCACGGCGGCGGTCTGGCTCATGGTCTTGGTCCCCACGTTCGCGGTCAGGCGGTTCGAAATCCGGGCGGAGTGTTCCCCGCGAACCGCACGGCCGGCAATCCGGATCTGAGAGACGTCCGAAGCGTAGACCGTATGTCCACTATGTAGACAAATAAATCCTGCTCCGTTACGCCGCCGCGTTATCCCGCTGCCAGATCACGGGGAACAGCGTGTCATCCGCGGGATAAGCGCCCTTCGCCACCGCCGGCTCCTTCGGCAGCTTCACCGTATAAGGCCGCGGGTCCCATCGGACGTCCTCGCCCAGGAAACGGATCGAAAGCCCGATGCGGAGTTGGTCGGCGGACTTGTTGCCGCCGGCGCCGTGCACCGTCAGCGGGTGATGGCACAGGCAGTCGCCGGGCTCGAGATCCCAGGAGAGGAATTTGAGCTCCGGGTCGTCCTCACGCTCGCTGAAATTGGGGCACGGCTCGAGATCGGGATTGGCGAAGGCCGGATCCTCGTCGGGCGTGACCGGGCGGTAGAACTTCCCCCAGCGATGCGAGCCGGCAATGTACTCCATGCCGCTCGTCGCCTTGGTGACCGGCGTGAAGGCGACCCAGATCGAGATCAGATGCTCGCCCTGGAAGGGCCAGAACGGCAGGTCGTGGTGCCACTGGGTCACCGCCGAGGTGCCGGGGTCCTTGACGAAAAGCTGGTCGTACCAGAACCGCACCTTGTCGACCCGCATCAGCGCCGCCGCGATCTTGGCGGCGGGAGACTCGTCGCGGAAGGCGAGGAAATCGGGATCGCTGCCGCACATAAAGACGTTCGAATAGAACTGCCCCTTCACTTCCTCCTTCTGCACCCCGCGCAAACGTCCGGCCCCGGCCTCACGGTAGGCCATGGTGGCGTTGCGCATCCGCGTGACCCAGTCGGCATCGAACATGCCGCGCAGGCAAACCACCCCGTCACGCTCGTAAGCCTCGATCTCCTCCTCGGAAATCGGTCGCGTCGGCTCCAGGTTCATGGGTCGCCTCCCTCATTCGGTTTTCAGTTGTATTGGGTCTTGAGACTTGGCCAATCGTCGGCACGGCAGCGCGCGCGGTCAAAGCCATAAGACCGAATGTCCGGAGGACGGACAGGCCCAACGGGGCCCCTCAATCGACTATCAACCCTCGCCGAAGAGCCGCCGCGCCTCGCGCCGCAAGACCTTGCCGACCGCACTGCGCGGCAAATCGTCGGCGAGGTGCAAGCGCTTGGGTGTCTTCACCGGCCCGATACGCTCGCGCAGGAACGCCCGGATTTCCTGCTCGTCGAAGCTCTGGCCAGCCTCGAGGCTGAGCGCCGCCTCCACTCGCTCACCCCACTTCTCGTCGGGGACCGAGAAGACGATGCTTTCGCGCACCGCCGGATGCTCGGCCAACGCCGCCTCGACATCGCTCGGATAGACGTTAAAGCCGCCGGAGATGATGACGTCGCGCAGGCGGTCCTTGATGAAGAGATAGCCGCGCTCGTCCAGCAGCCCCGCATCGCCGGTATGCAGCCAACCATCGATGATGGTCTTGGCGGTCTCCTCCGGCATGTCGAGATAGCCGGTCATCACCAGCTCGCCCCGACAGACGATCTCGCCCATCTCGCCGGCCGGCAGTTCCTTGCCCTCGGGCGAGACGATCCGGACCTCCATCAGATGCGTCGCCTTGCCCACCGAGGTCAGGTTGCGCTCGTCGGCGAACTCGGGCGCCGTCATGCCGGTGATCAGCATCGGCGCCTCGGTCTGGCCGTAGATCACCTCGATCGCATTGTTGAAGACCTCGCGCGCCTCGGTGATCCGCTCCGGGACCATCGCCGCCGCACCGTAGTGCAAATGGCGAATCCCGCTGAAGTCGCGGTCGCGTACCCCCGGCTCGCCCAACATGTTGTAGATCATGGTCGGCGGCATGAACGACGTCGTGCAGCGCTCATGCTCGAAGGCGTCGAGCAGCGCCGTCGCCTTCGGCCGGTCGACCAGCAGATGCAAGCCGCCCACGGAGAAGATCGGCAGCACGTAATGCGACGAGCCGTGGGTGAGCGGCGCGGCGCAGAGATTGCGGTCGCCGCGGTCGAAACCGAATAGTTTCAGATACGTAGCGACCGACGCCGCAACGACGCGGTAAGGCTGGATCACGCCCTTGGGCCGCCCCGTCGAGCCGCCGGTGAACTTGATCGTCTGCGGCGCCTCCAGCGGCGGCATGCCCCGCACTGGCCGCGATCCCGCGTGCCCGGCGATCAGATCGGCTATCGAAGGGCCCTGGGCTCTGCCGCCGTCCGGCTTGCCCAGAATGACCGGCGCCTCGCCGGGATCGAAAAGCGCGAGACAATCCTCATCGGCGATGATCGCCTTCGGCCGTGTCGCCTCGACGATCGCGTCGAGCTCGGGCTTACCATTGCGCGGGTTGAGCGCGACCCAGACATGCTCGGCGGCGTAGATGCCCAGCACCGCGATCATGTTCTCGATCGTGTTGTAAGCGCAGACGGCGATGCGAGCACCGGGTTCCGGGAACATCGCCTGGAGCCCCGCCGCCAGCGCATCGACCCGCGCCACAAGCTCGCCGTAGCTCAGCCCCCGCGTCCCGTCCTCGACCGCCAAAGCAGAGGGGTCGAGCGCATGGCCGCGGTAGAGATGGTCGATCGGATAGGTCGCGGGTTTTGCTGCCACGGAAACCTCGATACGAGACGAGAGCGGCGGAGAGTGTAGCCGATGCGCCGCGCCGGCAACGCCCCTTCGCGAGCTGTCCGGCCAACGGACAGCGCCTCCCGGTACGGTTGCGGCCGTCCTTTACCACGCCTAAGAGGTGGGATCATCGAAAGGCGGGACCGTCATGACATTCCTGCGAAACCAGTGGTACGCGGCAGCGCTCTCGGACGAGATCGGCGCGGCGCCCTTTGCCCGCCGCATCTGCGACGAGGCGGTGGTCTTCTTCCGCATGCCGGACGGAACGCTCGCCGCGCTCGAGGACCGCTGCGCTCACCGCCACGCGCCGCTCTCGATGGGCGAGATCAAGGGCGACGCGATCGAGTGCTGCTATCACGGTCTCCGCTACGGGGCGGACGGCCGCTGCGTCCACGTGCCGGGCCAGGCGCAGATCCCGCCGCGCCTGCGGGTGCGCAGGTACCCCGCCATCGACCGCCATGGCTGGGTCTGGCTCTGGCTGGGCGACGCGGACAAGGCCGACCCGGCGGCGATCCCGAACTTCCACTGGTTCGGCGATCCGGCCTGGAACGGCTTCCAGCTCTATTTCCATGTCGATGCGGCGACGCAGCTCTTCGTCGACAACCTGCTCGACCTCTCCCATGTCGCCTTCACGCATCGGAACTCGATCGGCGCCGCCTCGGCCGCCGACGCCGATGCCGACCTCGACACCATGGTCGACGGCGACGTGGTGCGCGGCCGCCGCGCTTTGAAGGACGTCGAGCCCGGCCCCTTCATCGCCAAGTGGGGCGGCTTCAAGGGCCGCATCGACCGCACCTCGACCTATGTCTGGCGCCCGCCCTCGAACATCGAGATCCGCGCCGAGTTCGAGGACCCGTCGAACAAGATCACCATCATGGTGATCAATCCGATCACCCCCGAAACCGAGACGACCTCGCATTTCTGGATTGGCTGGGCGCGCGACTTCATGCTCGACGACGACGCGCTCACCCAAGGCGCGATCAAGGACAACACCCAGGTCATCATGGAGGACGTCGAGGTCATCGAGGCGCAGCAGCGGGTGATGCTGGAGAACCCGGGGCTCAAAGCCGTGCCGATCAATGCCGACCGCGCCGTCGTCGCCGTGCAGAAGGTGGTCAAGCGGCTGCAGGGCGAGCAGGCGGCCGAACGGCGCAGCGCCGCGTCCTGACATGCCGACAGAAGCCACCGCCAACATTCCGCCCCGCGAGGCGCTGATCGAGGCCGCCGAGGCGATGATCCCGACGCTGCGCGAGCGCGGACCCGACGCCGATGCCGCCCGCCGCGTACCAGAAGACAGCGTGCGAGCGCTCGTCGATGCCGGCATCCACCGCATCTATCAGCCCGCGCGTTATGGTGGCTACGAGATGGACCTCCCGCTCCAGCTCGATCTGGGCGCAGCACTCGGCCGCGGATGCGCCTCGACCGCCTGGGTCGCGATGTTCTACGCCACCCACCCCCATGTCGTCGGCATGATGGAGCCGCAAGCCCAGGACGACGTCTGGAAGCGCGAGCCCGACGCCCTCGTCGCCAACGCTTTCTTCACCCCCGTCACGCGCTGCCGGCCGGTCAAGGACGGCTTCGTCCTCGACGGCGTCTGGGGCATATCGAGCGGTGTCGATCACTGTTCGTGGAACAACCTCAACGTCATGATCCCGCGCGAGGACGGCCCGCCCGAGCACCGCTTCATGCTGGTGCCGCGCGCCGACTACCGCATCCTCGACGACTGGGACGCCAACGGCATGCGCGCCACGGGCAGCAATTCGGTCGAGCTCGAGAACGTCTTCGTGCCCGAATACCGCACGCTCAAGTCCCTCGACTGCCGCGGCGGACCAACCCCTGGTAGTGCCGCCAGCGAGAGCTATCTCTACCAGATGCCGCTGATGACCGTCTTTCCGGCGGGAGCGTCAGTGTCCGCGCCCGGCGTGGCGCTGGGCGTCCTCGACGCGACGACCGAGATGCTCGGCGGCCGCGCCAATGTCGCCGGCGCCAAGGTCGCAGACCTGCCGACGGTCCATCTCCGTCTGTCGGAATCCGCCGCCGAGATCGACGCCGCGATGGCGCTCCTGCGCCGTGATCTGGAAGAGCTCGGCCGGCTTGGCGCTGCGGGCGCACTGCCCGATATGGAGACGCGGGCGCGCTGCCGCCGCGACTGGGGCTACGCCGTCGAGCTCTCGGCGCGCGCGATCGACCGTCTTTATCCGCTGGGTGGCGCCAAAGGTCTCGGGGCGGCAAGCCCGGTCCAGCGCGCCTGGCGCGACATCCACGCCCAGGCCTCGCACGCGGCCCTGACTTGGGACATCCAGGGCCAGCATTTCGGCCGCGCCATGCTCGGCCTGCCCCTCTCGGATCCGCGGATTTAGGGGCAGATTCAGGGGCTGGGGCGGGCCGTTCAGGATTGGGCAAACGAGTCCGCATTGTGGACAGTCGATCCTAACGATTTGACCGGACGCGCCTGCTGCCGCCCCTATCGATGGGTGGCACGGCAGCGCCGCTGCCGACGGGACACTGACATCACGGACGAAAGCGGGGACGCCATGCCAAGGCCGCCGAAAACGCTGGCTTTCAGCCATGTCGGGATCTATGTGCGCGACCTCGAGGCGATGGTCGCCTTCTACAAGCGCGTCTTCGGCTTCGTGGAGACCGACCGCGGCGTCGTGCGCGGCCATCCGATCGTCTTCCTCTCTCGCGATCCGCGCGAGCATCACCAAGTCGTCATGGCCGAGGGCCGCACCGGCGACCTCGACGATCTGGTCCTGAACCAGATATCGCTGCGCACCGGCTCGCTGCAGGATTTGCGCGACATGATGGGCGTGATCGAGGCCGAACCGGCGGCGAGCGACGTGCGCCCGATCAGTCATGGCAACGCCTGGTCGATCTATTTCCGCGACCCGGAGAAGAACCGCATCGAGGTCTTCGTCGACACGCCCTGGTACAGCGAGCAGCCTGTCTTAGAGGACCTCGACCTCACCCTGTCCGACGAGGAGATCCACGCCAAGACCCTCGCCGCCATCGAAGCGAACCCCTCGTTCAAACCGGCCGAAGAGTGGCGCGACGGCCTGAAGAAGAAGCTGGAGGATGCGATGGCCTGACGGCCGGCGCACCCCACCCGTCACGACAAACACAAACAATCGATAAGAAGCAACCAGGAGGAAAGCCCATGTTCAGGAAGACAGTTACGGCAACGGCGCTTGCGGCGGCATTGAGCGTTGCGGCGGTCACGCAGGCCGCGGCGGAGAAAACAACGCTCAAATTCGCCGTCTTCACGCCTGAGAAGGAGATGACCTTCCAGGTCGTGATGAAGCCCTGGGCCGACCGCGTCATGAAGGACGCCAAGGGCACGCTCGCGATCCAGCTCTTCCCCAACGGCGCGCTCGGCCGCCATCCCGGCAAGCAGCTCAAGATGGTCCAGGACGGCGTCGCCGACATCGCCTGGGTGATCCCCGCCTACACACCGGGCCGCTTCCCGGACAATGCAGTCTTCGAGCTTCCGGCGCTGATCCACACCACGACAGAAGGCTCGGTGGCAGCCTGGCGGCTCTATAAGAAGGGCCTGCTGCGCGGCTACGAGAACTACTACGTGATCGGGCTCTTCACGACCTCGCCCTACACGATCCACACCAAGACCAAGATCACCAGCATGGCGCAGCTCAAGGGCAAGAAGATCCGCGCCGTCGGCCCCGCCATGGTGGCCTCGATCAAGGCGCTGGGCGCCGCCCCCGAGCCGATGCCCTTCACCAAGATCGTCGAGGCGATCAGCCGCGGCCGCATCGACGGCACCACGGCGCATCCGATCGCGCTCTTCGACTTCGGCGTCTCCAAGGTCACCAGCAGCCACTATTTCGGCACGCTCGGCACAGTGAACCTCGCCATCATGATGAACCGCAAGAAGTACGAGGCCCTGCCGGCCGCGGCCAAGGCGGCGATCGACAAGAACAGCGGCGAGCAGCTTTCCATCGCCTTCGGCAACATGTCCGACACCCGCAACGCCGAGCTTCGGAAGATGTGGTCGAAGGAGCCCAAGCGCACCGTCACCGTCCCCAGCGCCGCGGAGAAGGCGAAGTGGCATAAGACCCTGGCTCCGGTGATCGGCGCCTGGGAAAGCAAGCATCCCAAGGGCAAGGCGCTCCTCTCGGCGCTCAAGGCGGAGCTCGCCAACATCCGCGCCGGCAAGTAGCGCCCGCGCGTAGCTTCACGTCGGCAGCGGATGGCCGCGAGGCATGGACCGGCTCGAGCGATGGACGATCCCCTTCACACGGATGGTCGCCTTCCTCGGGCTGGTCGCCTTGCTGGCGCTCGCCGCCGTCATTCTCGCAAACGCCGCGCTTAGCTGGCTCTTCACCGCGCCCATCGACGGGGTGCGCGACTGGGTCAAGCTGATCGTCGCGATCGCCATCGCCGCCTGTTTGCCCTCGGTGCTGGCGACGCGGCAGAACATCACCATCCGTTTCCTGGGCCGCATTACCAGCCCGCGCCGCGAACGGATCCTCGAGCTCTTCGGCGCGGTGGTGACCTGGCTGGTCCTCGCCCTCCTCGCCTGGCAGCTCCAGGACTACGTCATCGAGCTCCGCGAGACCGGCGAGACCACCGAGAATTTGGGCATGCCGATCGCCCCGTGGTGGCAGGGCGTGACGATCCTCTTCTATCTGGGCGTGGCGATCCAGGCGCTGGTCGTCGTCTCTGCGGCGCGCGACATCGTGCGCGGCCGCACATCGCCGCCGCACGCCCCCGCTCCACCGCCCGCCTCCGACAGCTGATCGGCCATGGACCCGATCCTCATCGTGCTCCTCGGTATCGGGGCGATGTTCGTGCTCATCGCGCTGCACGTGCCGGTCGGGATCGCCATGATGGTGGTCGGCGTGGGCGGCTACGCGATGATCGTCGGCGTCAAACCGGCGCTCTCCACCATGGTCAGCGAAACGGCGGGGAACATCGAGAACCCCGGTCTCGCGGTCATCCCGCTCTTTCTGCTGATGGGGAGCTTCGCCACCGCGGGCGGGCTCTCGGCGGAGATCTACCGCCTCGCCAATGCTTTTCTGGGCCATAGGAAGGGCGGGCTCGCCTTCGCGACGATGGGCGGCTGCGGCATCTTCGGAGCCGTCTGCGGCTCTTCGACCGCGACCGCCGCGACGTTCGGCCGGGTGGCCTTGCCGGAGATGCTGAAGCGCGGCTACGCGCCGCATTTCGCCGCCGGCACGATCGCCGCGGGCGGCACCTTGGGCGCGCTCGTGCCGCCCTCCGTGATCATGATCATCTACGCGGTCGTCACGCGCGAGAACATCCTCGACCTCTTCGCCGCCGCTGTGGTGCCGGCGATTATGGCGATCCTCTTTCACTTCGCCGCGATCCGCATCTACCTCATGCGCAACCCGGAAGCCGCACCGCCGGGCGAACGCCTGTCCTGGCCCGAGCGCTGGGCCGCCATCAAGGGCGCCTGGGCCGTCCTCATTCTCCTCGTCGCCGTGATCGGCGGCATCTATGGCGGGGTGCTGACGGTCGACGAGGCAGCCGCGGCCGGCGCCATGCTGGCGCTCGGCTTCGCGATCGTGCGGCGGCGCTTGACGTGGCGACGTTTCTTCGATGCGCTGATCGAGAGCGCGGCGGCGACGGCGATGATCTACATCATCATCTTCGGAGCGTCCGTCTTCGCCTATTTCATCACCGTCGCGCGCGTGCCGCCGGCGCTCACCGAATGGATCGGCGGGCTCGCCCTCCCGCCGCTGGCGATCATCTTCGTGCTGCTGATCGTCTACGTCATCCTCGGCGCCATCTTCGACACCATCTCGGCGATGCTGATCACCCTGCCCTTCGTGCTGCCGATCGTGGTCCATCTCGGCTACGACCCGATCTGGTGGGGC
This sequence comes from Alphaproteobacteria bacterium, assembly GCA_037387885.1. Lineage (GTDB taxonomy): Bacteria > Pseudomonadota > Alphaproteobacteria > JAPULJ01 > JAPULJ01 > DATKZM01. Next base: position 24,405 of record JARRKQ010000023.1, on the reverse strand, counting down.
ATCATCAACGTGGTGGTGGTCGAGCTCGGCATGATCACGCCGCCGATCGGCATGAACGTCTTCGTCCTCCACGGCCTCGCACCGAACATACGGTTGGGGCGGATCTTCGCCGGCGTCACGCCCTTCGTCTTTTCCGACATGGCGCGGCTGATCGTGCTCGCGCTGTTCCCGATCCTCACGCTCTATCTGGTTAAAGGCTGACGCCCTAGGAGCTAAGAAATGCTCGAACTCCATCACAACAATATGTCGACCTGCTCGCAGAAGGTCCGCCTGGTTCTCCGCGCCAAGGGGCTCGAGCCCGTCGAGCATCACCTGAACCTCCGCAAGGGCGATCAGCTTGATCCCGCCTATCTCAAGCTCAACCCGAACGGCGTGGTGCCCACGCTCGTCGTCGACGGCCGGCCGGTTATCGAATCAACCTTGATCTGCGAATATCTCGACGAGGCCTATCCCGAGCTGCCGCTCCGGCCCGCCGATCTGGTCGAGCGCGCGATCATGCGCCGCTTCGCCGCCATCCCCGACCAGGGCCTGCACGCGGCCTGCGGCGTCGTCTCCAGCGCCATCGCCTTCCGCCACCAGCACTTGGCGCTCCCGCCCGAGGAGCTCGAGGCCAACATCGCCGCCACCCCCGACCCGGCGCGGCGCGAGCGCAAGCGCGTGACGATCGAAAAAGGCATGGACGCGCCTTTCGCAGCCGATGCGATACGCGCGTATGACGGCCTGCTCGGGAAGATCGAGGCGCGTCTGGATGAGACCGGCGACTGGCTCGCCGGCGGCGCTTACAGCCTCGCCGAAGCCTGCCTCGTGCCCTACATCGTGCGGCTCGACCATCTGACGCTCGGCTGGCTCTGGGACCGCCGCCCACGCCTGACCGATTGGTACGAGCGCATTCAGGCGCGGCCCGACTTCGCCGGCATCAGCGACTATATCGATGACAAATACCTGACACTGATGGCCGAGCACGGCCCGCCCGTGCGGCCCGCCGTTGAGGCGGCGCTGGCGGCCTGAACGCCGAGGCCGCTGAGCGGCCCATTAACCGAACCGTCGCCCGGCGCTCGCCAGGCCGGCATCCCGCCTGCTAAGATGCCCCTGTCCATCAACCGGACGTGAGATCCCGGAACTTGGACAGCGTCTGCAATGGGAGGAATCCGATGAGCGAACCCCGCCTGGTGCGGGGGCTGTTGCGCGGGCTCACCGTGCTGCGGGCCCTCAACGAGACCAACTACGCCACCGCGCTGGAGCTCAGCAAGCGCACCGGCTTGCCCCGCTCGACCGTCTACCGCCTGCTCGATACGCTGATGGCGGCGGGCTATGTCGGCATCGGTGCGCGCCGGGAGACCTACCAGCTCACCATCCAGGTGCGCGCGCTCTCCGACGGCTTCCACGACGAGGCCTGGGTCACCGAGATCGCCACGCCGGTGCTGGCCGAGCTCGGCCGCCAGATCGTCTGGCCGACCGATATCGCCACTTTCGACCGCGACGCCATGGTCGTCCGCGAGACCACGCATATGTCGAGCCCGCTCTCGATCAACCGCGAGAAGGCGGGCTTCCGCCCACCCGTCCTCCACAGCTCGATCGGCCACGCCTACCTCGCCTTCTGCCCCGAACCGGAGCGCGAGATGATCCTGCGCAACATCGCCGCGAGCGACCGGCCCGACGCGGAGCTCGCGAAGAACCGCGACTACGTCGAGCGCCTGGTGGCCGAGACCCGCGCGCGCGGCTACGGCATCCGCGAGGGCGGCATGTCGCCCAAGACGGGCAGCATCGGCGTGCCGGTGATGTGGCGCGGGCGGCCCGTGGCCGCGATCAACATGCACTATATTCTGTCGGCCCTGTTGCTCGACGAGGTGGTGGCGCGCTACCTGGAACCGTTGCAGACTGCGGCCGCGAAGATCGCGGACGGGCTTACCGAGCGCGGCGTCAATCCGCTGGCGGATTCGGCGGTGGTATCGGAAACGGGCGACTAACCGGGCCGCGCGGAGCCCCGATCAGCCCCAGACATCCTCGGCGACCTCGACGAGGCGGCTGAGCTTGGCGCGCTCGATGTCGAGGGTCATCGGGTTCTCCAGCACGTTGAACTTCGACATCGCCGAGCTGCCGAAGCCGCATTGCGGGCAAATGCCGAGCTGTTCCAGATCGGCGAACTGGCTCGCCTCGTCGATCCGCCGCTTCAGCGCGTCGGCGCTTTCGATCTCGGGGTTCTTGGTGCTCATGATCCCCAGATAGGCGCGCTTGCCCTTGGGCATATATTTGAGCGGCGCGAAGTCGCCGGCGCGGGCGGTGTCGTACTCCATCAGGAAGCCGTCGACCTCGGCACGGCTGAAAAGCTTCTCGGCGATCGGCCCATAGCCGCCGTCGCCCATCCACAGCCCCTGCATGTTGCCGCGGCAGAGATGCATGAGGACGCGCATGTCTTTGGGCCGCTCGCCGACCGCGCGGTTCACCATGTCGATATAGATGTCGATCAGCGCGTCGGGATCGGCGCCGTTCTCGCGCGCGACGGCGCGGTTGGTCTCATCGCAGCACAGCGTGAGCGGCACCTCGTCGATCTGGAGCAGCGTGCAGCCCGCCTCTCCGAGCGCGGCGACCTCCTCGCGGTAGACCCCGATCAGATCGTCCCACCATTCGGTCATGTCCGGGTAGACGCTGCGGTCGGCGGCGTCGGCGAAATGGCCGAAATGCATGTGCGAGGGCGTCGGCATGGTGACCTTGGGCGTCGCCGTCGTGACCGAGCGCAGGAACTCAAAATCATCCACCACGATCGGCGCTCGGCGCTCGATCTTGCGCGTCGCCACCGGCGCGGGGGCCGCGGTCTCGACCCCGTCTTCGTTGCGGAAGACAAGCTTCGAAGGTTTGAAGCCGAACGCCCCGGTCGCCTCCATGAAGCCGCGCGACCAGCCGCCGCGGCGGAACTCGCCGTCGGTCACCACGGCCAGGCCGCACGCCTCCTGCAGCTTGACCGCGTCGCGGATCGCCGCGTCTTGGACCGCACGCAACTCGTCGGCGCCCGCCGAGCCCTCCTCATGCGCGCGCCAGCAGTCCATGAGCTCCGGCGGCCGCACCAGGCTGCCCACATGATCGACATGTGCGGCAGGCCCGCCATTCAAGTCTGACATCTCTTCCCACTCCCGCGGTTTTCACATCGATGCCGGGATCGTTCCCCAGCCCATTGCGGCCATTAAGCGGGATGCACCGTCGCCACGTCAGCGCTCTTGCGCCAACTGTCCGAGGGCCGGACGTTGGCGGCGGGCGCCGGCAGAACCCGCTACCCGGCGGGCGCAGTGTGATGACGCGTCCAGGGCCCCACCCGCGGAAATCTTTTTGCACATGTATTTATTGCGCCGCGCGGCGGGCCCGCTTTGCACCGACGCCGCGTATCACAATGCAAGACGATGGGTCCGCTTGGGGTTTCTGGTGCGTCGCGCGAGACTTTTCGGCAGCAAATTTGCCGCATCAATGTCCAGTTAACCTTAAGAGCGTATCGTCTTGTGACCACAGCCCCCCGTGTCTGGACAGGTTCGAGCGATGGAGATTCTTCCCCCGATCAGTGAGTTCACCACCCGCAAGGCGCAGACCGACATGAGCTTGCAGGATTATTTGCAAGGCTGTCGGAACGACAAAACCTACTACGCCAGCGCCGCCGAGCGCATGATCGCCGCAATCGGCGAGCCCGAACAATTCGATACCAGCAACGATCCCCGCCTCGGCCGGATCTTCCTCAACCGGACGATCAAGCGCTACCCGGCGTTCAAAGACTTCTACGGCATGGAGGACACGATCGAGCGGATCGTGGGCTTCCTCCGCCACGCCGCGCAGGGTTTGGAGGAGCGCAAGCAGATCCTCTACCTGCTCGGGCCCGTCGGCGGCGGCAAGTCCTCGATCGCCGAGCGGCTGAAGAAGCTCATGGAAGACCAGCCGATCTACGTGCTCAAGGCCGGTGACGAGGTCAGCCCGCTCTTCGAATCGCCCCTCGGCCTGTTCGATCCGGAGCAGATGGGACCGCTGCTCGAGGACAAGTACGGCATTCCCCAGCGCCGGCTGACCGGGCTCGCCTCGCCCTGGGCGATCAAGCGGCTCGACGAGTTCGACGGCGACGCCTCGCGCTTCACCGTGGTCAAGCTGATGCCCTCCAAGCTGCGGCAGATCGGCATCGCCAAGACCGAGCCCGGCGACGAAAACAACCAGGACATCTCCGCCCTCGTCGGCAAGGTCGACATCCGCAAGCTCGAGGCGTTCAGCCAGGACGACCCCGACGCCTACAGCTATTCGGGCGGCCTCAACCGCACCACCCAGGGCCTGCTCGAATTCGTCGAGATGTTCAAGGCGCCGATCAAGGTGCTGCACCCGCTGCTGACCGCCACGCAGGAAAGCAACTATGCCGCCACCGACGGCGTCGGCGCCTTCCCCTTCCAGGGTATCGTGCTGGCGCATTCCAACGAGGCGGAGTGGCAGCAGTTCAAGCACAACAAGAACAACGAGGCGTTCCTCGACCGCATCAGCGTCGTCAAGGTGCCCTACTGCCTGCGCGTCACCGAGGAAAAGCAGATCTATCAGAAGCTGATCGCCAACAGTGAACTCGGCGATGCGCCCTGCGCGCCGGGGGTCTTGAAGATGCTGGCGCGCTTCTGCGTCCTGACCCGCCTCCACGAGCACGAGAACTCGACGCTCTATTCCAAGATGCGGATCTACGACGGCGAGAACCTCAAGGACACCGACCCCAAGGCGAAGTCGATGCAGGAGTATCGCGAGACCGCGGGCGTCGACGAGGGCATGTCGGGCGTGAGCACGCGCTTTGCCTTCAAGGTGTTGTCGGAGACCTTCAACCACGACACCGAAGAGGTGTCGGCCGATCCGGTCCACCTGATGTATGTGCTGGAGCAGTCGATCAAGCGCGAGCAATTCGTCAAGGAGACCGAGGATAAGTATCTGGAGTTCCTGAAGGCCGAGCTGGCGCCGCGCTACGCCGAGTTCATCGGCCACGAGATCCAGAAGGCTTACCTCGAATCCTATACCGAATACGGCCAGAACCTGTTCGACCGCTACATCGCCTACGCCGATGCGTGGATCGAAGAGCAGGACTACAAGGACCCCGATACCGGCCAGATCTTCGACCGCGCAGTACTCGACGCCGAGCTCTCCAAGGTCGAGAAGCCGGCCGGCATCGCCAATCCCAAGGACTTCCGGAACGAGGTCGTCAAATTCTCGCTCCGCGCCCGCGCCCAGAACAACGGCAAGAACCCGTCCTGGACCAGCTACGAGAAGCTGCGCGAGGTCATCGAGAAGCGCATGTTCGGCCAGGTCGAGGAGCTGCTCCCGGTGATCAGCTTCGGGACCAAGAAAGACACCAAGACCGACAAGCAGCACACCGAGTTCGTGCAGCGCATGACCGAGCGGGGTTACACCGAGCGGCAGGTGCGCCGGCTGGTCGAGTGGTACATGCGCGTCAATAAGGCAGGTTCGTGAACGCGGTCGCGAATGGGCCATGTTCCATCTCATAGACCGCCGGCTGAATCCGAAGGACAAGAGCCTTGGCAATCGCCAACGCTTCCTCCGGCGCGCGCGGGCTCAGATCAAGGAAGCGGTCAACCGCTCGGTTAAGGAGCGCAAGGTCGCCGACGTTGCCGGCGGCGAGACCATCTCGATCTCCAAGAAGGGCATCGGTGAGCCCCGCTTCCGCCATGACGGTAAGAGCGGCAGCCGCAAGGGCACGCTCCCGGGCAACAAGGAATTCGTAACCGGCGACAAGGTCCCGAAGCCGTCCGGCGGCGCCGGCGGCGGCGGCAAGGAGGGCGCGGCGGAGGGATCGGGCGAGGACGAATTCGAGTTCGCGCTATCGCGCGAGGAATTCCTCGACCTCTTCTTCGAAGACCTCGAGCTGCCCGATCTCGTCAAGACCGACCTGAAGGAGACCGAGACCGAGTCGTCACGGCGGGCCGGCTATACGACCTCGGGGTCCCCGGCGTCGATCGACGTCAAGCGCACGATGCGCAACAGCCTCAGCCGGCGTCTCGCCCTCAAGCGGCCGCGCCTGAAGGAGATCGAGGCGATCGAGGCCGAGATCAGCGAGCTCGAAGCCCGCGGCCTGGAGACCGAGCGCGAGCGCCTGGAATCGCTCCGCAGGCACCTCGATGAGCTCAACCGCAAGCGGCGTGTCGTCTCGTTCATCGATCCGATCGACGTGCGCTACCGGCACCGCGTCGTCGAGCCCAAGCCCAATGCAAACGCCGTGATGTTCTGCCTGATGGATGTATCGGGGTCGATGGGCGAGCGCGAGAAGGACCTGGCCAAGCGGTTCTTCATTCTTCTCTACCTGTTCCTTCAGCGGCGCTACGAGCGCATCGAGATCGTCTTCATCCGGCACACCCACGAGGCGCAGGAGGTCGACGAGGAGACCTTCTTTCACAGCCGCGAGACCGGCGGCACGGTCGTCAGCACGGCGCTTGAGGAGATGTTGAAGATCGTGCGGGCGCGCTACTCGACCAAGGAGTGGAACATCTATGCGGCGCAGGCCTCCGACGGTGAGAATTACAGTGGCGATTCAGCGCGTTGCGTCTCCCTCCTCAACGACGAGGTGATGCGGCTCTGCCAGTACTACGCCTATGTCGAGATCCTCGACGAGCGCGAGATCGGTATGTTCATGAATTCCGGCACCGGCGCCGAGCTGTGGCGCAACTACCAGCAGGTCGCAGGCGACTGGTCCAATTTCGCCATGAAGCGCGTCGCCGACCCGGGCGATATTTACCCGGTCTTCCGCGAGCTCTTCGCCAAGCAGGAGAGCCGGACATGACGGGCGGCGAGACGGCTCGCGCCAGCACCGAAGACACGGGTCAACTGAGCCTTCGTGGGCTTGGGGACGGCGACGGCTATCTTTTCGACGGTTCGGAGTGGGACTTCGAGACGCTCAACCGGACCTACGAGGCGATCAAGGAGATCGCGTTCGACGACCTCGGCCTCGACATCTACACCAACCAGATCGAGATCATCTCCTCAGAGCAGATGCTCGACGCATACGCCTCGCACGGCATGCCGCTCATGTACCGGCACTGGTCGTTCGGCAAGCATTTCGTGCGCGAGGAGCAGCTTTACCGCAAGGGCGTCACCGGCCTCGCCTACGAGATCGTCATCAACTCCAATCCCTGCATCAGCTACAACATGGAAGAGAACACCATGGCAATGCAGACGCTGGTGATGGCGCATGCGGCCTTCGGCCATAACCACTTCTTCAAGAACAACTATCTCTTCCAGCAGTGGACGGATGCCGACGGTATCCTCGACTACCTCAACTTCGCCAAGGGCTATATCGCCGAATGCGAGGAAAAGCACGGCGTCGAGGCGGTCGAAGAGGTGCTCGACAGCGCCCATGCGCTGATGGATCAGGGCGTCTTCCGCTACGGCCGCAAGCCGCGGCTCAATCTGCGCGAGCAGGTCAAACGCGAGCGCGAGCTCCGGGAATACGAGGAGCGTAACTTCAACGACCTCTGGCGGACGGTGCCCAGCAAGGACGGGGACGCCAAGCCCGCGGACTTGGACGAACAGCTCGCCGAGCGCAAGAAGCAGCTGAAGCTGCCGGAAGAAAACCTGCTCTACTTCCTGGAAAAGAACAGCCCGGCGCTCGAGCCCTGGCAGCGCGAGATCGTCCGCATCGTGCGGCACATCGCGCAGTATTTCTATCCCCAGAAGCAGACCAAGGTGATGAACGAGGGCTGCGCCACGTTCGTCCACCACTACATCACCAACGCGCTGCACGAGAAGGGCCTGATCACCGACGGGGCGATGCTGGAGATCCTGCACAGCCACGCCAACGTGCTGAGCCAGCCCGATTTCGACGATCCCCGCTATCGCGGCATCAACCCCTATGCGCTCGGCTTCGCCATGATGAGCGATATCAAGCGCATCTGCAGCGATCCCGAAGACGAGGACCGCGAATGGTTTCCGGAGATCGCGGGCAACGGCGACTGGCGCGGCACGCTGAAGCATGCCTGGGCGAACTACCGCGACGAGTCCTTCATCCGCCAGTATCTGAGCCCGCACCTCATTCGCGAGATGCGGCTCTTCGTGCTGGGCGACGAGGCCGGCGAGCAGCACTACACGGTGGGCGGTATCCACGACGAACACGGCTACCAGAAGGTGCGCGAGGCTCTCGCTCAGTCTTACGACCTCGCGGTCATCGAGCCCGATATCCAGGTCGTCGACGTCGACTTGAAGAGCGACCGCATCCTTCATCTGCGCCACACGATGCGCGATGGCGTCCGCTTGCACGACGAGACGATGAAGGCCGTCCTCGCCCATATCCGCCGGCTCTGGGGCTACGACGTGAGCCTGACCGGCGTCGATGCCGAAACCTCCGACCCCCGCTACAGCGCCACCAGCGTCGCGGCCGCCGAGGAAAAAGATAAAGACAAGTAGGGTCCGCCCAGGCTCATAGACGCGCTCCAGGCTTGGGACCCCGCGGTCCGCGCCAAAGTCCCCTGACTTACATCATTGACACGCGGCATAATGGCTGTGCTTCGTGCCAACGACGGTACGTCACTTCTCGGGGGACCGCCCATGGCTTTCTTCACCTGGTCCCAGGATATGAGCGTCGGCGTGGACTTGATCGACTCCGACCACCAAGCGCTGATCGGGCTCATCAACGAGCTTCATGACGCCCTCAAGGACGAGGGCAGTGCCGCGCTTCCCGCCGATACCTTCGATCGCCTGATCGAATACGTGGAGCGTCATTTTGTCCGTGAAGAGGCGGTCATGCAGGCCTGCGACTACCCCAACGAGCGACCCCACCGGGTGCAGCACGACCGGTTCACCCATGAAATCAGCACCATCCGGGCGCGCTATTTCAAGGACGATGCGAGCGAGGCCGCCGACGAGCTGCTCAATTTCCTCAAGACCTGGCTCAGACATCACATCCTCGTCGAGGACATGGCCTACCGATCCTATGTCGAGGGCAACGCCGAGGCGATCGATGTCGCCGACAACTTCGGCCCCGGTCTCAACGAATCGATGCCGAGGTCATAATGCCGGAGTAAGGCCGTAGCCGGTGCCGAAGAGGTCCGTTCATAGCCAACAGCTGAAGCACCTAATAACCATGTGCGAGCATCGGGCGGTCGAGTGGATCCGTGTGCGTACGGTCTCTTCGGCTTAGTCGCGCAAAAACGGATTGAGAAACCGTGCGAGCGGACCGGCCAAGCGCACCGGCGCCTGGGTCACCGTGAGGCATAGGCAGTCGCCATCGTCGTCGGCCCGCGGCTTGTGGGTCACATCCTCGTCGGCGATCGCGACATCACCGCGCAAATAATGCCCCTGCTCATCGGAAAATCCGCCTTCCAGAACGAGGGTCAGTTCGGTGCCGCGGTGGGTGTGAACCGGCATCATCGCGCCCGCGGGGATACGCAGCAGCTTGACCGTGCCGCCGGACGCCTCGGGAAGCAACCGCGCCTCGGAAAGCTTGCCGCGCTTTCGCCAAGCAAGGGCGTCCGTTTCGCCGCCGACATAGTCGCGCAACGGGCGCGGCAGCGTCGGCACGATGTCGCTGGCGGCCGGCTTGACCGCCGCCACTTCGGCCTCGCGCGTGTCCTCGGCGGGCGCGGCTTCGATGCGGGCGAACAGGGCATCGAGACCGCCGCCTTCGATCGGCTCCGGATCGATCTCGTCCAACAATGCGCCCCCAACCGCCTCCAGCCCCGCCTCATGCTCACGGCAGGCCGGGCACAGCGCGAGATGCGTTGCGACCAGCAGCGCCACCGGCTCGGGCAGGCTTCCCGCCGCGTGGTCGAGCAGCAATTCGTCCGACAGGTGATGGACCGGCATCACACTTCCTCCTCAATCGACCGCCGCACCTTGGCGAGCGCCAGACGGATCCGCGATTTCACCGTGCCGAGCGGCAGCCCCAACTCATCCGCAATCGTGTTGTGGGACTTGTCCTCGTAGAAGGCGAGGTGCAGCAGCTTGCGCTGTTCGTCGGGGATGTCGTCGATCGCGCGGCGCAGCATCGCGCCGTCCTGCGATGCCGCCAGCGCATCGTCCGGGCTCGGCTCACCGTCGGGAACGAAGGCCGGATCGTTGGGATCGAAGTCCGGACGGCGCTCACGCCGTATGGCGTCGATGCGGCGGTTCCGCGCGATGGTGAAGATCCAGGTCGAAACGTTGGCCTGCCTGCGGTCGTAAAGCCCGGCCTTGCGCCAGACCGTCAGCATGACTTCCTGCACCAGTTCTTCGGCCTGGCCGGCGTCGCTGCCGCGGCGGCGCAGATAGCCTTTGAGGCGCGGCGCAAAATGATCGTAGATCTGGGCGAAGGCGGACCGGTCGCGGCTGGCTGCAACCGCGTCCATCAGAGTGGCGAAATGCTCGGCCGGCGGCTCGGAACGCATCAGTTTATCCGGCTCGATGGCCTGCTCTCCCATGACGCTCCGCTGCCCCTTAACGCTATGTAGGGCCGGCAAGTATGGTGCCGCAAGGCCTGCATTCGGTTCGATGAACGATTCGCAAGGGCGCATGTATGGCTCTCTTCGTAGCGATATCAGTGTCTACGCAAGCCGGGCGCGAGTGGATCACCGGTCTTGCCGCATACGTTCATATGCCACGGATTCTCGGGTTTCTTAGGTGATCCGGTAGCGGACGGCGCGCGTATGCCTTATCCGATGCCTCGATAACACCCGCGAGATTCCCATGACCCCTGACGGCGCCCGACTGCCGCTCGACCCCACCCGCTCAGCGGCGCCACGCCGGCCAGGAGATCCGCGGCCGTTACCCCGCCAGCGCATCGCCGTCGTCGGCGCCGGCATTGCGGGGCTCGGCGCGGCCTGGGCGCTCAACCGCCGCCACGACGTGACCGTCTTCGAGGCGAGCGGGCATGCCGGCGGGCACGCGCATACGGTCGACGTCGATCTTGGCGGCAAGGCAGTCGCGGTCGATGCCGGCTTCATCGTCTACAATGAACGCAACTATCCGAACCTGACCCGCCTGTTCGATGAGATCGGCGCGCCGACGCAGCCGAGCCGGATGACCTTCGCCGTCTCGGCCGAGGATGGCCGGCTCGAATATCGCGGCTCGACGCGCGGGCTCTTCCTGGAGAATCCGGGCAATCTCGCCCGAGCGGATGTCTGGCGCATCGCGCGCGACGTCCTACGATTCTACCGCGCCGCGCCGGCGCTGCTGGAAACCGCCGATCCGGCCGGGAGCCTTGGCGACTGCCTCGCGGCGGGCGCCTATTCGCGCGCCTTCGTCGATCACCACATCCTGCCGATGGGCGCGGCGATCTGGTCGACCTCGCCCGCGCGAATGCTCGCGTTCCCGGCGGAGAGCTTCCTCCGCTTCTGCGCCAATCATGGGCTGCTCGATCTGGCCGGACGGCCGCCTTGGCGGACGGTGACGGGCGGCTCGCGAGAATATGTGCGACGCCTGATCGCGCCCCTTGCCGCACGCGTCCATACCGATCGAAAGATCCTGGCAATCGAGCGGACGCCGCTCGGCGTGTCGGTCCGCGATAGCGATGGCCGGGTGGAGATCTTCGACGAGATCGTTCTGGCCGGCCATGCCGATCAGTCGCTGGCGCTCTTGGGCGCCGGCGCCAGCGGTGACGAACGCCGCGCACTGGGGGCGTTCCGTTACGAAAAGAACCATGCGGTCCTGCACACCGATGCCGGGCTGATGCCGCGCAGGCGGGCGCTCTGGTCGGCCTGGAACTATATGAGCGGCCGGGACGATCGCCTTTCAGCAAGCGCTTCGGTGACGTATTGGATGAACCGGTTGCAGGATTTACGCACGCCCGAGCCGCTCTTCATTTCGCTCAACCCGATCCGCGAGCCCGATCCGGATCGCGTGCTGCGGCGCTTCGACTTTGACCATCCAAGCTTCGATGCCGCAGCGCTCACCGCGCAGGCAACCTTGCCGGACATACAGGGCCGCAACCGCACCTGGTTTGCCGGCAGCTACTGCGGTTACGGATTTCACGAGGATGCGCTTGCCGCCGGGCTTGCGGTCGCTGCGGCTCTCGGCGCACCGCCGCCTTGGGCGGGCGCCATCACCGAGGTGAGCCCGGCCGCGCGCAACGCGACACCGGCGGCTCCGTTCGCCCGTCCCGTCGTGGCGGCCGCCGCATGAACCGCCGCGCCCTACAGTCGTGCTTTTATTTCGGCGCGGTGATGCACCGCCGCCTGCGGCCGGTGCGGCATCGTTTCGCTTACCGCGTCTTTTCCTGCCTCATCGATCTCGACGAACTGGAGGCGCTCGGGCGCCTACGCTTCTTCGGACACAACCGCTTCAATCTGATGAGCTTCCACGACCGGGACCACGGGCCCAGGGACGGCAGCCCGCTCAGACCCTGGATCGAAGCGCGGCTGGCCGGCGCTGGCATCGACATTGCCGGTGGTCCGGTGCGCCTGCTCTGCTTTCCGCGCGTGCTGGGCTACGTCTTCAATCCGCTGTCGATCTGGTTCTGCTATCACGCAGACGGACGGCTGCGTGCAATCCTCTACGAAGTTTCCAACACCTTCGGCGAGCGACACAGCTATCTGATCCTTGTGCGGCGTGTAGATGCCGACAAGACAATCGCGCAGTCCTGCGCCAAGGCGTTTCACGTCTCACCGTTCCTTCCTTTGGCTGGGCGATACGCGTTCCGCCTGCGTGCGCCCGATGCGCGGCTGGCGATCGTGATCCGCGAGGAAGATGGCAAGGGGCCGGTGATGGTCGCGGCGCAGAACGGCCGGAGGCGACCGTTTACGCCAGCGACGGTGCTGCACGCCTTCGTTCGCTATCCGCTGATGACCCTGAAGGTGATCGCTGCGATCCATTTTGAGGCGCTTCGCCTCTGGCGAAAAGGCGCACGAATCCATAGGCGCCCAACGCCGCTGGCCCAGCCGGTCAGTGTGATCCAACCGGCCGATACGCAAGTCTGACGCTCGCGCTTCTCAGGCTGCGAGGCGTCGCCGGATGAGGCGCAGAATGAAACCCAGGACGGGCACGCGCTCGTAAAGCTGCGAGGCCGCATCCCAATGGTCTACGTGCAGGGCGACGCGGCCGCTCTCATCGAAGCGAAGCTCGCTCATGCCGACGATACTGCGCTCCTGGCCGCGCTTGCCGCGAAAGACCAGCCGCCAGTTGAGGTAGCCGACCGCGCCATCCAGCACCGCGTGCCGAACCTCGAAGCGCGGCGCGTCGAGGTCGGCGAACATCTTCGTCAGAACCCGCGCATAGGCTTCGACGCCCTGCACGTCGTTGAACGGATCGCGGAAACGCACATCGGCCGTCACGAGCGACGGCAACGCGCTGATCGTCTCCGGCGTCAGCGTCTCGTAGAAGCGCACGTAGGCGTCGAGCGCTGCCCGCATGTGGTCCGGCATTACGTCTTTCTCACCATGCGGCGCGTGACCGCAAAGAAGGCCCAATAGGGCAGTATACGCAGAAGCTTCATGGGCCAGGCGAGCCGGCGTGGAAAGGCGATCTCGAAGCGGCGCGAGCGCATGCCCCGAAGGATCGCGCGCGCGGCCGCATCCGCCGGCATCAAGGCCGGCATCGGAAAGTCGTTCTTGTCGGTGAGCGGGGTTTCGACGAAGCCGGGGCAGACGACCTGTACCACCACCCCCGATGGCATCAGCTCCGGTCGCAGGGATTCGCAGAAGGTGATGAGCGCGGCCTTGCTGGCACCATAAGCAGCCGCATGGGGCAATCCGCGGTAGCCGGCCAGAGAGGCGACCGCGACGATGCGCCCGCCGCGGCGCGCGATCATGCGGGGCAGGAGCCCTTCGATCGTCTGCACGGCACCGAAGAAATTGAGGTTCATGGTCCCCTTCACATCGGCCGCCTTGATCGCGGCGGCACGGTCGTGAACGTAAGTCCCGGCGCACAGGATGGCGGTGTCGACCGGCCCGATCTCGGCTTCGATGTGGACAACAGCCGAGGCGACCGCTTTGGCCTGCGTGATGTCGAGCGGGACTGGATGAATCGAGCCGGGCAGCGCTTCTGCGTCGCAGGCCAGGGTCTCTAGGAGATCCGCTCGGCGCGCGGAGGCGACCACGGTGCGGCCGGCACGCGCCAGCTCCAGAGCCAGGGCACGCCCGATGCCGCTGCTGGCCCCGATGATCCAGGCACATCCGCTTTGGTCTTTTTGCTGTCCGTCCATCGAATGGCCTTGTCTCGCCCGATCCATGACGTGGCTCCCGCAAAGAATCGGGCCGCCGGCACGACATGCCGGCGGCCCATTTTCCGATCGCAGTGCGCCTCGGTTACTTCGGCAGCACGACGGTGTCGATCACGTGGATGACGCCGTTCTCGGCTTCGATGTCGGCCTTGACCACGCGCGCGTTGTCGACGCTCACGCCATTGGTCGCATCAACCGAAAGCTCGCTGCCCTGGACGGTTTTGACCATGGCCTTCTTGCCGGCGATCTGAGACGACATGATCTTGCCGGAAACGACATGGTAGGTGAGGATCGCCTGAAGCTTGGCTTTGTTCTCGGGCTTCAAGAGCGAGGCCAATGTGCCCTCGGGCAGTTTGGCGAAGGCAGCATCGGTCGGCGCGAATACGGTGAATGGGCCCTTGCCCTTCAGCGTTTCGACCAGACCGGCGGCCTTGATCGCGGCAACCAGGGTCTTGAAGCTGCCGGCCTTAACCGCGGTGTCGACGATATCGGCCTTCGCCATCGTCGCCTGCTGGTGATACATCGGCGCATTGGCCGCGGTCCTGGCGCTGCCGGCGATGTGGCCGGCCGGGTCGGCCTGGACGGCCGGTGCCGCGAGCACGAAAGCGGACAAAACGGAAGCGGTCGCAAGAAAGGAACGGCGTTTCATGGGGGTACTCTCCGGTGAGGGTTTGAGATGCGTCTTCGTTGGGTCGATTGACGCCGGTGGATCCGGCGACACTCGGGGTTACATGAAGGGAGTACGCCCGGCCGGTACGGTTGGATCACTCAGAATTTCTGCCGGCTCCAAATGTCCGGCATGGGTCGGCAGCGGACCCCCAGATCCCGGGAGCCAATCGATCCAATAGGCCGGAACTCGGAATGTTGGTCGCTGCGGCAAATAGAAAGGGCGCGTGACGGCGACATGCGGATGTCGATACGGCCCCGGGCGTCGCGGCCCCATGGCGCAACGACAGTCCGCAGCGCGGCTACCTACTTCTCGAACTTCAGCGCCGCGGGCGAGATCAACACGCCGAAAGCCTCGCACCAGATCACGACGCTGCCGAATTTCTTGAGATCGACGCCCGCCGGAATGCGGAAGTTCTGCGCCCCTTTGAATGCTCGCAGCCGGCCGAGGTCGACAAACATCGTCCCCTTCACGTCCGACGAGGCCTTGATGTCGGTCTTGGGCACCAGATAGACGTGGAATTTCGGCCCCGGACCAACCTCGAAATCGCTCTCCAGGCGCACCGTGTCGTTATAGACGGTGACCCTACCCTTGCCGTAATGCACTGGATCGCCGGGGTTCGCATGGATGAAGGTCCCGCGCGCCGCGACCGTCTTGTCGGCGCTGACCGGCGCGTCCATCGCGACTTGCCCGGCGAGGAAAATATACGGGTAGACAAATATCCCGCCCGCAAAACCCGCCGCGACGCCCAGCACGCCACCAACAATAAAAACCGCTATCAACTGTTTCATCGCTATGTCTCCACTTGCTCAGCTCGGACCTCTCGGTCCTGGTTTCGACTCCCAATCCGGCCCCCCGCCTTGGCTGTAGGCGCGTCGCGCGCGAATCTCAGCGTGCGTGTTCGAGACCTGTCCTGGCCGAGACGCGGTGGCCGCATTGCGGC
>JARRKQ010000023.1:0-8571 GCA_037387885.1 Alphaproteobacteria bacterium | reverse complement strand
CCGCAGTGCGGCCACCGCCTCGCATCCCCCTCGCAACCTCCTAGAAACCTCTACGAGGGTGTGTCGGCTATTTGCGCATCATGCCCTGCTGGGCCGGACCGCCGATCTGCTCGAAGGTCAGCGTGCCGACCGCGACCCGCTTGCCGTCGTGCTTGAAGTGACGCGAGTCGTTGAGGCGCGCCGGCTTCCACGGCTTGCTTTCCTTGTCGTCCGCCCGATAGGTGCGGCCGTCGTCAGTTCCGGCATCGTAAGCGTAGACCGTGAGCGTGCGGCGCATTACCCATTTGCCGTTTTGGTAGAGGCGGACATTCGCCACCCCGGCGAACCAGTCGGGGCTCGGCGCGATCATCGCCGCGAGCGACACCATCGGATGGCGCGCATCGGCCTTGAAGGTCACGGTCGAGCTGCCCGGAGGGCCGAAGATCGGGCTGGTCTCGATCAGCGTGCCGGCGGTGCCGGCGCGGATCGCGGCGCGGATCTCGTCGTCGAACGGGCTGTGCTGCCCATGCTCGGAGAGGTTCTTCAAGCCCCGCGTTGCGACCTTGCCCGGCTTGAAGAGCACGTAACCGCCATTGTGCGTGGCGCCGATCAGCCCCGAGAAGTGGGCACCCTTCGGGTACTCGATGGGGTGGGTCGCCTTGCTCCAGGTGCCGTTGAAGGTCACCTTGTAGGTGACACTCATCTCCGTCCCGCCGGCGGTAGTGGCGGCCAGTGCCGTTCCGATGGCAAACACGGCTGCGGCGAGTGAAACGATCTGCTTTCTCATTGAACTATCCTCCGTGAATTGCCGGGATACACCCGCCAATCGGGCGCCCCGCAATTGACGCAGACGCTATCGCCGCCGCGTTTCCGCGTGAAATATCGCTTCTCTATGATTTCGATAGCCTGCGTGCAGGCAGGTGTGCGGCAACCGGTCTAGCGCGCAGCCGACCAGTCATGTGCCTTGGCGAGGCGGACCAGTGCGTCGACTGCGGGCGAAAAGCGCCGCCCGGCGACGGTCACGAGCGAGACCGTGCGGCTCATCTCCGGGTTCACCAGAAGGCGCGTTCCAATGCCGGGCAGCGTCGGCAGGTGCTCGGGCATCACCGCACAGCCCAGGCCCGCCACGACCAGCGCCTGGATCCAATCCTCGCTCTCGCTGCTGTAGACGATGTTCACCTTGGGCGCCGGCAGCTTGTAGTGATTGGTGCGGAGATCGGGAAACTCGCAATTGAGCCGCATCAGGTAGTCGGCGCCGTCGAGGTCGTGAAGCGTCACCGCGTTCAACGCCTCGAAACGATGGCCCGGGCCGAACGCCACCGTATAGCGCTCAGTGAACAGCGGGTGCGTGTCGAAGCGCTCGGGCAGATCGGGCAGGGCCACGATGGCGACGTCGAGCGCACCGTCCATGAGCTCGTCCACCAGCACGCGGCCGCCCGTTTCGCGCAGGGTGAGCTCGGCGGACGGCACGCGCGAACGGAGCTGGGTCAGGAAGCCGATCATCCGCGAGGGTCCGATCGTGCACATTACGCCGAGGCGCAGCGGCGCGGTGTCGAGCGTGGCGAACTGCTGCGCCGCCTGGCGCGCGGCGTCGCTCTCCCCCAGCATCTTCGCGAGATGCGGCTGGACCAGTCGGCCGAGATCGGTGATGTGGGTTCGGCGCCGCTCGCGGCGGAAGAGCGGGCCGCCCAGCTCCTCTTCGAGGTTCTTGATCGCACGGGTCAGCGACGGCTGGGCGACGTTGCACTGCTCGGCCGCCCGCGTGAAGTTGAGCGTTTCGCACACCGCGAGGAAGTACCGGACCTGATGCATTTCCATAGGTGCCGTCCTCGTGGATGTGGCGAACCAATCCGCCGTCTTTAGGTGGCCTGAACGCGCGTCGCGGCCGACAGCAAAAATGATGCATGACTAAGGTTGCCAGCGCAATTGCTCACGACGCGGTGCTGTTTGCAGCGGCGCAAGCGGGCGGGTGTGCGCCTGCCTCGCCGGACGCCGGTGGGGCGTTGAAGCGCTCGGACATGCGGGTCCGGCTCAAGCGGTGTGATCGGTGAGGCGCCCCAACCGGTGGTCCGACCGACCCTCCGGCAAGTCACGTGCGCCAACTTCGACCCCTCACAGGATCTATTCTGGTCCGCCGCGCCGCTTTACGAATGAAAGCTGATCGGCCAGGAAGTAGTAATTGAAGCCCGTACCCGGTCAGGCCCCCCAATCGACGAGCAGGAGCGCCGCAATCCATGATCACGCTCTACGATTTCGGCAACTCGGTCTGCTGCCAGAAGGTCCGCATCACGCTATGCGAAAAAGGGCTCGATTGGGAGCCGGTCAGGGTCGATCTGTTCCGCAGCGAGCAATACGACCCGAGCTATCTGAAGCTCAATCCGAAAGGGGTCGTCCCTACCCTCGTGCACGACGGCAAGCCCGTGATCGAGTCGACCCTGATCTGCGAATATCTCGACGAGGCGTTTCCCGACCCGCCGCTCAAACCGGCTGATCCCTGGCAGCGCAGCCGCATGAGGGTCTGGAGCAAGCTGGTCGATGAGGGCCTGTTCGAAGGGGTCACCGAGATCAGCTTCTCGGCGATGTTCCGCGAGCGCATGAAGACCATGCCGGATGAAATGCGGGAGCGGCGTTTCCGCAATATCGGCGATCCGCGCCGGCGGGACCGCTTCAAGTCGACCTACGAGCTGGGTGCACGATCGCCGTTCGTGTTGTATGCAATCGCCGCCTACGAGCGCGGCTTCAAGCTGCTGGAGGAAACGCTGGCCGAAGGGGGCCCATGGATCGTCGGAGAGCGCCCGACGCTGGCGGACATCAGCCTCATGCCGTTCACCGCTCGGCTGGATTATCTGGGGCTTCTCGATCTGTGGACCGAAAATCGACCGCGCGTCACCGACTGGTGGGCACGGGCGCGCGAATGGCCAAGCTTCAAACGAGGGCTCAGCGACCTCATCTCCGAGGCTGAGTTTGCGGAGATGCGGACCCACGGGCCGCGTATACGAGGCGACGTGGCTGAAGTGCTTGCCGGAGAAACGAACCGAGCCACTTGATCGCTTCCATGCGCGTTACGTGTCTTTCGAGCACCAGAAGCCGGAACTCGGACGGTACCTCCCCAAAAGTCCGCTTACCCCGAAGACGGACATTAATCTTGGCGCCCGCGATGTCGGCTTTGCACCCAAGAGCAGACATGCAGAGGTTCGTCACCGATGTCCACACATAGCCAGGAACGAACAGCGTGCACAGTGAGCCTTTTGAATAATCAAGGCTAATTGATCACATTGAATATGCCGTCGGAGAAGACCGCAGATGCCAAACCTCGGGTTGGATGCGCACAGGTCGTGACACGCAAGCGGATGTCTCGGAGTGCGTTTTTCACATGCACCGGACATCGCTGAGGACAATCGGCGAGGCGGTGATAGTCTGTAGCGATAGCGAATCAGTATCGCCACCGCTCTGCAATGAACCGCAAGCGCTCACGCCGTCGACGGTCGTCGATTACGAGGGATGCCTCGGCAGCCCGTGGCCCGGGACCGTCATCCCTTCGGCTCGACACGCCCGACGACCGCGGAGATTTGGAGGACCGCGCCGAATTTCTCAGGGACCTGCTGGGCGTCGACGATCTGGACGCGTTGTCCGATCAGCTACGTACGCTCCGACGGGCGCAGCGCAAGGAATGTCGGTGGGCACGGCGCGAGTATGATCCCGGAGGGTCGCTGCCGCCCGAAGGCATCGAAGTCGTTTCGCTTGATCCGGAGGATAGCCTCACGATCGTGCGCGCCCGGCGGCCCCGCAAGGCTTTGGCGTCCTGGGGCCTGGTTGGCCGATGCGTAAAGGTTAGGTCGCCGGCCCCCTTCGGGTTTGCCCGGATTCGCTTCGCGCTGCCGAAGAACAACACCCGTCATCTCTTCTCAGGGACTATCGTCGCCGCGCTCTGGGACTCTGGGGCGGAGCGATTTCGGCTCGTTCCGGCATCGGGCTACAACGAAACAGGAGCCGAAACGGGGGCCGAAAGAGAACCTTATGTGTTCGCCCAGATCACACGGCCCGGCATCTATACCGCCGTCGGCCTGCCGCGGGATCCGCGCGCGCTTTTGGTGCTCCGCCTTTTGGACGCGCTCGCACCGTGGGCCGAGGCTGCGGCGCTCAAGGGCAGGCCCCTCGTCGCGCCGCTGCTCAAGACGCTGGCGCGGCAATCGCTCGTCCGAACCATCGCAAAGGACCCGACGCTTCTCGAAGCGCTCGGCCGTACCAGCCACGGCTTCGTTGCGCAGACAAGCCTCCTGGAGGGCATCGGCTGCGACGAGGGCGATCTCGATGAGCTGGCCCGCCGGCTGCCCGAGCTTGATCTCCTCGAGCTTGTGGGCGCACCGAGCCGCATGATCGCTCCTATGCCCGATCCACGACTGCCCGACGAATGGCCGGTTCCGCGCGGCCGGTGGGAGTGTCTCGGTCCTGCGAACGTGACCGGCCGCATCAAGGTCCTGGCGATCCACCCGGAGCGCGGGCGCATCCTCTATGCCGGTGCGGCCGGCGGGGGCGTCTGGAAAACCAACGATGGCGGCGGGAATTGGTTTCCGACCATGCACGATGAACGCTCGCTTGCCATTGGCGGCCTGGCGGTCGCGCCGTCCAGCCCAGAGGTGCTCTATGCCGCGACGGGGGAGTGGACCGGCAACAGCGAACGACCGGAGACCCCGTCCGGCATGGGCGGCGGGGTCTATCGCTCAAGCGACGGGGCACGGCATTGGCATCTCTGCGGCGGCATCGATAGCACGATGTGCATGGCCGTCGCCGTTCATCCGGAGGACGCTGACCGCGTTTTGGTCGGCGGCAACCGCGGACTGCACCGAAGCGACTATGGCGGGCTCACCTGGCGCACCATCGGCAAGGACGACGGCGCACAGCCAGCGCCGCGCGGCCCGCTGACCAGTGTTGTCGTCGCGCACGATAACCCGAACCTCGTCCTTGCCGGGGTGCATCGCCGGGGCGTCTACAGATCCGAGGACGGCGGCCGGCGCTGGCACCTCCTGACACCCGCGGCCAACGGACTTCCCGACGGCGAAGTGGCCAACGCGCCCAAAATCGCGCTCGGCCGCAATGGCAAAGGGGGATCAGGCTTCGTGACCGTCAAGATGGGCGATGCGGTCTATGCGAGCCACGATGGCGGGCAGCACTTCACGTTTTTGTCGGACATGCCCGATGGTGCCTCGTCGATGATCGCCTGGTGCAATCTTGTCGCCGCGCATCCGGAAAACGACAGCATTCTGTTCGCTGGCGGCACAAATCTCCATCGCAGCGACGACGGCGGCGCGACATGGAGTAAGGTCGGCGGATACGGCACCAGCATCCATGAGGACCAGCAATTCATCGTGTTCGATCCGAACGATGCCGATCGGGTCTTTCTGGCGAATGACGGCGGCGTATGGGTCTCGAACGACGGCGGCCTGGAATGGGAGGCAGCGAGCCGGGGTCTCGTTGCCGCGCAAACCTATGACATCAGCGTTTCGGACGGACCCGCGCTGCGCTTTGGCGCGTCGCTGCATGATGCCAGCGCGCATATCTCCGACGGCGGCGGCGACTGGACGAGCCTGGGTTGGGGCGAAGGCGGCTCCCTGATGTTCGTCCCCGGCCGTTCGGACGAGGTCTACGCCGATTCCCAATGGAGCAACCTGATGCGCTTTCGGCGACGCCCGGAGGGTGACTGGGAGGCCATCGACGACGGCCCGGACACCGCCTTGAACGCCGATCAGCCCTTGGCGGCCTCGCGCACACGGCCATACGAATTGCTGGCCGTTGATGCCGATCGACGGTCGCTCTTGCGTCGTCGCCCCGGGCGTTCGCCCGATTGGTCAAGCGCGCTGCAATTGCGCGATGCCAAATTCACATCCGTGGCGATCGCGCTGTCGGATCATCGCATCGCCTATGCAGGGGACACCAAATCCCGGATCTGGCATTCCAGTGATGCAGGAACCACATGGGCGCAGCTCTGTGGTCCGCAATGCCGGGGCGGCGCCATCACGACGATCACGGTCAGTCGGTGGGATGCGCACCGCTTCTACGTATGCATCCGCCATGGCGAAGGCTCCACGATCTGCCGCGGCGACGTCGCCGGTGAGACATGTGCGCTGTGCCCACTGCCGAGTGCTGTCATGACCGGGGAGCAACGTGGGGATGGCCACGGTGGGTTTGCGGCCATCCTGGAGGGCAGATACGAGGACGCGCTTCTTGCGATTCGCGAAAAATGTATCGTCTACAGTTTCGATGGCGGCATGAGCTGGCAAGAGGACGACAACAGCCTGCCCAAAGTCAGGCTCATGCGCGGCGTCGTGCGCGAGGCCGATTGGACCTGCTTTGTGGCGACCCACGGCGCCGGTGTGTTCAGGCGCGCGATCTAGCGCCGGCCTCCGCCATGGACCGGGCTAGAATCCCGGTCCGGAGACGGTGATGTACCAGCGCCCTTTCTTCAGCTCCCGCTCGGCTTTCCAGCCGCCGTCCGTGGATTCGTCGCGACGATACCGGTAGACGATCTGATTCTTGTTCAGAATGGCGTCGACAATCCAGGTCCTCAGATCATCCTCTACCGTGCCGCCGGTGCACTTACCGTCATGATCCAAGCCCTCATTGGTCATCTTGAGGCTTTTCTGACAATGCTGGCGCCACTTGTCTGCGTCGCCCTTGTTCCACGGATTGTCTTCGTCGTCCTTCCACGGGGGAGGCGTACCTTTTCCACCGGGCGCCCAGTCGTAGGCAAGACTGCCGACCTGATAGCCCCCGCCGTCTTTACCATACTGTGCGATGAAGAAGTCGTACGTATCGTCGATATGCGCAGGATTGGTGATGACGTTCAGCTGACTTAAGACCGGGAACCGTCCTTTACCCCATCCCATGGGTTTCCTCCCGTTCTTTCGGTGTTGACTAGGTGCTTTTTCGGGTCTCGGCATCCCACACTCAGCCTAAAGACCACTTTGGAATTTAGACGAGTTCCGCTTTTATGCCAAGCAACGGTGGGTACTACCGCGCTCCGTACCCGGCGGCGCTGATTGAACCGCAGACACCACCAGCGTGTTTGCGCTAAGCTACCGGCACGATACACGGCGGTACGAAACTCCAGCCTAGTCGGAGGGAAGCGGCTATGCATGCGGTATTGCGCGACGTGCCGAGCTATCTGATCAGAGACCTCCCGCCATTTGCGGTAGCGATGGTCATTGCGGAATTCCTTTACAAGTTCGGCAGCTTCACTTTCGAGTGCATTGCGTTTCTGGCGACTTGGTATGGACTTGCGATGGTCTATCGGACCGGTCTTGCGTGGATTGGCTACCGACCGCACGCAGATCCGCGCTCCGGAAGCTCATAGCGAGCGATATTGATTCGCGGCCGGCCGTGCTAGAATAACAGTTGGCGTGAATCCCGCAGGCCACACGGCGTAGCGCGAGAATACGAGGCCTATGGGGCCCTTTGGCCCCCAATTGGCGGCCCTCCCAGGCTTTCGTGTGGGATACGCCCGCACAACAGCCCCGGCAAGACGACCCGACAGATAGCTCGGTAGGTTTGGTGAGGCATGGTTGCGACGACCACAGGGTTCGGCATCCGACGTCTATCGGACACGCTCGCACCGCCGAGCGCCTATACGCCTGAGCATCTGGCCGAGCGCATCCGGCAGAACCGCGAAGCCGTCCAAGGTGAGCGCAAGTTCGTCACGGTGTTGTTCGCCGATATCGGCGGCTCCACCGCGCTGATCGACACGCTCGACGCCGAGGACGCGATCGCGAGGCTCGATCCGGCCCTGGCAACGATGATCGCGGCGGTCCACCGATATGAGGGAACGGTGTGCCGCGTCCAAGGCGACGGCATCATGGCTCTGTTCGGGGCGCCGCTCGCGGACGAAGACCACGCCTTGCGTGCCTGCTATGCGGCGCTCGCCATGCAGCGTGCGATCGCCGCGGCGGGCGACCCCGATATCGCCATTCGGGTGGGCCTGCATTCAGGGCCTGTCGTCGTGCGGTCGATCGAGAACGATCTCTCGATCAACTACGACGCCTCGGGCTCCGCCGTGCACATCGCCGCGCGCATGGAGCAGCTAGCCCAGGTCGGAAAGATATGCCTCACCGCTGCCACCTATCGGCTGGTCGAGGGCTTTGTCGACGTGGAGTCGTTGGGGCCGGTCAACGTAAAGGGCCGCTCCGGCCCGGTAGACGTTTACGCGCTCGCCGAGCGCCAACGGGTGCGGAGCCGCTGGCAGGTCCGCGCCGCCCGCGGCCTGACCCGGCTGGTCGGCCGCAACGTCGAACTCGATGCGCTCAATTCCGCGCTGGCACAGGCCATTGACGGGCATGGCATGCTCTTCACGGTCGAAGCGGACCCGGGCGTCGGCAAATCGCGGTTGGTGCACGAGTTCATTGCGAATCTCGGCGGCCAGAAGCTAACGGTCGTCGAATGCAGCGGTTCGCCCGAGTCGCAGGCCGTTTCCTACTACCCGGTCGAGAGTATTTTGCGCACCTGGCTCGCAGTCGACGACCAGGATGCGCCTGATGTCATTGCTCAGAAGCTCAACGAAACGGTTGCCATGCTGGACGAGAGCCTTCGGGTTCACTTGGC
>JARRKQ010000022.1:0-44154 GCA_037387885.1 Alphaproteobacteria bacterium | reverse complement strand
CTTGGCGATCAGGTCGACGAAGGCGTTCATGATCTGCCCTCTCTTGTCGCACCTTCAGTGGTGGGGCGGATGCCGAGCCGGCCGCTCAGCATGAACGTGCCGACGGAGGCGGCGACGAGATCCTCGGGGTCCTCCTGATAGGCGGTGGCGCGCAGGAAGACGACCTGGCGCGTGACCTTGTAGGCATGCGCGGCGGCGAAGATGTCGAGCTTCGGGGTGGCGGGGCGCACGTAGTCGATGCGGAGATCCAGCGTGACGATCGGCTGCGGCTTCTCCAGTGCGGTGAGGCAGGCCAGCCCGCAGATCGAATCGATCAGGGTGGTGACGACGCCGCCATGCAGCACCCCGGTCTCGGGATTGCCGACGAGGTTCTCCCGCCACGGCAGGCGCATGAGCCCGCGCCCGCCGCCCGCCTCGACCAGCTCGATGCCGAGCTCGGCCACATGCGGGATCGGCGAGGAGAAGGCGGCCGTGGTCGGATTGTATGGAGGCTCGCGGGGAGGGTCGGCCATGCGCTTTAGGTATCGGTGCCGTCGGTTGTTGCAGCGCACCAAGGTCGCGCGCGGGGCGGGTCAATTCAAGACATTTGGCGCGCGTGCCGCGCGGCGCAGGCCCGCAGGCTTGCCTGGCGCGCCGTCGCTGGCCAGATTAGCGCCATGAGCGCACCCGAACCTCCGAAATCACCGAGCGGTAAAACGAGCGGCCCGTCGGTGCGCACCGTGCCCGAGGGCGACAACCGCGAGCGGCTGGTCTGTCCCGATTGCGGGTTCATCCAGTACGACAATCCGCGCATCGTCGTCGGCTCGGTGGTCACGTTCGAGGAGCAGTTCCTGCTCTGCCGGCGCGAGATCGAGCCGCGGCGTGGCTACTGGACGGTCCCGGCCGGCTATCTCGAGCTCAACGAGACGATCACCGAGGGTGCTGCGCGCGAGGCTTTTGAAGAAGCCTGCGTCAGGATCGAGATCGAGCGGCTGCTTGCGATCTATAACATTCCGCGCCTCAGCCAGGTGCAGATGTTCTTCCGCGCGCATTTGCCCACGCCCGATTTCGCCGCGGGGCCGGAAAGCCAGGAGGTCGCGCTCTTCGCCTGGGACGACATTCCCTGGGACGAGCTCGCCTTCCCGAGCGTGCATTGGGTGCTGAACCATTTCCGCGAGAGCGAGGCGTCGGGCGACCACACCGTACGTACCAACCCGCCCGGCGAGACCGGCGACATGCGAAAGCGTTAAGGGGTCGGTCGGCGCTTAGCCTTTGCCGGCGGGGGCGTCCTCGGCGACCGTGTGCTTGTGAATGAGCGGGGTCTGCGAGAGCGCGAAGACGAGCGTCAGCGGCAGGATCCCGAAGACTTTGAAGTTGACCCAGAGGTCGGTCGAGAAGTTGCGCCAGACGATCTCGTTCAGCACCGCCACGGCGCAGAAGAAGAACGCCCAGCGGATCGACAGCTTCTTCCAGCCCACCTCGTCGAGGTTCATCACCGCGCCGAAGAGATGCTTGAGGAACGGGCGGCCCAGCGCCAGCCCGGCGAACAGGATCACCGCGAAAAGCGCGTTGATGATCGTCGGCTTCATCTTGATGAAGATCTCGCTGTCGAGGGCGAGGGTGAGGCCGCCGAAGACGAACACCACCGCTGCGCTCACCAAGGGCATCAGCGGCACGCGCTTCTCCAGCCAGACCGAGACCGCGAGTGACGCCGCAATCGCGACCATGAAGATCGCGGTGGCGGCGATCAGCTTCGCCTTGTCGTCCTCGCCGCCCCAGCTCGAGTAGGCGATGAAGAAGGCCGCGAGCGGGCCGACCTCGACTAAGAATTTGACGATCGGGTTCATGACGGCTGTATATAGGCCGCGCGCGTTTGGTGCGCCAGTGGCGGCGGCTGCCGAAAGGCGCGGCGGCGGCCGCCAGACGTAGGTGCTCCGGAGAAGACGCGCGCCCATGTTGATCGACAATCCCTGGTTCTATGTCGCGGCGGTGCCGGCGGTGATGCTGACCGGCATATCGAAGGGCGGCTTCGGCGGCGCGGGCGGCGTTGCCGTGCCGATCATGGCGCTCCTGATCTCGCCCGTGCAGGCCGCCGCCATCATGCTGCCGATCCTCTGCCTGATGGACATCGCCGGGCTCGTCGCCTACCGCAAGACCTGGCATCGCCGGAACACCGCGATCATGATCGTGGCCGGGCTGATCGGCATCGGCATCGGCTGGATCAGCTTCGACCATCTGACCGACGACATCGTGCGGATGATCGTCGGCGTGATCGCGCTCTCCTTCACGCTCTATCGCTGGATCGGCGCGCCGCTCCTCGGCCGCCGCGACATGCCGGCGACCGAGCCGCATATCTGGCGCGGCGGGTTCTGGAGCACAGTTGCCGGCTTCACCAGCTTCGTCGCCCATGCCGGCAGCCCGCCGGCGCAGATCTACCTGCTGCCCCAGAAGATGGACAAGACGCTCTACCAGGGCACGATGGTGGTCGTCTTCATGGTCTACAACTACGTGAAGCTCGTGCCCTACGCGATGCTGGGCCAGCTCTCGACGGCGAACATGACGACCGCGCTGGTGCTGCTGCCGCTGGCGCCGCTCGGGGTCTGGGTCGGC
The DNA here is from genome assembly GCA_037387885.1 of Alphaproteobacteria bacterium. GTDB lineage: Bacteria > Pseudomonadota > Alphaproteobacteria > JAPULJ01 > JAPULJ01 > DATKZM01. The sequence goes on along the minus strand of JARRKQ010000022.1, from coordinate 41,565 downwards.
GTCTGGCTGCACAAGCGGGTGCCCGAGGCGATCTTCTACCGCATCGCCTATCTGCTGCTCTTCGGCACCGGGCTGAAGCTGGTCTGGGACGGGCTGGGGTTGTCTTTCGGCTAAGCACACACAGCTAAGCGCCCGCCCGCGTCTTGCCGGCTGGCCGACGACGCTCTAACGTCACGCCCCCCATGGCGCTCTACGATCCCCTGACCGGCCTCCCCGACCGTGCCTTGTTCGCCGACCGGCTGCGCCAATCAATGGCGCGCGCGGACCGGCGGAAGGGGGCATTGGCGGTGCTCGTCGTCGATCCGGGGGCGCTGGCCGGCGACGACGCGATCATGGCGGCGGGTGCGGCGCTTTCGGAGCGGGTGCGGGCGACCGACACGGTGGCGCGCTAGGACGAAGCGCGCTTCGCGGTGATCCAGACCGATCTCGACCGGTTCGACGAAGCGGCCTTCCTGGCCCACAAGCTGCTCGATGGGCTGGGGCCGGAGGCCGCGGTCGGGATCGCGCTCTACCCGGATGACAGCCGCGCGCCCGACGACCTGGCCAACCTCGCCGGCGGCGCGCTCGATCGGGCGCGGGAGGGCGGGGCGGCCTTCGCCTATCACGCGCGGGCGGTTACCGTCGAAGCGGAAGACCGGGTCGGGCTCGCGCGCGATCTGCGCGCCGCACTCAAGACGGACGCGCTTCGGCTCGGCTATCAGCCCAAGCTCGACATCGCCGCCGGGCGGATCACCGGGGCGGAGGCGCTGCTGCGCTGGGAGCATCCCGAGCGGGGCCGCGTCGCGCCCGACCTCATCCTCGGCGTCGCGCGCGAGAGCGAGCTGATCGGGCCCTTGGGCGAATGGGCGCTGCGTCAGGCGTGCATCGACGCCGCCGCGTGGTCGGAGGCGAGCGTCGCGGTCAATGTCGAGGCCGAGCAGTTCGAGGCGCCGGCGTTCGCGACAACGGTCGCCGGTGTGCTCGAGGAGACCGGGCTGCCGTCGGCGCGTCTGGAGATCGAGATCACCGAATCGAGCCTGATGCGCGACCCCGAGCAAGTCGCGGTCACGCTGATCGCGCTCGCCGCGCTCGGCGTCTCGATTACGGTGGACGATTTCGGCACCGGCTATTCCTCGCTCGCCTACCTGCGCGGCTTTCCGGTCGATACGCTCAAGATCGACCGCGCGTTTATCGAGGAGCTGCCGGGGAATGCGGAGGACGCGGCGATCGTACGGGCGATCGTCAGCCTCGCCGCCGCGCTCAACCTGCGCGTGGTGGCCGAAGGCGTGAGCAAGCAGGCCCAGCTCGATTTTCTGCGCGCCGAGGGCTGCGATCTGGCGCAGGGCTATCTGATCGGCGAGGCGACGGCGGCCGCGGATTTCGCGGCGCTGCTTGGAGGCGAGTGAGGGTCCTTAGTTTTCCAACCCCATGAGGGAGCGGGCGAAGTCTTTGGGCTCGAAGGGGCGCATGTCGTCGGCGCCCTCGCCGACGCCGATGGCGTGGATCGGCAGGCCGAAGCTTTCCGCCAGCGCGACGATCACCCCGCCCTTGGCGCTGCCGTCGAGCTTGGTGACGATGAGCCCGCTGACCTCGGCGATCTCCTTGAAGATCTGCACCTGGCTGTGGGCGTTCTGGCCCACCGTGGCGTCGAGCACGAGGAGCACCGAATGCGGCGCGCTCGCGTCGAGCTTTCGGAGGACGCGGACGATCTTCTCGAGCTCGGCCATCAGATCGGCCTTGTTCTGCAGCCGCCCGGCAGTGTCGATCAGCAGCACGTCGTCGCCGCGCCCGGCCGCACCCTGCAGCGCATCGAAGGCGAGGCCGGCCGCATCCGCCCCGGTGTCGCGCGCGAGCACGGACGCGCCGACGCGCTCGCCCCAGATCTTCAGCTGCTCCACGGCGGCGGCGCGGAAGGTGTCGCCGGCGGCAAAGCTGACGGTGAGGCCCTGATCGGTCCATTGCTTGCCGAGCTTGCCGATCGTCGTGGTCTTGCCGCTGCCGTTGACGCCGACGACCAGCACGACATGGGGGTGCTTCGCGGGATCGGGGGTGAGCGGCTGGGCGACGGGCTCCAGGATCGCCGCCACGTTCTCGGCCAGCGCCTCGCGGATCTCCTCGCTGGAGACCGCCTTGTCGAACTTGTCGCGCGCGAGATTGGCCGTGAGCTTGGCCGCGGCGGCGGGGCCGAGATCGGCGGTGATCAGCACGTCCTCGATCGCCTCGAGCGCCGCGTCGTCGAGCTTGCGGCGGCGGACGAAGCGGACGATGCGCTCGGCCAGGCCGGGACGGGCCGGTTCCTCTGTCTCCGTCGTCGCGGGCGGCGGGGGCGGCGCTTCAGGCGTTTCCGGCTCCGATGCCGCGGTGGGGCCGGGGTCCGGTGCGGGCTCGGGGGTGGCGGCCGTCTATTCGGGGGCCTCGTCGATCACGGCGTCGTTGCCGCCGGTGAGCTTGTCGGGCGATTTGGTGAGCCCGTCCTTGAGGCGGGAGAACCAGCCCTTCTTCGCGTCGGGCTGCGGTTCGGCCTCCGTCTCGCCGTCCTGCTTCTTGCGGCCGAACATCAGCGCACCTGGCCGATCAGGTGATCGCCATTGCGCGTCGTCACCACGGCTTCGACGATGCTGCCGCGGTCGTGATCGCCGTCGAGGCGGATCGGCGCGTAATGCGCCGTGCGGCCCGTCCCGCCGGCTTCGGTCAGCACGCGTTCGGTCCGGCCGATGCGACTGTCGAGGAAACAGCCGAGCGCGGCCTCGCCCGCGGCGCGAAGCGTCTTGGCGCGCGCCTTGCGCACTGGCTTCGGGACTTGCGGCATGCGCGCGGCCGGAGTGCCGGGCCGCTCCGAATAGGGGAAGACGTGGAGATAGGTGAGGCCGCAGTCGTCCACCAGCGCGAGGGTGTTGGCGAAGGCTTCGTCGCTTTCCGTTGGGAAGCCGGCAATCAGATCGGCGCCGAAGGCGATGTCCGGACGCAACCCGCGCAACTGCTTTGTGAGGGCGACTACGTCGTCGCGGCTGTGCCGCCGCTTCATGCGCTTCAGAATCAGGTCGTCGCCGGCCTGGAGGCTGAGATGCAGATGCGGCATCAGGCGCTCTTGCTCGGCGACGGCGCGCAGCAGATCGTCGTCGATCGCCGCCGGGTCGAGCGAGGAGAGGCGGAGACGCTTGAGCTCGGGCACGGCGGCGAGGAGACGACGGACGAGCTGGCCGAGCGAGGGCGCACCCGGCAGGTCCTTGCCGTAGCCGGCGATGTCGACGCCGGTCAGCACGACCTCGTTGTACCCCGCCTCGACCAGGGCGCGGATCTGTTCGGCGATGGCGCCGATCGGCGCGCTGCGGTTGTTGCCGCGCCCGTAAGGGATGATGCAGAAGGTGCAGCGGTGGTCGCAGCCCTGCTGGATCTCCACGAAGGCGCGCGTGCGCGCCTCGAAGCCGCCCAGCATGTGGCCCGCCGTCTCGGTGAGCGCCATGATGTCGCTGACCTGGACGGGCGCCACGGCGTCGGAGGTGAACGACGCGGCCTCGAGCTTCTCCTTGTTGCCGAGCACGCGGTCGACCTCGGCCATGGCGGCGTAACGTTCGGGGTCGATCTGGGCGGCGCAGCCGGTGACAATGATCTGCGCCCCCGGCCGCTCGCGGCGGGCCTTGCGGATCGCCTGGCGGGCCTGGCGCTCGGCCTCGGCGGTGACGGCGCAGGTGTTGACGATGACGGCGTCGGTCAGTCCTTCCGCGCGGGCAAGCTCGCCCATCGCCGCGGACTCATACGTATTGAGGCGGCAGCCGAAGGTGATGATTTCGGGCGTGCGTCCGGGATTGGCGTTCATGGGCGCCGCCCTCAGCTCGCGAACAGCGAAGCGTCGAGCTCGCCGGTGAACGAGGTGGCGACGGGCCCGGTCATCAGGACGTGGCCGTTCTCCAGCCACTCGACGGCGAGCGGGCCGCCGTCGAGTTGGAGGTCGACCTTGCGGCCGGTGAGATGGCGGCGATGCGCGGCGACCGTGGCGGCGCAGGCGCCCGAGCCGCAGGCTTGCGTGATGCCCGCGCCGCGCTCCCAGACGCGGAGGCGGAGGCGGTTCTCGCCGATCACCTGGGCCACGCCGATATTCGCGCGCTCGGGGAACAGCTTGTGGTGCTCGAGCTTGGGGCCGAGCTTGGGCAGATCCACCGCCTCGGCGTCCTCGACAAAGAAGACCGCGTGCGGGTTGCCCATATTGACCGCGACGGGGTCGGCGAGCGGGCCTTCGGAAATCCCCAGATGCAGCGTGTCGATGCGCTCGGCGAGCGGGATCTCGTCCCATTCGGTGCGCGCGAGACCCATATCGACGCTGACGAGGCCGCCCGAGGCCGTCTCGATATCGAGCACGCCGGCCAGCGTTTCCACCGCCAGATGGTCGGCCCCGCGCTCGTTCATCAGCAGCGCGCCGACGCAGCGCGTGCCGTTGCCGCAGGCGCCCGATTCGCCGCCATCGGGATTGAAGAAGCGCAAGGCCACGTCCGCCATGCCGCTCTCGCCGATCACGATCACCTGGTCGCAGCCGACGCCGCGGTGCCGGTCGGCGAGCGCGCGCGCGGTCTCGGCCGGGATGGTCCCGCCGTTGGCCCGCCGGTCGAGCACGACGAAGTCGTTGCCCAGCCCGTGCATCTTGATGAAGTGGCGTTCCTTCTTGGCACTCATGGCGCTCATGCCGCCGCTACCCAGGTGGTGATGCGGCTTATATGGCCCGGTAGGCGCGGAATGCCAAGCGCGCAGGGCGCGGTCAGGCGACGCGGTCCTCGTCGGCTTCGGTCCTGGCAATGAGACGCTCCGCCGGCAACCGGACCGTGACGGTGGTGCCTTCGCCCGGCGTGCTTTCGAGCGCGATGCTGGCGCCGTGCAGCTCGGCCATCGATTTCACCAGCGGCAGGCCGAGGCCGGTGCCCTCGCTGGAGCGCGAGCGGGCGACGTCCGCCTGGCCATAGGCTTCGAGCACTTTCGGGATATCGTGCGCCTCGATGCCGACGCCGGTATCGGCGACCGCGACCGCCAGGCACCCCTCGTCGTCGACGCGCGCGCTGACAGCGACGGTGCCGCCGGGCTGGGTGAACTTCACCGAGTTGGTGAGGAGATTGAGGATGATCTGCTTGATCATGCGCTCGTCGGCGCGGAGATCGGGGAGTGTCTTGGGGGCGTCCAAGGTCAGCTTGACCGTCGCCTCGTAGGCCCGTTCGCGCACAAGGCGCATCGCCGAGGTCGCCGCATCTTCGATGCGCACCACCGTATCGTTCAGCTCCATGCGGCCCGATTCCGCCTTGGAGAGGTCGAGCAGATCGTTGATCACCGCGAGCAGGTGGACGCCCGAGGCGTTGATGTCCTCGACATATTCGCGGTAACGCGGCGGCTCGACCGGGCCGAACATGGCCGACGTCATCACCTCGGTGAAGCCGATGATGGCGTTCAAGGGCGAGCGCAGCTCGTGGCTCATATGCGCCAGGAACTCCGACTTGGCGCGGTTCGCGATGGTGGCCTCGTCGCGGGCGCGGGCGAGATCGCGGGCGATCGTCTTGAGCTCGCGCGACTGGGCCTGCAGCCGCTCGCCGGCCAGGCGCTCTTCCCTGAGCAGGCTGTATTGACGCCGCTGCAAGGTCTGGATCCGGTGCAACATCGAGACCCCGAGCATGTTGCAGCCGAGCAGCAGCGCGCCTTCCAACGCCAGGTCCACGGAGGTGAAGGGCCGGAAGATGAGACTGACCGCGAGATAGCTGAGCGACGCCAGCAGCGCCACCAAGGTGGAGAAAGAAAACCGCGTGGCGACGAAGACGTAGTTGCCGAGCACGATCATCACGATCCCGTAGGACGAAACGCTCGGCGGATAGAGCAGCCCCGACGGAGAGCGAACCGCGACGGCGACCAGGAACATGCCGACGATGTAGAGCTGCAGCGCCAGGATCGCGACGTCCGCGACGCGGTAGCGCTTGGGGTCGTTCGTCAGCGCGATCGCTAGGACCGCCGTGGCGGCCAAGCCGACGCGGAGCCCGAAGAGCGCGTAGAAGAGCTGGCTCGTGCCCAGCGTTATGTAGTCGAAAATGGCGAAGCCGAGGAAGATCAGCGACGCGATGGCCGCGGTCGTCCGGTTGAGCAGCCGCGAATCGGCGAAGCTCGCCTCGCGAAACGCTTGCTCCATCGACGGGTCGGTGAACTCTGCGCTGAAGCGCGAGATCATGGCGGCGAACCTTCCTCAGCCCAGGCTTCAGGCGCGAGCGACGGCGCGGCGGCTCCGATTCCCCGATCCCGCGCGCATCTGTCGGCGCCCGCATTGGGCCACCGCTGGGGTTAAGAAACTGTTAGGTGGCCAGGAATCGCGCGGGATTGCGGGGTATCGGGGTATGTCGAGAGGCGGTTTGCCCGCCTTGACACTCCCCCGCCCCCTCCATACATTCCGCTCGACTTTCCGGATCGCCATGACTTCGTGATCCGCTCCCGAGGGGGCCCGTCCGTCCGCGAGTTTCGCGCACGGGCGCGGTTGTCGTTTGGGCGGTTCGGAGACACTTCGTGCCTCATGCTGAGCCTTCACCCTGAGCTTGTCGAAGGGCGAAGCATGAGGGGGGCATAGGACCCACAATGGACCGTAGATGTTCGAGAGCCTGACCGAGCGCCTGGGCGGCATCTTCGACCGCCTGACCAAGCGCGGCGCGCTGAGCGAAAGCGACGTGGGCGAGGCCCTGCGCGAGGTGCGCGTGGCGCTGCTCGAGGCCGACGTGGCGCTGCCGGTGGTCAAGGACTTCATCGACAAGGTCCGGACACGCGCGGTCGGCCACGAGGTCATGAAGTCGGTGACCCCGGGCCAGCAGGTCATCAAGATCGTCCACGACACACTCGTCGAGACGCTGGGCGAGGGCGAGGAGATCAACCTCCGCGCGGTGGCACCGGTGCCGATTCTGATGGTCGGCCTGCAGGGGTCGGGCAAGACGACGAGCACGGCCAAGATCGGCCTCTGGCTCACGAACAAGGAACACAAGAAAGTGCTGATGGCGTCGCTCGATACGCGGCGCCCGGCGGCGATGGAGCAGCTCGCCCAACTCGGCATCCAGACCGGCGTCACCACCTTGCGCATCGTTGCGGGCGAGCCGCCGGTCGCGATCGCCAAGCGCGCCATCCAGACGGGGCGGCTCGAAGGCTACGACGTGGTGCTTCTGGATACCGCCGGCCGGCTGGCCATCGACCAGGAATTGATGGCCGAGGTCGCCGAGGTCGCCAAAGCGGTCGATCCGGCGGAAACGCTGCTGGTCGCCGACGCCATGACGGGTCAGGACGCCGTCACCATCGCAACGGAATTCCGCGAGAAGGTCGGTGTCACGGGCATCATGCTGACCCGCATCGACGGCGATGCCCGAGGCGGTGCGGCGCTCTCGATGCGCGCGGTCGCGGGCGCGCCGATCAAGCTGCTCGGCACCGGCGAGAAGACCGATGCGCTCGAGGTCTTCCATCCCGACCGGATCGCCGACCGCATCCTCGGCATGGGCGATGTGGTCAGCCTGGTCGAGAAGGCCGCCGAGACGATCGAGCAGGACGAGGCCGAGGCGCTCGCCAAGAAGATCCAGAAGGGCCAGTTCGACCTCGACGATATGCTGAAGCAGCTCCGCCAATTGAAGAAGATGGGCGGGCTCGACGGGCTTCTCGGCATGCTGCCCGGCATCGGCAAGATGAAGAAGCAGCTCGATCAGGCGAATATCGACCCGAATTTGCTGAAGCGCCAGGAGGCGATCATCCTTTCGATGACGCCCAAGGAGCGCCGCAACCCCAAGATCATCCACGCCTCGCGCAAGAAGCGCATCGCTGGCGGCTCCGGCTCGAGCGTGCAGGACATCAACACGCTGCTGAAGCAGTGGATGGAGATGTCGAAGATGATGAAACGCATGGGCAAGATGGCCAAGAAGGGGAAGATGCCCGGCGGCATGCCGCCCGGTTTTCCGCCCGGCGGCGCGATGCCGCCCGGAGGCCTGCCCCCCGGCTTTCCGCCCGGCGGGATGCAGTAACGCTGACGCATATGATGTGACCGAACACAACCAGACGACTAGACACCAAAGGCATAGGAGACCCCACGATCATGTCGCTTAGAATCCGCCTCGCCCGGGGAGGGGCGAAGAAGAGACCTCGGATCGTCATCGCCGATTCGCGCACGCCGCGCGATGGGTGCTTCATCGAGCGCGTCGGCAGCTATAACCCGATGGTCCCCAAGGACCATCCCGACCGGGTGAAGCTGAACGAGGAGCGGATCAAGCACTGGCTCGGCCACGGTGCCCAGCCGTCGGATCGGGTCGCGCGCTTCCTGGGCGCGGCGAACCTCATCACGCTGCCCGAGCGGCGCGAGCAGACCAAGCAGCACATGCCGCGGCCCAAGACGGTCGAGCGCATGAAGGCTGCGGAGGAGGCCAAGAAGGCCGCCGAGGAAGCTGCCGCTGCGGAGAGCGCTGCTCCGGCCGAAGAGGCGCCGGCGGAGGAAGCCCCGGCTGCGGAGGCGGCCGCGGAAGCGCCTGCCGAGGAAGCGCCGGCAGAGGAAGCGCCGGCAGAGGAAGCGAAAGCCGAAGAGGCCCCCGCTGAGGAAGCAAAGGCCGAAGAGGCTCCGGCCGAGGAGGCCCCCAAGGAAGAGGCGGCGGCCGAGGCCGGCGAGGAAGAGAAGAAGGAGGACGCTTAGCGGCCGATGGCGGGACGGGCCCCGTCGGAGAAGCGGGACCAGGCACGGGTTTGCCTGGGGGCCGTGGCGGGCGCGCATGGGGTGCGCGGCGCGCTGCGGGTCAAGAGCTTCACCGCCGAGCCCGAGGATATCGCGGCCTACGGGCCGCTGACCGACGAGGCGGGGAGCCGCGAGTTCAAGCTCCGCATCGTTGGCGAGACGCGCGGACAACTGGTGATCAAGGTGGACGGAATACACGACCGCAACGCCGCGGAGGCGCTGAAAGGCACGCGATTCTATGTCGCGCGCGCGGCGCTGCCCGAGCCGGAGGCGGACGAGTTCTACCACACCGACCTGATCGGGCTTGCGGCCGAGGACGAGGCGGGTGCGCCGCTCGGCACGGTGCGCGCGGTGCACGACCACGGCGCCGGTACGCTGATCGAAATCCGCTCGAATGAGGGCGCGGAGCTGCTGGTTCCCTTCACCAAAGCCGCTGTCCCGGTCATCGACATCGACGGTGGGCGCATCGTCGTGGCGCCGCCCGAGGAAGTGGGCGAGGAGGACGAGCAATGAGCGCCGCCCAAGCCGCCAAATCGCCGGCGCCCTGGCTCGCCACGGTGCTGACGATCTTCCCGGAGATGTTTCCGGGGCCGCTCGCGCAATCGTTAGCGGGCAAGGCGCTGGAAACCGGCATTTGGGCGCTCGAAACGGTGGACATCCGCGACTTCGCGCGCGATAAGCACGCCACCGTGGACGACGCGCCCTTCGGGGGCGGCCCGGGCATGGTGATGCGGCCCGACGTGGTCGACGCGGCTTTGGGTGCAGTGGCCGATCGGCCGGGTCCGGTGCTGTTGATGACGCCGCGCGGCGCGCCGCTCGACCAGCGACGGGTTGAAGCCCTTGCGGCGGGGCCGGGCGTCACCATCTTGTGCGGGCGCTATGAAGGGATCGACCAGCGCGCGATCGAGGCGCGCGATCTCGACGAGGTGAGCCTCGGCGACTTCGTGCTGTCGGGCGGCGAGCCCGCGGCCCTGGCGCTGATCGACGCGACGGTCCGCCTGCTGCCCGGAGTGCTGGGCGCTGCGGCCTCGCTGGGCGAGGAGAGTTTCGAGCGGGGATTGTTGGAGTATCCCCATTACACCCGGCCCGCCGAATGGCAGGGACGGGCGGTGCCGGAGGTTCTGCTATCCGGCCACCACGAGAAGATACGCGCCTGGCGGTTGGCCCAGGCGGAGGAGATCACACGCCGCCGGCGGCCCGATCTGTGGGCGCGCTACGAGGCGGCCCGGAAGACGGCCCGGATTGGAGAAGGAAGCGAGCGATGAACACCATCCAGCAAATCGAGCAAGAGCAGATCGAAAGACTGACGGCCGAGAAGGGCCTGCCCGACTTCGCGCCCGGCGACACGGTGCGCGTGATGGTCAAGGTGGTGGAAGGCACGCGTGAGCGCATCCAGGCCTTCGAGGGCGTGTGTATCGCGCGCAAGAATGCCGGGCTCAACTCCTCCTTCACCGTGCGCAAGCTGAGCTACGGCGAGGGGGTGGAGCGCGTCTTTCCGCTCTACAGCCCGCGCATCGAGGACATCGAGCTGGTGCGCCGCGGCCGCGTCCGCCGGGCCAAGCTCTATTACCTGCGCGGCCGCACCGGTAAGGCGGCGCGCATCGCCGAGCGCACCACCGGCCGCGCCCGCGTGAAGCCGGAAGAGGTCGCGACCGCCGCGGAGGCCTTCGCGATCGAGGAGGCCCAGGCCAAGGCAAAGGCCGCCGAGGCGCCTCAGGCGGAGGCGACTGAAGCCAAGGCTGAGAAAGAGCCGAAGGCCGAAACCAAGCCCGAGGCCAAGAAGGACGACGCCGGCGAAGGCTGAGCCGGCGCGGCACTTCTCACTGCCCCGTCATTCCCACGCCCTTCGACAAGCTCAGGAGCGGGAATCCATATTTGCTTCCAGTGCGTGTTGCTGCCATCGCTGGACTCCCGCTGTCGCGGGAGTGACGCTTGGGGACGGGCGTGAATGTGTTCCTGCTATCCCGTCTGTTGGGCCAGCCGCGCGACGCGGCCTTCGTTGATCGGGAAATGGACGAGGGCCGCGGCGACACCGAGCGCCACGCCGAGCCACCAGACGACGTCGTACGAGCCGGTGGTGTCGTAGAGCTTGCCGCCCAGCCAGACGCCGAGGAAGGCGCCGACCTGGTGGCTGAAGAAGACGAAGCCGAACAGCATCCCCATATAGCGCGGCCCGAACATTTGCGCGACCAGGCCGCTGGTGAGCGGCACCGTCGATAGCCACAACAGCCCCATCACGCCGGCGAAGACGAGCGTCGTGACGACGGTCGGCGGCATCATCACGTAGATCGCGATCGCCACCGCGCGGGTGAAATAGAGCCCGCTCAGGAGATATTTCTTGCTGAACCGATCGCCCAGCATGCCGGCCGTGATCGACCCCACGATATTGAGCGCGCCCACAACGGCGATCGCCCAGGCGCCGACATACGCATCCATGCCCGCATCGGTGATGTAGGGCGGCAGGTGGACCTGGATGAAGGTCACGTGGAAGCCGCAGACGAAGAAGCCGATCACCAGCAGGATATAGGACGGATGCCGGCTCGCCTCGCGGATCGCGGCGCCGATCGACTGGTCGACCCCGACGCCGTCGAATTCCGACTTGCCGGCCAGCGCCATCGAGAACGGGATGATCAGCAGCGGGAAGGCGCTGGCGATGATCAGCGCCGTCTGCCAGTCGAAGCGCGAAATCATGAACTGGCTGACCGGCACGATCAGGAATTGGCCCATCGAACCCGCCGCGGTGCCGATGCCGAGCGCGGTCGAGCGGCGATCTTCGGGCACCATGCGCCCAAAGGCGGCGAGCACGATCGAGAAGGAGGCGCCGGCGAGGCCGAGGCCCAGCAGCAGCCCGGCTGAGAGGTTCAGCATGGTCGGCGTGTCGGAGATCGCCATCAGATAGACGGCGGCGGCATAGAGCAACGCACCGATCGAGAGCACCCGCGCGTTGCCGTATTTGTCGGCGAGCATGCCGGCGAAGGGCTGGGCCGCACCCCAGACGAGGACCTGGATCGCGACCGCGAGCGAGAAGACCTCGCGCCCCCAGCCGAGCGACTTCGACATCGGATCGAGCCACAGCCCGAAGCCGGCGCGGGTGCCGAAGCTGACGATCGTGATCACGCAGCCGGCGAGGATGATGATGGTCGGCGTGCGCCAGGTTTTGACGGCGTCGGTCATGATCGCGCATTCCTGGTAGGAGGCATTGGAGGCGAATTACGCCCCAGGTCGCGGGCTTTCAATCTTGTGCGGGTGCATGGCAGATACGCGAAAAGCGCAACGCCCGACACCCAAGATATTGTGGGAGATGGACCCGGCCGGGTCCAGCGTCCATGATCAGTTGACGCTAGCTTGAAAGGCGCGATTTGTGACGACCTTCGAACCTGCCCCCGCCCCCGCCCCGGCTCGGCCCTCGGCGACGATCCTGCGGGTACGCGACGCGCCGGACGGGCCCGAAGTGTTCATGGTGGTGCGCCATCACGAGATCGATACGGCCTCGGGCGCCTCGGTATTTCCGGGCGGCAAGCTGGCCGAGGGCGACGGCGATCCCGGGCTGCGCGCCCATTGCGACGGCGCCGAGGGGCTCGACGATACCGAGCTCGCCCTGGCGGTGGCGGCGATCCGGGAGAGCTTCGAGGAGTGCGGCGTGCTGCTGGCGCGGCGCGAGGGCGAGACGGAGCTGCTCGACGCGGCCTCGGTCGAGGCGCTGCAGGACTACCGCGCGCCCTTCGAGACGGGCGCGCTGGCAATGGCGGATTTCGTGGCCGAGCACAAACTTCGTTTGGCCTGCGACGTGCTGGTGCCCTTCGCGCGCTGGATCACGCCCGCGCCCGTGCCCAAGCGCTTCGACACGCATTTCTATCTCACCGTGGCGCCGGCCGATCAGGCGGCGCTGCACGACGGCGGCGAGACCGTCGATTCGATCTGGATCCGCCCGCAAGCGGCGCTCACCGAGGCCAATGCCGGGAGCCGGCCGATCGTTTTTCCGACCCGGCTCAACCTGATGCTGCTCGCCCAGGCGCCGAGCGTCGAGGCGGCGGTTGCGGCGGCGCGGTCCCGCGAGGTGATCGCCGTACAGCCCGAGATCGAGGACCGCGGCGGCGACAAGGCGGTCTGCATCCCCGCCGAGGCCGGCTATCCGATCAACGAGGTGCCCGTCACGGTCGCGCGCGGCGGGGCCTGGCCGGACGGTCCGGTGGCCTGACAGGATTGATCGCGGGATTGATCGGAAAGGGCTGAAGGGCTACGTCTAGCGCCCGCACGGGCGCGCTTGCCATAGCACCCGCGCGATATCAGGTCATTTTCGAGACGACCCAAATCCAGGCTAAATGGACCCAGGCAACATGGCGAAACCGCGCACTCTGTTCGACAAGATTTGGGACGGCCATCTGGTCGAGCGGCAGGACGACGGCACCTGCCTGATCTATATCGACCGGCATCTCGTCCACGAGGTCACCAGCCCGCAGGCCTTCGAGGGGCTGCGCATGGCCGGGCGTACGGTGCGCCGGCCCGAGGCGACGCTCGCGGTCGCCGACCACAACGTGCCGACCTCCGACCGCGCGCACGGCATCGACGACGAGGAATCGCGCGTTCAGGTCGAAGCGCTGCGCGACAACTGCGCCGAATTTGGCGTGCCCTATTACGGCATGGATGACGTGCGCCAGGGCATCGTCCATATCATCGGCCCCGAGCAGGGCTTCACCCTGCCGGGCGTGACCATGGCCTGCGGCGACTCGCACACGGCGACGCACGGCGCCTTCGGCGCCTTCGCACTCGGTATCGGCACGTCGGAGGTCGAGCATGTGCTGGCCACCCAGACGCTGCTGATGCGGCCCTTCAAGAATATGCGCATCACGGTCGACGGCGCGCTGCCGACGGGCGTCACGGCGAAGGACATGATCCTCGCCATCATTGGAAAAATCGGCACCGCCGGCGGCACCGGCCATGTGATCGAATATGCCGGCGAGGCGATCCGCGCGCTTTCGATGGAAGGGCGCATGACGGTCTGCAACATGTCGATCGAGGGCGGCGCCCGCGCCGGCCTGGTCGCCCCCGACGAGACCACGTTCGAATACGTGAAGGGCCGGCCGATGGCGCCCAAGGGCGGCGCCTACGAGCAGGCGGTGGAATACTGGAAGACGCTGCCGAGCGACGAGGGGGCGACCTACGATACCGAGGTGACCCTGCACGCGAACGACATCGTCCCGCAGGTCACCTGGGGGACGAGCCCCGAGGACGTGGCGCCGATCACCGGCGCGGTGCCCGATCCCGCAACGGTCGAGGACGCGGGCAAGCGCGACCAGATCGCGCGCTCGCTCAGATATATGGGGCTCACCCCCGGCACACCGCTCAAGGAGGTCGCGATCGACAAGGTCTTCATCGGCTCCTGCACCAACGGCCGCATCGAAGATATCCGCGCCGCTGCCGCGATCGCCAAGGGCCGCAAGGTCGCCGAGGGCGTCTACGCGATGGTGGTGCCGGGCTCGGGCCTGGTGAAGGAGCAGGCCGAGCAGGAAGGGCTCGATGCGGTGCTGCGCGAGGCGGGCTTCGACTGGCGCGAGCCGGGCTGCTCGATGTGCCTGGCCATGAATGCCGACCGCCTGGAGCCGGGCGAGCGCTGCGCCTCGACCTCGAACCGCAATTTCGAGGGCCGCCAGGGACGCGGCGGACGCACGCATCTGGTCTCGCCGGCGATGGCCGCCGCGGCGGCCGTCACCGGCACCCTGGCCGACGTGCGGGAGCTTCAGTAAACGAAAATGAGGGCGTTAGCGGCGGTCGCCGCCCGCGGTGGCGAGCTGGGAGAGGCTTTCCACATCTTTCAACGTCGGGCCGGTCACGCGCGAGAGCGGATCGCCGCCGGTGAGCAGGCGGGCGATCGTGGCCTTGTGCTCGCCCAGGCGGATCGGCTCATCGGGCTCGACGGTGACCTGGGCGAACTGCACCCATTCGCCATTCTCCAGGATAAAACTCCCGACGGTTGAATCGAGATCGATCACGTCATAGAGGCCGTCGTCGCGGCAACGCACCTCGGCGTGGCGCCGCGAAACCGTGACGTTGTTGAGGACGATGTCGTTCTCGCTCGATCGCCCGACGCGGTAGCACTCCATGGCCGCTCCGATCGCTTCTCGATGCCCGGACGAGGGCAGCAATGCGAGCCTGGCGCATCGGTGGCTAACAATTCATTAAGGATCGCGGGCCTTTTAGGAGGCGTGGGCTGGCGATCAAACTCCTCCGCCGCGCTTCTTGACCATGTCGTAGGTGAGGAAGGCGTCGACGACCCACCAAAGTCCCAGGAGGGTGAGGGGAACCGTGCCGATCAGCACGCCGGCGGTCTCCAGGTCCAGCCACATCAATACGAGCATCGTTGCGATGGCGGAGACGAACATGAGCGCTTGTATCGCGCCACTGACATAGGCGCGGAGATAGACGCGGTGGGCGCCCAGCACGCCGAGGAAAAACCACAGGAGATAGGCGACCAGCATGGAGGGCGCCGGGTCGGCCGGGGTCGCGGATTGGCGCGCTGCGACGGCCGTCGGCGTTGCGGGCATTGGCGGCGCGTCGGGCACGGTCGGCGGCGGAGCCGCGCTCGCGCCCGGCCTGGACGTGGTTTCGGATGTGGTTTCGGGTCTTGATGCGGTCTGGGGCGCGGTTGGGGGCCGGGCCGTCTCCGGCGGGCGGAAGGCATCGGCTTGCAGGGCACCCGGCGGCGGCTGGGGATTGGGCGGGCCGGCGGGCGCGTCCCCGCTGAGGCGCCGCTCGGCCTCGCGGCGCGTCGGCTTGGGCTTGTCGCCGCGCTGGGTGGTGCGGTCGTAGGGGTCGCGGTAGGCCGACATCAGCATGTTTGCCGTGGTCTCGAACTCGCCCAGCCGGATCGTCTCGTCGGGTCCCACGGTCGCGTGCTCGAACTGCACCCAGCGGCCCTCGTGCAGCGCGAAGGTGCCGACGGACGACGCGTGATCGAAGATGTCGAAGCTGCCGTCCTCGTTGCGCAGCATCTCGGCATGCTTGCGCGAGACCGAGGCGTGATCGACCACGATGTCGTTGCCCGATCCGCGTCCAATGCTCAGTCGTGCGGGAGTGGCCATGTGGTCAGTGCGGGTCGCGGGCCATTGGGTTCATGTGCATCGATATGGCGCGTCGATAGTAGGCCTACCAACACGTGTTCGGGCGGATTCGAGCACCGATAGCGGCCTCCGGCAAGGCCTTCGCGGGCGGGCACGGCGCCAAATGGTGTGTTTAGCCAGCAAAATGCACGTTCGGGGCAGTAGCGTGGCTGTGGCCGGCATGCTAACACGTTGCCGTCGCCTCACCAGCGGGAGGCGATTTTTTGTCTTTTTTCCGGGTGCAGGGCCCCGGGGTGCGGAATCCAGGTGCAGAGCTATGGATAAATTCACCAGCCTGAGGGGCGTGGCCGCGCCTCTGCCGATGATCAATGTCGATACCGACGCGATCATCCCCAAGCAGTTCTTAAAGACGCTGACCCGCGTGGGCCTCGGCAAGCACCTCTTCACCGAGATGCGCTACGCCGAGGACGGCTCGGAGAACCCGGATTTCGTGCTCAACAAGGAGCCCTACCGCAAGGCCTCGATCCTGGTTGCGGGCGAGAATTTCGGCTGCGGGTCGTCGCGCGAGCATGCGCCGTGGTCGCTGCTCGACTTCGGCATTCGCTGCGTGATCGCACCGTCCTATGCGGACATCTTTTTCAACAACTGTTTCAAGAACGGCATCCTGCCGATCGTCCTGCCCCAGAGCCAAGTCGACGAGCTGATGGAAGACGCCGAGAAAGGCGCCAACGCGATCGTCACCGTCGATCTGGAAAAGCAGGAGATTACGCGGCCCGACGGCGAGGTGATCCACTTCGATGTCGACCCGTTCCGCAAACATTGTCTGCTCAACGGTCTCGACGATGTCGGCCTGACGTTGGAAAAAGCCGCCAGCGTCGGCGCCTATGAAGATCGCCAGAAAAGCGAGCAGCCCTGGCTCTACTGATCGGGCGGCAGCTCGAACGATAGCCGGGCCGATGACCGAAAAACGACGAGGGATTGCCGGTCTGCGTTCAGCATGCTGAAGGATGGCCGCTACCGACTCGACGAGGACCGGCGTTGGACGTGCGGGGACGGGAGCCGCGGACGGTCGACGATCGAAGAAAAAACAGGGTAACGGCGAATGGCATCGAACCGAAAGCTCCTCATCCTGCCGGGCGACGGCATCGGCCCCGAGGTGATGACCCAGGTCCGCCGGGTCATCGACTGGCTCGGCAAAAAACGCTCGATCAGCTTCGAGATCGAGGAGGATCTGGTGGGCGGCGCCTGCTACGACGCGCACGGCGTCTCGATCCGCGATGAGACGGTGGAGGCCGCTTTCGAAGCCGACGCGGTGCTGTTCGGCGCGGCGGGCGGGCCCAAATGGGACGGCAAGGTTCCGCGCGAGCACCGGCCCGAGGCGGGGCTTCTGCGGCTGCGCAAGGACCTCGACCTGTTCGCTAATCTGCGGCCGGCAATGGTTTTCGATGCCTTGGCCGATGCCTCGACATTGAAGCGCGAGGTCGTCGAGGGGCTCGACATCATGATCCTGCGCGAGCTCACCAGCGGCGTCTATTTCGGCGAGCCGCGCGGCGTTGAGACGCTGCCGGACGGCTCGCGCCGTGCGGTCGACACGCAGAGCTACACCGAGGCCGAGATCGAGCGCATCGTTCGCGTCGGCTTCGAGCTTGCGAGGAAACGGCGCAACAAGGTGACCTCGACGGAGAAGTCGAACGTCATGGAGACCGGCGCCTTCTGGCGCGAGATCGCCGGGCGCATCGCCAAGGACGAGTTCCCCGATGTCGAGTTCGAGCACATGCTCGCCGACAATTGCGGCATGCAGCTCGTGCGCAATCCCAAGCAGTTCGACGTGATCGTGACGGACAATCTCTTCGGCGACATGCTGTCCGATGTGGCGGCGATGCTGACGGGCTCGCTCGGCATGCTGCCGTCGGCGAGCCTGGGCGCGGTCGACGAGACGACCGGCAAGCGCCACGCGCTCTACGAGCCGGTGCATGGCTCCGCGCCCGACATTACGGGCAAGAACCTCGCCAATCCGATCGCGACCTTGCTCTCCTTCGCGATGGCGCTCCGCTATTCCTTCGATGCGCCGGAGGACGCCGATCTGGTCGAGCAGGCGGTGGAGAACGTGCTGGCGAGCGGCATGCGCACCGCCGACATCATGCAAAAAGGCATGGCCAAGGTCTCGACCGACGTGATGGGCGACACGCTGCTCCGCGAGCTCGACAAGCTGGCGGGGTAGACCCCTCTCCCGCAAGCGGGAGAGGGTAGTTAACCCGCCGCGCTCTCCAACTCGGCGATGGCGTCGGCGAGGGCGATGAGGCGCTGGGCGCCTTCGACATGCAGGTTCTCGATCAGCTTGCCGTCGACCACCACGACGCCCTTGCCCTCCTCCTGGGCGTCCTCGAAGGCGGCGATGATGGCGTAAGCTTCCGCGACTTCGTGCTCGTCCGGCCCGAAGGCCTGATTGGCGGCCTCGATCTGGCGCGGATGGATGAGCGTCTTGCCGTCGAAGCCGAGCTCCACGCCCTGCCGGCAGGCGGCCGCGAGCCCATCATTGTCCTCCAGGTTCAGATGCACGCCGTCGACGATGGCGATGCCGAACGCGCGGGCGGCGAGCAGGCAGAGGCCGAGGCTGGTCAGCATCGGCAGGCGCTGGGGCGTGTGGTCGGCGGTCAGATCCTTGGCGAGATCGGACGTGCCCATCACGAGGCAGGCGAGACGCGGACTGGCGCCGGCGATCTCCTCGGCGTGGAGGATGCCGAGCGGGGTTTCCATCATGCACCAGATCGACTGGTCGTCGGGCGCGCCGTTGGCTTCCATGATGCTTTCGGCCTCGGCGACCATCGCCGCGCTCTCGACCTTGGGCAGCAGAATGGCATCGGCGCCCGAGCCGGCGGCCGCCGCGATATCGTCGCGGCCCCAGGGCGTGTCGAGCCCGTTGGCGCGGATCGCCACCTCGCGCTTGCCGTAGGCGCCGGAGCCGGCGGCCTCCACAACCTGGGCGCGCGCGGTCTCCTTGGCGTCGGGCGCGACGGCGTCCTCCAGATCGAGGATCAGCGCGTCGGCCAGAAGGCCTTGCGCCTTTTCCAGGGCGCGGGCGTTCGATCCGGGCATATAAAGGACGCTGCGGCGTGGCCGGACGGCTTGGGCCATGGCGGGATCCTTCCGTGTGACGAAAGCGGTGGGACGCGGGCGAGAGCCTTAAATCAACCCCGCCATCGTGGCAAGCTGGCGAACTTATCGCGGGAGTGCGAAGACAGGCCATGTCCATCCTTTCGATCCAGTCGCATGTCGTCTATGGGCGCGTCGGCAACCGGCTTGCGGTGTTCGCGCTGGAACGCATGGGCCGCGAAGTCTGGCCGGTCAACACGACCGAGCTCAGCAACCATCCGGCTTACGGCGCGCATCGCGGCCGCGTGGTGCCGGCTGAGGAAGTGGCGGCGCTGATCGAGGGCGTGGCCGAGCGCGGCGCGTTCCTGCGCTGCGAGGCGGTGCTGTCGGGCTATCTCGGCACGCCGGAGACCGGTCCCGTGGTGCTCGACGCGGTGGCGCGGGCGCGCGAGGCGAACCCGCAGGCCGTCTACTGCCTCGATCCGGTGATGGGCGACCGCCAGGGCGGCGTTTACGTCGCCGAAGGGCTGCCGGAGTTCTTCCGAACCCGCGCCGTGCCGCAAGCCGACATCGTGATCGGCAACGATTTCGAGATCGGGCTGCTGGCGGGGCACGCGGCGCGGTCCTTCTCCAACCCGCGCGAGGCGGCGACGACGCTGCTCGGCAACGGCCCCGAGATCGTTGTGGCGACCGGGATCGAGGAAGGGGCGACGATTGCGACCATGCTGCTGACGCAGGACGGGGCCTGGATCGTCCGGTGCCCGCGCGTCGCGGCGCCGGCCTATGGGGCCGGCGATCTCTTCACCGCCATATATCTCGACCGCTATCTCGCCACGATCGACCCGGTGGCGGCGTTGGAGCACACCGTCTCGGCAGTTTTCGGGGTGTTCACGGTGACGGCGCAGGCGGGCTCGGATGCGCTCGCGCTCGCCGCGGCGCAGGACGAGCTGGTTGCGCCGAGCCGGCTATTTACGGCTGACGCGCTTTGAGGCTGTTTTCTTGGCTTTAGGCTTGGCGGCGGATTTGGCGGTCTGCTTTGCTCTGCGCTGAACGGGCGTTTTGCGTCCTCGCAGCTCGGCGCGAAGCGCCTTGGTGACGGCCGCGATGACGCGCTCCCAGTCGCCGGGCGCTTCCTGGCGGAAGAGCCGCATCGTCGGATACCAGGGGCTGTCCTCGCGCTC
The DNA here is from genome assembly GCA_037387885.1 of Alphaproteobacteria bacterium. Lineage (GTDB taxonomy): Bacteria > Pseudomonadota > Alphaproteobacteria > JAPULJ01 > JAPULJ01 > DATKZM01. The sequence continues at coordinate 21,550 of JARRKQ010000022.1, read as the reverse complement.
CAGCATCCAGCGCCAGTCGGGCACGCGGGGCAGCAATGTCCAGACCGGCTTGCCCATGGCGCCCGCCAGATGCGCCACGGCGGTGTCGACGCTGATCACCAGATCGAGATTGGCGATCGCCGCGGCGGTGTCGGCGAAATCGGCGAAGCGGCCGCCCAGCGGCGTGAGCGTCATGCCCTTCGGCGGCGTGGCGAGCGCTTCCTCGGCCGGTCCCTTCTGCAGGCTGAAGAGCGAGACACCGCGGATTTTCGCGAGCGGCAGGAAATCCTTAAGGCGCATCGAGCGGTTGCGGTCGTTGTCGTGCTGGGGACGGCCGGCCCAGACGAGACCCACCTTGAGCCCGGTCGCGTCGATGCGCGGCGCCCATTGCGCGACCAATGCCGGATGGGGCGTGAGGTAAGGCACCTCCGCCGGGATCGTCTCGAGCGCGGTCTCGAAGATCGCCGGCAGGCTCATCAGCGAGACGACATGGTCGTGGCCGCGCGGCATCGGCTTGCGGCGCGAGGGTTTCTCCAGCAGCCGGTCGACGCCGGGAAAGCCCGAGAGCAGGCGCAGCATCGCCTGGTCGCAGGCGAGCGTGATGCTGGCGGTCTCGGCGCCGGTCCGCGTTCTCAAGAGCGGCAGGTAGCGCACGAACTGGATCGTATCGCCCAAGCCCTGCTCCGATTCGACGAGCAGCGTCTGCTTCCCGAGCGGCGCGCCCTGCCAGCGCGGCGTGCCGGTGCGCAATCCCGCCAGCCTGGCGACGCTGGCGATCTCGCTGCGGGCCTCGTAGAGCGGCCAGCCGGCCTCGAACTCGCCCAGCGTCAGATGCGCCATGCCGGCGTTGAAGCGCGGGCGGGGATTTTTGAGATCGGCCGTCATCGCTCGGATATGCGCGGCCAGCGACGCACGGTGGCGCGCGAGGCGTCGCAGCATGAGGCCCAGATTGTTCCAGGCGCTGCCATGGGCGGGATCGAGGGTGACGGCGCGGCGAAAGCCCTCGGCCGCGCGCTCGGCGTCGCCAGCGTCCTTGTCGATGGTGGCGAGGTTGTAGTGCGGCTCGGCCCAGCCGGGTTTGGCGGCGATGGCTTTTTCGTAAGCGGCGCGCGCCTCGTCGAGTTGCTCCGCGGCCTGGCGCAGGCAACCGAGGTTGAAATGCGCCAGCGCGTAGTCGGGCTTGCACTTCGTCGCGGTCTCGTAGTGATGCGCGGCGGCATCCGTGTCGCCGGCCTCGCGCAGCAGATTGGCGAGATTGTTGTGCGCCTCGGCATATTGGACGTCGTGGGCGATCGCGGCCTTGTAGGCTGCCATCGCCTCGTCACGATTTCCGGCATTGGCGGCGGCGCGGCCGCGCTCGAACTCGGCGCGCGCGGCCAGGGCCGGGGGCACGGGAACGGTCGGCAGAGCGGTCATCGTGAGGCCATGGCCGGGCGGGGCTTGTGGGGTCGAGGGATAACGTGCCCCCCGAGCCTGCACCCGGTATGGTCAGCAATCGGTTAAGACCGGTGCTCTAAGCTACGGTATCGCCCCCAACGCGCCGCTCGCTTTACAGGTCGCGCGGTTCATGGCAAGCATCGGCCCGCATGGAGTTCATCCTATACTTCAAGGGGATTTTCGTCGGTTTCCTGATCGCCGCGCCGGTAGGACCCGTCGGTATCCTCTGCGCCCAACGGACCCTGCAGATCGGCCTTCTGGCCGGGCTCGTCTCGGGGTTCGGCGCGGCCATCGCCGACACGATCTTCGGCGCCGTGGCGGCGTTCGGACTGACTTTCATCGCCCAGTATCTGCTGGAGAACGAAGCGCTGATGCGGCTTATCGGCGGCCTGCTGCTGGTCGGCATCGGCGTGGAGACGATGCTGAAGAAGCCGGTCCGGATCCAGTCCGACAAGCTGCCGAAGGCGCACCGCTACGCCGCGAGCTTCTTCCGCACATTCATGCTGACGATCACCAACCCGATCACCATCATGGCCTTCGGACCCGTCTTCGTCGCCGCCAATGCGGTGGTCGAGGAGGGCAACCTGCTGCAGGCCTGGGCGCTGATCCTCGGCGTCTTTTCCGGCTCGGCGCTTTGGTTCTCGATGTTGTGCAGCGGCGTGCATCTGGGACGCCACCATCTCAACGACCGGCGCATGCGCTGGATGAATCGGATCTCCGGCATCGTCATCGTCTTCTTCGGCGCGATGGCGGTGGCGAGCCTGACCCCGGTCGGCAAGCAGCTTTTCGGCGATAACACCACGGTGCGCGCGTTCACGCCCGCGATCGCCAACCCGAAGGAAAAGCCGGAGGGTGGGGGAACGACATCCGAGCCGGGGCGCGCGGCGACCAGCGGTGCGACGACGGGCGCGCCACCGAAACCCGATACGAAGCCGCCGGAAACGAAGTGACGCGGACCTAAGCCGGACCTAAGCCGGCGCTAGGCCGCTTTCGCCATGTAGCTTTCGATCAGCGTCTCGGCGATCTGGATGGCGTTGAGCGCGGCGCCCTTGCGCAGATTGTCGGCCGCGATCCAGAGGCCGAGGCCGTTCTCCACCGTCGGATCCTTGCGGATGCGCGAGACGAAGACCGGGTCGTCGCCGGCGCATTCGACGGGCGTCACATAACCCTCGTCGGCGCGGTGGTCGACGACCGAGATGCCCGGCGCCTCGCGCAGCGCCTCGCGGGCTTCGTCCTCATCGATCGGGTTCTCGAACTCGATATGCAGCGCCTCGCCGTGGCCGATGAAGACCGGCACCCGCACGCAGGTCGCGAAGACCTCGATCGCGGGGTCGAGGATCTTCTTGGTCTCCACCGCCATCTTCCACTCTTCCTTGGTGGCGCCGTCATCCATGAAGCTGTCGATATGGGGGATGACGTTGAAGGCGATCTGCTTGGTGAACTTCTCTTTCTCGATGGGCTCGTTCATGTAGACCGCGCGGGTCTGCTCGAAGAGCTCGTTCATCGCGGCCTGCCCCGCGCCGCCGGCCGACTGGTAGGTCGCGACCGAGACGCGGCGGATTGTCGCCAGGTCGTGCAGCGGCTTCAAGGCTACCACCATCTCGATGGTCGAGCAGTTGGGGTTGGCGATGATGTTGCGCGCGGTGTAGCCGGCGATCGCCTCGGGATTGACCTCGGGCACGACGAGCGGCACGTCCTCGTCCATGCGGAACTGCGAGGTGTTGTCGACGACGACGCAGCCCGCCTCACCCGCGCGCGGCGCATGCACCTTGGAGACGGCGCCGCCCGGCGAGAAGAGGCCGATATCGACGCCGGAAAAATCGAACTTGTCGAGATCCTCGACCACCAGATCCTCGCCGCCGAATTCAACAGTCGTGCCGGCCGAGCGGCTCGAGGCGACGGCGTGAACGCGCTTTGCCGGAAACTCGCGCTGATCGAGGATCTCGAGCATTTCCTGACCAACGGCGCCGGTGGCGCCGACGACGGCGATGACGTAGCTCATGACATTCTGCTTTCAGTCTTGGCTCTTGCTTCTGGTATTGGCCCTGTGCTTGTCCTTGCCCGAGGCGTGTCTTCGCGGCCCGGACGGCCTATAATAAATTGAGAGAGTTGCAAAACGCTTCAAGTCCTTCGGATCCTCAAATGCCGGCACCGGCGGGAGGCGAATGATGGCGAAGAAGATCGACACCTACGCCGATTTTTGGCCCTACTATCTCCACGAACACCGTAAGCCCATGACCCGGGCCATGCATTATTTCGGGACCGGCTTGGGGCTGGGCTTATTGGTGGCTGCGTTCGCGACCCAGATTTGGTGGCTCCTGCTCGCCGCACTCGTCGCGGGCTATCTTTTCGCCTGGATCAGCCATTTCACCGTCGAGAAGAACAAGCCCGCTACGTTCGGCCATCCTCTGTGGTCCTTCCTGAGCGATCTGCGGATGTTCGGCACCTGGCTCTCCGGCCGCCTGGGTCACGAGCTCGAGCGCCACCAAATTCGCTAGGCGGCCTCCCATAAACGAAAAAGCCCCGCGGGGATCGCTCCCCGCGAGGCTCGATCGCGTTACGGAAAGCGGACTACTTCTTTTCGCTCGACGCCGTCTGTTTGACGACCGTCTGCGGACCGGTTTTGGTGACCGTGGTCTGAGCTGTCTTGTGGCTCGCATGTCCACCGCAGGCCAGCGCCGGGGCGGTGAACGCCGCGACGACGGCGGCCAAAACGGAAATCTTGAGGACTTGCATACTGGCACGCTCCTGTTGAGAACGATCCAACGTGCCTCAGCCTAGGGCCGAACGATCGGGGCGTCAATGGCGGCCACGTGGCGGTGCCCGGCTTGCGCCAAGGATTCCGCCGTTTTCACGCGAACGTGATGGGTAATGCCTAGCCCTGCGGCACATGCGCGAAGGCGCTTGCCGGGACCAGCACGCTTTCGCTGCCGCCGGGCGGTTGCCAGTAGAGCTCGAGCGTCGCGGTGCCCTTGCGCTGGAAATACCAGATCAGCAGCGGATACCAGCCCGGCTGGTCGATCTTGACGGGAATCGGGTCGGACATCTCGTCGGGATGGACATCCCCAAGCTCGTAGATCTGCTTGCCGCCGAGCATCAAGCGCACGCCGTCGTTCGAATTGACCTTGAGCTGATAGACGCCGGGCTTGTCGAACTTGACGAAGCCTTGGATCTTGGCGCCGACGCCGATATTGCGGTCGCTGGTCAGCACATTGTTGAAGCCGGTGTGGTAGTTGAGCTGGGGCAGGGGCTTGCCGGCTTCACCCTTGCGCGGTTCGGCATAGCGCAGCAGCTGTTGGATCGTGCGCACGTAGGTGAAATGATAGTTGACGCCCAAGCCCGGCTTGAGCGCCGCGGCCTTGGGTTGGGGTGAGGAAGGGTTGATCATCTGCTGGGCCGACACGCCGGTGGCGCCGGCAACCAGCCCAAACATCAGAAAGGCGCCCGCCGCCGCCGTGCGGCCGCCGTCACAAAAGAATCGCAGCATTATGGTATTCCTCTGCCTGGTGGACCCGACCCCCTTGATCCGGGGCGTTTCGCGCACGCCCTTCTCGAAATCAGCAAAAAGATAACGGGCCGCGCCGGACTCTGCCAGCCCGTCCTTGATATCGTCTGGATCGACCTGATGCGACGCCTGCCCCGTTGACGGCGGCGGGCGGGGCGGTTGTTATGCGGCGCGGGCCCCGCCGGCCATCGAGGCGTGCGCGGGGAGCCGCCGTTTTCCGCGAACTTGCCGACGAGTTGGACCATGACTGCTGCCGATGCCCCGACGTCCGCGATGGCGAAAACCGTGCCGGGCAACTATTTCGAGGACTTCTCCGTCGGGCAGGCGCTGCCCCATGCGACGCCGCGCACGGTCAGCGTGGGCGATGTCGCGCTCTATACCGCGCTCTACGGCTCGCGCTTCGCGCTGCAGAGCTCGGATGCGTTCGCGCGCGGCCTGGGGCTCAAGCGCGCGCCGGTCGACGATCTGCTGGCGTTTCACATCGTCTTCGGCAAGACGGTGGCGGACATTTCGCTCAACGCCGTGGCCAATCTCGGCTATGCCGCCTGCCGCTTCGGTGCGCCGGTTTTTCCCGGTGACACGATCAGCGCGGCCTCCACGGTGCTTAGCGTGAAGGAGAATTCGAGCGGCAAGACCGGCGTGGTCTATGTGAACTCGACCGGGCGCAATCAGGACGGCGAGATCGTGCTCGACTATGTGCGCTGGGTGATGGTGAACAAGCGCGACGCCGGCGCCCCCGCCCCCGCGCCGGTCGAGCCGGACCTGCCCGATGCTGTTGCGGCGGACGATCTCGCCGTGCCCGAGGGGCTTTCCTGCGCCGGTTACGACGACGCGCTGGCCGGATCGGCCGCGCGCTGGGAGGACTACGCGCCCGGGGAGCGCATCGATCATGTCGACGCGATGACGGTGGAGGAAGCCGATCACATGCTGGCGACGCGGCTTTATCAGAACACCGCGAAGGTGCATTTCAACCAGCACGCCGCAGGCGAGACCCGCTTCGGTAAGCGCATCGTCTACGGCGGCCATGTGATCAGCCACGCGCGGGCGCTCTCGTTCAACGGCCTGGCGAATGCCTGCAAGATCCTCGCGATCAACGGCGGGCGGCACGTGGCGCCGCTTTTCGCCGGCGACACGATCTATGCCTGGTCGGAGGTGTTGGAGCGGATTGTGCTGCCGGGCCGCGGCGACGCCGGCGCGCTCCGTCTGCGCACGGTCGCGACGAAGGACCGGGCCTGCGCCGATTTTCCCTACAAGGGCGATGACGGCAAATACGATCCCGCCGTCGTGCTCGACTTCGATTACACGGTGCTGATGCCGAAGCGTTGAGGCGCGGCTGCTTTGGCCTACTCGGCGGCCTGCGGCGTGCCTTTGCTGCCGGGCCGCGCGTCCTTGTTGGCCCAGTAGTTCGGGTCGGCGCGCAGCTTTGCGAGACCCTCGGCCGTCTCGGTGCCAGGTGCCATCGAGGCGTCGGTGCCGGGGAGGACCTGATGGTGGTCGATGTTGAGCGTGCGCAGCCAGCGCTGCTGGCCCATCGTGATGGCGATGAAATAGCCGATCTCGACGATCTCGGGCTCCGAATAATACTTGTGGAGCTCGGCCCAGAGATGGTCGCCGGCTTCCAGATCCCAGACGATCGCCTCGGAATAGCGCAGCGCCGCCTTCTGGCGGTCGTCATAGTGCTCCGATTTCTCGAAGTTGATGAGGTCGAAGTAGTCGTCCTCGACCAACCCCTTTTCGCGCGACTGGATCGAGCGCTGGTTGCCGCAGAACTCGCATTTGACCGAGTGCGAGACGTAGACCCGGCAGAGCTCCTTGATCGTGTGGTCCGCGACGCCGTTGTGGAAGACGTCGCGCCAGGTGTTGGCGAAGGACCAGAAGGCGGCGGGCACATGGGCGCGGACGGCCTGGCTTTCGGGACGCGGCGTGCCCATGGTGCGGCAGCGCTCGAACTCGGCCCGCATCGCCTCGTCGACGTTCGCGGGGTCCACGTAGCTAATGCGTTGCTTGGCCATGGCGTCTGCTCCCGATTGTTATGCAGTCTGGTGCTGCAATCGATTGCCGCGATCATGGCAGGGGCGACCGCGGCGGGTCAACGCACGATTGAGAGAGCCGGCGCGGCGTGCTGGAAATTTGTCTGATCGGAAAAATAATGAGGCGTCAGGGGCGCGACCGGGGGGTCGGCGCTGCGGTGTCCGGCGGAGACACACACCCTGACGCCTCTGGGTTTTTTCGACCCGGCCGTGAAGCACGTGTCGATCAACCCGCGGTTCGCGTGAAGCTTACGTGGTAGTGCTGTTTCACCCCGACATTCTTGCGCCCGTCCCAGGCAGATCCGGCGCGCCGCGGTTCCTGCAGCCGTCCCCCGAAAGGTCCGTTTCCCACGTGCCGCCTGTTGATCGGTGCCTGCTTTTCGAACGTCCACCCTTGCGGGCTTTCCTCCGGTCCACCGGCTCCCAGGCGGCGAGGCCTTCGTCGTGTCCGCGAACGAACCTTCGATTGCCCCCCGAGACTTTCTTCTCCCCCATCCGGCGAAACCTTGCGGCCCCGCCCTCCGGTACAGATCAGAACGCCCCAAACGCCCCTGCGTACCGAGGTCTATAGTCATAATGTCTTGCTTTCTTTGCAATAAAAAAATAGAGAAAGAATCAAATTTCTTGTGAATAAAACAATAGTTCTCTCACATTCCCTTCACAAACTATCCACAGACTTATTCACAACTTGCTACATACAAGTGAAATCGATTGCTTCTATTGTCCGTGCTTTCCGCCCTAGGTCCAATGGGTTGTGCGAGATTATTGCTCCCTTTGCTCGCAGTTTCGCGACCAAGCCGTTGTGATCGGCGGGTGGCCGCCATGCAAAGAGAACAGCGGTCGGGCCGGAGGCGGCGTTGACTGCCTCGCGCCCAGGGTCTAAACGTGAATCTCCGGATCGCTTCCAGCGAAGGGGTGCGGAACCAGGGGGAATATTGGGCATGACGTCACGCGACCGTCCGCTGTCGCCGCATTTACAGATCTATCGCTGGCAGTGGACCATGCTGCTGTCGATCGTGCATCGCATGACGGGTGTGGCGCTTTCGGTCGGCATGCTGCTGCTGGTGTGGTGGCTGGTTGCGGCGTCCTTGGGCCCGGAGGAATTCGCCGATGCGCAGGCGTTCATGGGCCACTGGTTCGGCCGGCTGATCCTGTTCGGCTTCACCTGGGCGCTCTTCTATCACCTGTCGAACGGCATCCGGCACCTGTTCTGGGACGCCGGACGCGGCTATGAGCTCCAGACCGGCTATGGCAGCGCCTGGCTCGTCGTGCTGGCCTCGCTGGTGCTGACCGGCCTCGCCTGGCTCGCCGGCTATGGGATCATCTAGGGGAGGCCGCGGCGGATGAGCTATCGCAGCCCCCTCGGACGCGCGCGCGGATTGGGCTCGGCCCGCGAGGGCGCGGGCCATTGGTGGGCCCAGCGCCTGACCGCGGTGGCGCTGGTGCCGCTCTGTCTCTGGTTCGTCATCGGGCTCGTCGGCGTGATCGGTGCGGACCATGAGACGGTCCTGGAATGGATCAGCGCGCCGCTCACCTCCAGCTTGCTGGTGGTCCTGATCGTCGCCGCCTTTCACCATGCGCAGCTCGGGCTGCAGGTCGTGATCGAAGATTACGTGCACCACGAGGGCCTGAAGATCGCCGGCATCATGGCCGTCAAGTTCGCGGCGATCCTGCTGGGGCTCTGGGCGGTTTTTTCGGTGCTCTCGATCGCTTTCGGAGGCTGAGGGTCGATGGCAGCAGATACGTCCAACGGTTCGGCCGGCAAAGCGCCCGCGATCAACGGCGACGCCTATCCGATCACCGAGCACGAGTACGACGTCCTGGTCATCGGCGCCGGCGGGGCGGGGCTGCGCGCCACATTCGGTTTGGCGGAACGGGGCCTGCGCACCGCCTGCATCACCAAGGTCTTTCCCACGCGCAGCCATACCGTGGCCGCGCAGGGCGGCATCTCCGCCGCGCTCGGCAATATGGGGAAGGACGACTGGCGCTGGCACATGTACGACACCGTCAAGGGCTCCGACTGGCTCGGCGACCAGGACGCGATCGAATACATGTGCAAGGAGGCGGTGCCGGCGGTCGTCGAACTCGAGCATTTCGGCGTGCCGTTCTCGCGCACCCCTGAGGGCAAGATCTACCAGCGCCCCTTCGGCGGCATGACCACCGAATACGGCGAGGGCACCGCGCAGCGCACCGCCGCCGCCGCTGACCGCACCGGCCACGCCATCCTGCACACGCTCTATCAGCAGAGCCTGAAGCACCAGGCCGAGTTCTTCGTCGAGTATTTCGCGCTCGACCTGATCATGGACGACGAGGGCGCCTGTCTGGGCGCCACCGCGTGGAACCTCGACGACGGCTCGATCCACCGCTTCCGCGCGCATCAGACGCTGATCGCCACCGGCGGCTATGGCCGCGCCTATTTCTCCTGCACCGGCGCGCACACCCAGACGGGTGATGGCAATGCGATGGTGCTGCGCGCGGGCTTGCCGCTGCAGGACATGGAGTTCGTGCAGTTCCACCCGACCGGGGTCTACGGCGCCGGCATGCTGATCACCGAAGGCGCGCGCGGCGAGGGCGGCTATCTCACCAACTCCGAGGGCGAGAAGTTCATGGAGCGCTACGCGCCCTCGGCCAAGGATCTGGCGAGCCGCGACGTGGTCAGTCGCTCGATGACTATCGAGATCCGCGAGGGCCGGGGCGTGGGTCCGGAGAACGACCATATCTTCCTGCATCTGGAGCACCTCGACCCGGCGCTGCTGCACCAGCGCCTGCCGGGCATCTCCGAGACGGCGAAGATCTTCGCCAATGTCGACGTGACCAAGGAACCGATCCCGGTGCTGCCGACCTGCCACTACAACATGGGCGGCATCCCGGCGCTCTATACCGGCGAGGCGGTGACGGTGAAGGGCAGCGACACGTCGAGCGTCGTGCCGGGCCTGATGGCGATCGGCGAGGCCGCGTGCGTCTCGGTCCACGGCGCCAACCGTCTGGGCTCGAACTCGCTGCTCGATATCGTTGTGTTTGGGCGGGCGGCAGCCGACCGCTGCGCCGAGTTGGTGCGGTCCGGCGAGAAGCACAAGCCGCTCGCCAACGGCAACGCCGAGGCCGGCATCGACCGGCTCGACAAGGCGCGCCACGCCGACGGCGACGTGCCGACCGCGGCGCTCAGGCTCGAAATGCAGCGGGTGATGCAGAACCACTGCGCCGTCTTCCGCGAGGAAGCCTCGCTCACGGAAGGCACCGAGAAGCTCAACGAGGCCTGGAGCAAGCGCGACAAGCTCAAGGTCTCCGACCGCTCGCTGATCTGGAACTCCGATCTCGTCGAGACGCTGGAGCTCGACAATCTGATGGCGCAGTCGCAGGTGACGATCAACGGCGCGCTCAACCGCAAGGAAAGCCGAGGCGCCCAGGCGCGCGAGGACTATCCCGACCGCGACGACGAGAACTGGCTGAAGCACACCGTTGCCTGGTGCGACGACAAGGGCACGGTGAAGATCGACTACCGCCCGGTGTCGCTGCAGCCGATGACCAACGAAGTGCAGTCCTTCCCGCCCAAGGCGCGGGTTTACTGAAGAACCGGATCTAGGGAACGGGACCGAACAGCATGGTCGAATTCGCGCTGCCGAAGAACTCGAAGATCAGGAAGGGCAAGCACTGGCCGGCGCCCGAGGGGGCGACGAACACCCGGACCTTCATGGTCTACCGCTACGATCCGGACTTGGGCGAGAACCCGCGGCTCGACAGCTTCGACGTCGATATGGACACCTGCGGGCCGATGGTCCTCGACGCGCTCATCAAGATCAAGAACGAGATGGACGCGACGCTCGCCTTCCGGCGATCCTGCCGCGAGGGTGTCTGTGGCTCGTGCTCGTTCAACATCAACGGCGTCAACACGCTGGCCTGCACGAGCTACATCCCCGAAGGCAGCGGGGCGGTGAAGATCTATCCGCTGCCGCACATGCCGGTGGTGAAGGACCTCATTCCCGACCTCTCGATCCCCTACGCGCAGCTCACCTCGATCGAGCCGTGGCTGAAGACCGACAGCGCGCCGCCGACGCGCGAGCGCCTGCAGAGCCCCGAGGAGCGCGAGAAGCTCGACGGGCTGTGGGAATGCATCCTCTGCTTTTCCTGCACCACGAGCTGTCCGAGCTACTGGTGGAACGGCGAGCGGTATCTGGGCCCGGCGGTGCTGCTGCAGGCCTATCGCTGGATCGCCGACACCCGCGACGAGCATACGGGCGAGCGCCTCGACGCGCTCGAGGACCCGTTCAAGCTCTACCGCTGCCACACGATCATGAACTGCTCGAACACCTGCCCCAAGCACCTCAACCCCGCCAAGGCGATCGGCGAGATCAAGAAGCTGATGGTGGCGCGACGGTCGTAAGGTCGGGCGAAGCCGAGCGAATATTTGTAGGGGCGGGTTTCAAATCCGCCCTTTTCTTTTCACCACAGAGATCGAGAAAATGGGAGCGCAGCGTGTCCCGTCCGACTCCCGTCATCCCCGCGAAAGCGAGGATCCATTGCGCCGCCGGGTGGATTCCCGCTTTCGCGGGAATGACGTCGTATGCGGAAACGGCACCACGGGCGGGTTTGAAACCCGCCCCTACAAATAGAAGGTGGCAGCCTTACTCGGCCGCGGCCTCGGGATAGTGCCGGCGGACGTTGTCGGGATAGCTGCGCGAGAAATAGTTCCAGAGCTGGCCGCCGTAGAGGTCGGGATGCTCGGGGCTGGCCATGTCGGCGACCCCGGATTCCGTCTCGTCAATCTGCGCCATGAAGCCGGCATTGGCGTGCCGCGGGCTCGCGGCGACCGCGGCCGCGAAGCGCGGGTCGAGATCGAGCGGCTTCAAGGACATGTCGAGCGACGGCCCGTGGAAATAGCCGCAGGACTGACGCGGCGCGTTTGTGCGCACGCGGTGCGGCGTGGCGACGAAGTAGTTCCCCGTCATCGCCTGCAGGATCTCGCCGAGGTTGATCACGAAGCTGCCCGGGATGATCGGCACGGGGATCCAGTCGCCGTGGGAATTCTCGATCTCGAGGCCGGGCACCTCGCCCGGCGCCAGCACCGTCAGGAAGCCGGCGTCGTGATGTGCGTTGACGCCGAACTGGCCCGGCGGTGTGGCCCGGTAGTTGATCAGCTTGGTCAGGCACATGCGCTCGTCGCCGAAGAGCTTTTCGAAATGATCGGCATCGAGGCCGAGGCCGAGCGCCAGGATCTGCATGAGCTCGCCCGCGAGCCCGCCGAGCTCCGTGAACCAACGCTCCAGGATCGGGCGGAAACCGGGCAGGACGTCCTCCGGCGGCCACTGGTTGGGGCCGAGCAGGCGGTAATAGAGCGGCTCGACATCGGGCGCGCGGGCCGGGTGCTCGGACCACAGATCGATCTGCTCGCGGATGTCGGGGCGGTTGTTGGTGTATTCCGCGCCCTCGGGCTCCCAGCCGCGGAAATGCCGCGACTTGCGCTTGTCGATCAGGAGCTTCTTGTCCTGCGGCAGGGCGAAGAACCGCTTGGAGATCGCGAAGACGTCGTCGACCACGGACGGATCGATCCCGTGGTTGGTGACGATGAAGAAGCCGACATTGTGGCAGATCTCGCGCAGGCGTTCGGCCAATTCCATTCGGTCGTCCTCGGAGCCCCGCGCGGGGCCGAGGTCGATCACGGGAATTTCGGTGAACGCGCCGTCCGTGGTCACGCTGCCTGGATTGCTCAAAGTCGTTGTGGTCATTCCGCCATTCCCTGATTGAGCACGTAGCCTATCATTCGATAACCCTATTATGCGATGTGTGGCGGCCCGCCGGAAGGTGCAACGGCGGGCGTCATGCTGACGATTGAAAACCAAGAAAGCGGCAAAAATGTATGTCCCCAAGCCCTTTGCCGAAACCGACCGGGAAACCCTCTTCGACTTGATCGAGGCGCATCCCTTCGGGCTCCTCGTCACCGCCGCGGACGGCGCGCCGGTCGGCTCGCACATTCCGTTCGTGCTCGATCGGGCGGCGGGGGAGCATGGCACGCTGCAGGCGCATGTCGCCCGCGACAATCCGCAATGGCGGGGCTTCGATGGTAAGACGGACGTGCTGTGCGTGTTCCAGGGGCCGCATGCTTATATCTCGCCCGGCTGGTACGACCCGGCGAATCCCGCGGTGCCGACCTGGAACTATGCCGTGGTCCATGCTTACGGCGTGCCGCGCATCGTCGAGGACCCCGCGCATGTGCGGGCGCAGCAGCAGGCGCTCGTCGCGCGTTTCGAGGCGGGGCGGGGCGAGCCCTGGACGCTCGACAGCCAAGGCGCGGACTATGTCGATGGCATGCTGAAGGGGATCGTCGCCTTCGAGATCCCGGTGAGCCGGCTCGAAGGCAAGTTCAAGCTCAATCAGAACCATCCGGAAGGCAACCGACGCGGGGCGATCGTCGGGTTGCGCTCGGAGGCGGGCGATCCGGATAGCTTGGCGATTGCCGCCCTGATGGCCGCGCGGGAGGGCGGCGACTAGCTGGTCAGCATGCAGGCTTGCGGCACCAGAACTGGTACATGCGCGCGAAGGTGCGCGGGTTCTCAAGCTCGAATTCGTGCCATTTCTGAAGCGACGAGAGTGCGCCGGGCTCCGGGTTCGCGGCTCGGAATCGGTTTATCGCGTCGACGTCGTCAAGCTCGAAGCCGAGGAAATCGAGGCCGAGCGATCGCAGCGCCTCCTCGATCTGCGGCAGCGTGAAGCGGTGTTCCTGGACGTGGAAGATGAGGTCGCGGCAATTGCTGAGACCGTAGAAATCGAGCAGGCCGGCGAGCTCGGCCATCACCTCGTTGCCGTCTTCGGCCAGTTGCCTGATCTCGGCCCGACATCGACGGATGTCTTCGGCGTTGTTGCCATAGCCCTTCTCGGCAATTAGCTTACGCGCCGCGACAACGGGTTCGCGGGCGAGCTCGCTGTAGAGTGCGATTTTCATGAAGCCGCCCGGCTTTAGCAGGCCGGTGAGGACCCGCCAGCCGGCCAGCGGGTCGCCCAGATGGTGGAGCACGCCCGAGCTTTCGATCACATCAAAACGCCGGTCGAGCCGGCCGAGCTCCATGATATCGGCCTGCGCGAACTCGATATCCGGGACGCCCAGCGCGCGGCTCTGGCGCACCGCGTAGCCGAGACTGGCGAGGCTGAGATCGACCGCCAGAACCTTGGCGTCGCGGAAATTTGCGGCGGTGGTGATTGCGTGCCGGCCGGTGCCGCAGCCGGCGACGAGGATATCCGGCGCCTCGGACGGAGCAGCATCGCCGAGGTCGAAATAGAGCGGCGCGCCTTGCAGCACGTCCTTGATGCGCCGCGGCGTGCTTTCGAGCCTGGTCTTGATCCAACGCGGATAGGGGTTCTCCTCGTATTGCGCGCGGACGGATTGAGAGACCGTGTCGTCGATTGGCGTGAGGCGCGGAATATCGGCCCGCAGCGCTGCTTCCACGCGCGGCTCGACAATCTGGCGCTCGATGACCGCTGCGATATCGCCCCGCCGATCGCGGCCGACGAGCGCATCGGCGACGGGGAGGCGGTGGAGCGGGCGGTAGGCGCCGAGCGCCGCGACAGCGACCAGTGGCGGGTCCTCACCGGAGGTAAGGGCCTCACCGATCATGGCCTCCAGCGTACCGACAGCGGCCGTTTCCTCGTCGCTTTCGGCGAAGACGTACTCATTCGTGAAGCAGTGGAGCGCCAGGGCGCACAGGAAGGGCAGCGCCGCCTGTGCTGCATCCGGCGCGCGCCCGGCGTTTTCCGTCAGGGCAAGAAGGTTGTCCCGGCGAAGCCGCGTAAGCGCACGTTCCAACGTCGCATCATTGATCATGCTGAGCGATAGGAGGCGGAGCAGCAGCGGGATTGTCGAAAGTTCCGCTGCGATTGCCACCGCATCCGCGCCGTCGTCACACGCTTGCTTAAGAACCGGCCCCGACTTGGCATGGCATCGAAGCGCGCTCAGGATCGGGCGGGCGATCGGATTGGTGTTGACCTTCGGACGATCGAGCAGGCGTTCGAGGATCTCGAAGATGTCGTCATCGGCGCTCGTAAACTGAAGTGTCACCAGGGAGGTCGCCAGGATGTTCCAGAAGGGCTCGAAGCCAGGTTTGAGGGTGACTGCGGCGCAACCGTGGGGGAAGGCCTCATTCGGCTGCCCGAGGGCGTAAAAGAGCGCGCATAGATTGTTATGGGCGTCGGCGTGGTGGGGATTGGCCGCGAGCGTGCTCTGGTAGCCGGCCAGCGCTTCGTCCAGACGCCCGAGTCGGTGCTGCACAAAGGCGAGTTTGAATAGCGCTTCGGCGTGGTCGGGGCATAGTGCGAGGACTTTGCGGTAACCCTCGGCCGCCTCAGCGAGCTGGCCCTGCTGCAGCGCCACACCCGCGAGATTGAAATGCGGGTCGACGAAGTCGGGCTTGAGCGTGATCGCCTTGCGGAAGTGAACGGCGGCCTCGTCCAACCGGCCCAGGTCGCCGAACACGCTGCCGAAATTGTTGTGATAGATCGGCTGGGTCGGATCGGTATTGATCGCCTTCGAGATGAGCTCATGCGCGGCGCCGGGATTGCCCGCCTGTTTCGCCAGCACGCCCAGCAGGTGATTGGCATCGGCATGGCTGGGCTTGGCCGCGAGGATTTGGCGATAAATGGCCTCGGCCTCGCCCGTGCGTCCCGCCATCTGGAGCTGCAAGCCCTTCTGAAAGAGCTGCGCGTTGTAATCCGCAGGCGCCGCGCGCGCGGACTTGACGCCGGCCTTGGCCGGACGGGCGCGCAGCTTCATGGCGGCTTTGCGCGAGACTTTCTTCTTCTGGCGTTTGGCGGCGTGGTTCATCGATGAGTGTCAGGCGAGCAATTCCGAGCGTGGCGCCTCTGGGGCGTCCGCTCTGGGATACGCGCAATTAGTGGAAAACTTACTAAACCCGCTTGGTGGCCCGGAGGCATGCCGAACGGCGTGTGCGGATCAGATCGCCGCCGCGGCCGGGTCCGCATCCTCGGCAAACAGGCCTTCGAGGATTGCGGCCAGTCGATCGATCGCAGCCGATGCCGGCGCGCCGGGCGGGCGCGAGAGCATGACGGCGAGCTCGGGCAACGCGGGGAGACGCGGGTGGCCGGCGACGGGTGCGAGACCGGGCTCAAGCACGCGTTCACCGCGGGCGGTGATGCCGAGCCCCGCGCGTACCGCCGCGCGCAGTCCGGCCAGGCTCGGGCTCACATAGACGATGCGATGGGGACGCCGCGCCGCGTCGAGCGCCGCCAGCGCCGCTGCGCGAATACCGCAACTCTCATCGCACAACACCAACGGCAACGGCGCGCGCGCTGGTGGCGCATGGCCATTGCCGATCCAGATCAGCGGCTCGGGCGCGAGCCTGCGTGCGGTCGCGGCGTCACCGGCCTCGGGCCGGTCCAGGGTCAGTGCGAGATCGAGCGCGCCGTCGTCGAGCATCGCCTTGATCGTCGCGGTGGACTCGACCGTGACCTCGAGCGTGGCGGCGGGATAGGTCAGTGCGAAACGGGCAAGCGCGTCGGGCAGGCTCGACTCGGCGAGATCCTGGTTGGTGCCGAGGCGCACGGGGCCTTCGATGCCGGCGCGCTGCAGGCTCGCTTTCGCCTCGTCGTTCAGCGCCAGGATGCGCCGCGCGTAATGCAGCAGGCGGCGGCCGTCGGCGGTCAGCACCATGCGCCGGCCCTCGCGGCGAAAGAGCCGAACGCCCGCTTGCGCTTCGAGGCGTTTCATCTGTAGGCTGACGGCGGATTGGCTGCGGCCGACCCGTTCGCCCGCCCGCGCGAAACCGCCGGTCACGGCGATCGCGACGAAGGTTCGGAGCAAATCGACGTCGAAATCGGGAATCATACATTTAAGAATACAATGTATTTCTGGAATTAATCAATTTATCAAATGTCAATAACGCCACTATAGTGACTTCGCGCCTGTGCGAGGACTCCAGAAAGGGAGACAAGAACCATGATCACCGCAATCGTCCGCTTCAAGATGCCCGAGGGCACGACGCTCGAGGAGGCCACCAAGATGTTCGAGGCCTCGGCGCCCAACTATCGCGGGCTCGATGGGCTGGTGCGCAAATACTATCTCTACGGCGAAGGCGCTGCGGCGGGCGGCGCGTATCTTTGGGAATCGCGCGAGCAGGCGGAGAAGGTCTACACCGCCGAGTGGAAGGCGATGATGAAGGAGCGCTATGGCATGGAGCCGACGGTCGAGTTCTTCGACTCGCCGGTGATCGTCGACAACACGACGAGCCAGGCCGCCGCCGCCGAATAATATTCTAGCTGGCCTTTTCCTCGATCCAGTCGAGGCAGCGCTGCACGGTTTCGCGCCAGTTGGACTCGCCGTGGATCCAATGGGCGTTCTCGGGCAGTTCGAGGAACTCGCCGCCGCCTGCGGCATAGCGCCGGGCGGTGGCGCGCACGCAGGCCGCCGGCACGATCCGGTCCTGGCCCGCGGCGACGGTCAGGGTGGGGCAGGTGACGTCGCTCGCCTTCACCCGGGCCGCGCGCCGCCAGTCGATGCACCAGAAGGCAATCTCGAAGACGACCCGGCCCGATTCGTACACCTGGGCGTCGTATTCGCGGCGCTGGTCCTCCGGCGTGAGACGGTTGAGGTAAGCGTAGCACGCGGTCTTGAAGCTCGGCCGGTGCGGGCGGAAGACGAACAGCGCCTTGGTGAGGATGGTCCAGAAGAAGACCCGCAGCACCGAGGGCATGAAAAGAATGAGCGTTGCCGGCCAGCCCGCAGGCGGCGCCGGGGTCAGGAAGATGGCCGCGCGCGCGAGCCCTCGTGCGGCCAGGATCTGCGCGATCAACCCGCCCATCGAATGGCCGATGATGATGGGCTTTTCCTTCAGCGTGCCGATCGCGGCCTCGAGATCGGCGGCGTAGTCGAGCAGGCTGGTCTTACCCAGGGCCGGATCGGGCGGCGTCGCCGGATCGACGCCGTGATAGCGCAGCACCGGCGCAATCACCGTATGGCCGGCCGCCTCGAAGGCTTTCGTGAACGCGGCCCAATGGGGTCCGGGTCCCCACATGCCGTGGATCATCACCAGTGTCGCCATACGCCTCAGCATAAGCGCAGGCGCGATCCTTGGCCATTACGGGGTTGGGCGAATCGGGAAAATCCGCCGCGCCGCCGCCATGATGCGGCGGTGGGGCGCGCGGGCCTGATGTCAGGCGACGACGGGGATCACGTCGACGGTCGCGTCGCGGCGGTTCCGGGTCAGGTGGTGGACCTCGACCGGATCGGTGGTCAGGGTCTCGTGCCCGTCATCCTCGACGCGGTAGATGATCTTCGGGGGCAGCCCCAGCAGCGGGACCGTCCGCGAGGTGTCCTCGGCGTGGGTTCGAAGCGCAGCCAGCACCGCTTTGCTGATGATGCCGACGCGTCCGATGACGACAGCATTGTAGTCGAGCATCGCATCCTCCTTGAGATTGGCGCCTCGTGGGGCGCCTGGGGTTCTGGTGCCTGGACGTTGGTAACTGGTTCATTTGTAAAACGCGCACGACGTGCGCCTTTGATCCAAAGATAGGCGCACTCTGTGCGCAATTCAAGCGTTTTCTGCGCACGTCGTGCGCTTTTTTGCTTTGTGTATGTGGGTCCCACCCATAAAATCGCGCATATCTGCGGACAGACCGGGGCCGGATCGGCCGATGGCGAAGAAGATAAAATCGAAAGACACCTACGCGTTGGAAAGCGGCGGGGCGGAGAACGGGGTGATGAGCCCGCTCGCCTTCCGGCGTTGGCGCAAATCGCTCAAACTGTCCCAGAAGGCCGCCGCCGAAGCGCTGGGCTTGAAGCGCCGCGTGGTGCAATACTACGAGAAGGGCGAGCGCGACGGCGTGCCGGTGGTGATCCCGAAGACGGTGCGGCTGGCCTGCTACGCGCTTGCGGACGGACAGACGGATTATCCGGGACCCGAAGACGGCTGACCCACGGAGGTGGGCGGATCTTCCTACGGGGTCGCGGGGGAGCCTTGTGGGAGGCAACCGGTCATGAAGCTCACCGACGATCAACTCAGCGAATTTCGCGACCGCGGCTATCTGATGCTGCCGAAGCTGTTCACCGCGCCCGAGCTCGCGGTGTTGCGGCGCGCGGCGGGCGATGTCTTTGCGATGGACCGTCAGGAGGTCGTGCGCGAGAAGGACGGCGAGACCGCGCGCACCGCCTTTGCCGCGCATACCTACAACGACGCCTTCCGGCGTCTCGGGCGTCATCCGCGCATGGTCGAGCCAGTTGAACAGCTGCTCGACGGCCCGGTCTACATGCACCAGTACAAGGTGAACGCCAAGGCCGCCTTCGACGGCGACGTCTGGCAGTGGCATCAGGACTACGGCACCTGGGCGCGCGACGATGCGATGCCCGAGCCGCGGGCGATGAACGTCGCCGTCCTCGTCGACGAGGTGACCGAGTTCAACGGTCCGCTCTGGCTCATTCCGGGCAGCCATGCCGAGGGGGTCTTCGAGGCCGGCCACGACGTCGCGACGACGAGCTATCCCTTATGGACGCTCGACAAGGAGACGGTGGCGCGGCTGGTGGACCGCGGAGGGATTTATTCGGCGAAAGCTCCGGCGGGCTCGATGCTGATGTTCCACGGCAATCTGGTGCATGGCTCGCCGCCGAACATGTCGCCCTTCCCGCGCACCATCGTCTACCTCTCGCTCTGCCACGTCGACAATCACATCCGCCAGTTCAAGCGCCCGGAATGGATCGCCCACCGCGACTTCGCGCCGATCGAATGTCTGGGCGACGACTGCCTGATGGAGCTGGCCGCGCAGGCGGCGGAGTAGGGAAAACCCATGAACCTCCACCGTCTCCTGCAGGCGCGCGCCGCGGCCGAGAAACCCGTCCGGGTCGGCGTGATCGGTTGCGGCAAGTTCGCCTCGATGTATTTGGCGCAGGTGCCACGCATCCCGGGCGTACATGTCGCGGCGATCGCCGATATCGATCCGGGCCGCGCTCGTGACAATCTCAAGCGCATCGGCTGGCCCGGCGAGCGGGTCGGGGCGGCGAACCTGAAGAAGGCGCTGAAGTCGGGCGGGACCTGGCTCACGGCGGATGCGGGCAAGCTCTTCGCCGCCGATGAGATCGACGTCATCGTCGAGGCGACGGGCGATCCGCCCGCCGGTATCGGCCACGCGCTCGACGCGGCGGACGCGGGCAAGAGCATCATCATGGTCAATGTCGAGGCCGATGCGGTCGCCGGGCCCTATCTCGCCACGAAGGTGCAGGCGGGCGGCGGCGTCTACTCGCTCGCTTACGGGGACCAGCCGGCGCTGATCTGCGAGCTCGTCGACTGGGCGCGGGCGAGCGGCTTCGACGTCACTGCCGCCGGGCGCGGCCATAAGTGGCTGCCCGAATACCGCACCTACACGCCCGACAACGTCTGGGACGGTTACGGGTTGACGCCGCAACAAGCGCAAGAGGGCGGCATGAACCCGCGCATGTTCACCTCCTTCCTCGACGGCACCAAGCCCGCCATCGAGAGCACCGCGGTGGCGAACGCAACGGGGCTCACCCCGGCGCCGGAGGGCCTCGCCTATCCGCCCTGCGCCATCGACGATCTGCCGGAAGTTCTGCGGCCGGCCGATGAGGGGGGCGCGCTGCATCACAAGGGCCAGGTCGAGGTGGTTTCCTCGCTCAAGCCCGACGGCACGCCGATCGACCACGACATCCGCTGGGGCGTCTTCGCGGTGGTCGAGGCGGGCGACGAGTATGTCCGGCGCTGCTTTTCGGAGTACGGCCTCAAGACCGATGCGAGCGGACGCTACGCGGTGAGCTACAAGCGCTGGCACCTGATCGGGCTCGAGCTCGGGATCTCGGTCGCGAACGTCGCGTTGCGCGGCGAGCCGACGGGCGTGGCGACAGGTTTCCGCGCCGATGCGGTCGCCATGGCCAAGCGCGACTTGAAGGCCGGCGAGACGCTCGACGGCGAGGGCGGGTACACGGTTTCGGGCACGCTGCTGCCGGCCGAACGCTCGCTGGCGCAAGGGGCCCTCCCCGTTGGGCTCGCGCACAACGTCACGCTCAGCGTCGACGTGCCGGCGGGCGAGATCCTGCGGAAGTAGGACGTCAAGCTCAACACGAACAGCCTCGCCGTGATCGCGCGCGAGGAGATGGAGCGCGCCTTCGCGCCCGAAACCAAACCTCCTAAAGACCAACTTCGGGGAAAGGCGGCGGCCGAATGAGCGGTGTGCTTCTGGTGACCGGCGCCGGCCGGGGGATCGGCGCGGCGGTGGCGCGGTTGGGGGCTGCGCGCGGCTACGACGTGGCGGTCAACTACGCGCGCGACACCGCGGCGGCGGAAAGCGTGATCAAGGAGATCGAGGCGGCGGGCGGCCGCGCCGTCCGCGTGCAGGCCGATGTGAGCGATCCGGCCGCGGTCGCCAAGATGTTCGATGCGGTCGAGGGCGCGCTCGGGCCCGTTACCGCGCTCGTCAACAATGCGGGCATCACCGGACAGATCTCGAAGATCGTCGATGTCGATCCCGAGGCGATGGCGAAGGTCGTCGATGTCAACGTGAACGGCGTGCTCTATTGCCTGCGCGAGGCGGCGCGCCGCATGTCGACCGCGCGCGGCGGACCGGGCGGCGCGATCGTCAACATTTCGTCCTCGGC
>JARRKQ010000021.1:2402-27179 GCA_037387885.1 Alphaproteobacteria bacterium | reverse complement strand
CGGCGGCGGCCTCGGGCGCCTGGGCGGCTGCGCTGCTGTTGCCGGCCTACTATCTCGCCGATGCGAGCCTGACCTTGCTGCGCCGGGCGGTGCGCGGCGCGCCGGTCCTGCGCGCCCACCGCGAGCATTTCTATCAGCGCGCGGTCCAGGGCGGTATGACCCATGCTCAGGTCGTCCGGCTCATCGCCGCCGGCAATGCGCCGCTGATCGGCCTCGCGGTGATCGGCGAGCGCGAGGTCGCGTGGCGCTGGCCGGCGCTCGCGGCCGGGGTTCTGGTCGTCGCCTTGATGCTCTTTCTGCTGAGCGCGCGCGATCCGGCCCGGCACCGGCAAGAGCCGTAGTCCGCCCTTACTGTCTGATTTCATTCGCATTTGATTTCATTCGACCGGCGGGCCGCTCATGCTAATCTTCCGCCCGCGCGAATTTGAGAGGCGGGATGTTCAAGAGCCTACGCGGGTACCGGGCGCGCATCGCCTTCGTGCATGACGTGGTGATGGCCGCGGCGTCGTTCGCCGTCGCGCAATATCTGCGCCTGGGCGAGTCGGTGCTTTGGTACAGTTCCGATTATTTCTGGATCGGCATGGGGCTTTTCGCCCTGGTCGCCGCGGGGGTGTTCGCGAGCTTCGATCTCTATCGCGGCGTCTGGCGCTACGCCTCGCTCAACGACATGATGGCGATCCTCAAGGCCGCCACGCTCGTCGTGCTCATCTTCCTGCCGCTGCTCTTCCTGGTGAACCGTCTCCAGGACCTGCCGCGCTCCTCGCTGTTCATCAACTGGTTCGTGCTGGTCACCTTCCTCGGCGGCCCGCGTGCGCTCTACCGCGTCTTCAAGGACCGCCGCCTCGGCAATCTCCTGGCGCGCGACGGCCGGCGCCGCATCCCGGTGCTGCTTCTCGGCGCGGGCGATGGGGCCGAACTCTTCATCCGCGGCGTCGACCGCGCGCCCAACGCGAACTACGCCGCCGTCGGCATCGTCAGCGATTCCAGCGGCCGGGTTGGCCGGCACATCCACGGCGTGCCGGTCCTGGGTAAGGTGGAGGACCTCGACGAAGTGGTCGCCAAGCTGGCCAAGGCGGGGCGGAAGCCGCGGCGGTTCATCATCACCAAGGAAGGTCTCGACGGCGCCCGCATCCGCGCGTTGCTCGACATGGCCGACGCCCACGGCATGACGCTCGCCCGCCTGCCGAGCTTGGAGGACTTCGAGGCGACCTCCCCCGAGGAGCAGGTCACCTTGCGGCCGATCGCGCTGGAAGATCTGCTCGGCCGGCCGCAGGCCGCGCTCGATCGTCCGGCGATGAAGGCGTTGATCGCCGGTAAGCGCGTGATGGTGACCGGGGCGGGCGGCACGATCGGCTCAGAGCTCGTGCGCCAGATCTCCGATCTCGGCCCGGCCCAGCTTACTCTGCTCGACAATTCCGAATACCAGCTCTTTTCGATCGACCGCGAGGTGGCGGATCGCCACCCTGACCTGCCGCGGTCGGTGCTCTTGCGTGACGTGCGCGACAAGGCTCGCGTTGAGGCGGCGCTGGCCGAGGCCCACCCCGAGCTGGTCTTTCATGCCGCCGCCCTGAAGCACGTGCCGATGGTCGAAATGCACCCCTGCGAGGGCGTGCTCACGAATGTGATCGGCACCCGAAATGTCGCCGAGGCCTGTGTCGCCGCGGGCGTGAACACGATGGTTCTCATTTCCACGGACAAGGCGGTCAATCCGGCGAACGTCATGGGTGCTACCAAGCGCCTCGGCGAAAGCTATTGTCAGGCGCTCGACCTCGAGGGCGCCGGCCGGCTCGACCGCACACGCTTCGTTACCGTGCGCTTTGGCAATGTGCTGGGCTCGACCGGCTCGGTGGTGCCTATCTTCCAGGCCCAGCTCGCCGCCGGCGGGCCGCTCACCGTGACCGACCCCGAGGTCACGCGCTACTTCATGACCGTGCGCGAGGCGGTTGAACTCGTCCTCCAGGCCTCCGCCCTCGGCAGCGGCGAGGCCGAGGCGAGCGGGCGCATCTTCGTCCTCGAAATGGGCGAGCCGGTTCGCATCCAGGACCTCGCGCGCCAGATGATCCGCCTCGCCGGCCTCGAGCCCGAGACCGACATCAAGATCGCGTTCACCGGCCTGCGCGCCGGCGAGAAGCTGCGCGAGGAGGTGCTGCACGCGGCCGAGCCCACCGTACCGACCAAGTACACCGACATCCTCCTGGCGAGCCCGCGCACGGCGGACAAGGCGCTGCTCGCCCGCGCCATCGACGGGCTGGCGGGCAAGGCCACCGCCGGCGAGGTCGACGAGACGCTCGCCGAGCTGCACCGGCTGGTGCCCGAGTATCGGACCGCCAACGGCGCCGCGCCCGTATCCAAGAGCCCCGAACCCGAGCGGAAGGCGCGCTAGCACCGACGAGATCGCCCACGCGCCGCCACGCCCTTTCTCCAAGTCGAAAATTACCAAATATATCAATGGAGTAGACCATGGCCTCGGCCGCGACCGTTTCCATTTCCCGCGCGCTGATCTCGGTGTCCGACAAGACCGGGCTCGAGGCGCTGGGGAAATTTCTCGCGAAGCACGGCGTCGAGATCCTTTCCACCGGCGGCTCGGCCAAGGCGCTCGCGGGCGCTGGCGTGCCGGTGATCGAGGTGGCGGACTACACCGGCTTTCCGGAAATGATGGACGGCCGCGTCAAGACGCTGCAGCCGAAGATCCACGGCGGCATCCTCGCCCGCCGCGACGACGCCGGCCACCGCGCGGCGATGGACGAGCACGGCATCGGCCCGATCGATCTCGTCGTCGTCAATCTCTATCCCTTCGAGGCGACGGTGGCGAAAGGGGCAGGGTTCGAGGAGTGCATCGAGAACATCGATATCGGCGGCCCGACGCTCATCAGGGCAGCGGCGAAGAACCACGAATTCGTCGCCGTCGTCACCGACCCCGCCCAGTACGATGCGCTGACGGCCGAGATGTCGGAGAACGACGGCGCCACGACGCTCGATCTCCGCCGCCGCCTCGCCGTCGCCGCCTACGCGCGTACCGGTGCTTATGACGCCGCGATCTCGCGCTGGTTCGCCGGACAGAACGGCGAGGCGCTTCCCGAACGGCTGGTAATCGCGGGCGCGCGCGGGCCGCTGCTGCGCTACGGCGAGAACCCGCACCAAGCCGCGGCTTTCTACGCCGATGGCAGCGCCCGGCCGGGTGTCGCCACCGCCGAGCAGGTGCAGGGCAAGGAGCTCTCCTACAACAACCTGAACGACACCGACGCTGCCTTCGAGCTGGTCGCCGAGTTCGACCGGCCGACCGTCGCCATTATAAAGCACGCGAACCCCTGCGGTGTGGCGTCATCCGACAGCATCGTCGACGCCTATCCGCTAGCGCTCGCCTGCGATCCGGTGAGCGCCTTCGGCGGCATCGTCGCCTGCAACCGGCCGATCGACGCGGCTGCGGCCGAGGCGATCACCGGCATCTTCACCGAAGTCATCATCGCCCCCGACGCCGACGAAGACGCCCGCGCGATCATCGCCAAGAAGAATAATCTCCGCCTCCTTCTCACCGGCGGCATGCCCGACCCGGACGCGGCGGGCTTGACGATCCGCTCGATCGCCGGCGGCCTGCTGGTGCAGGGCCGCGACGTGCCGCCGGCGGACGCGCCTAACCTCAAGGTCGTCACCAAGCGCGTGCCGACCAAGACCGAGCTCGCCGACATGGCCTTCGCCTTCACGGTCTGCAAGCACGTGAAGTCGAATGCGATCGTCTATGTGAAGGACCGCCGCACGGTTGGCATCGGCGCCGGCCAGATGAGCCGCGTCGACAGCGCCCGCATCGCCGCCTGGAAAGCCGAGGAAGCCGCGCGCGAGGCGGGCGAGAGCGGCAATCGGCTAGAGGGCTCGGTCGTCGCCTCGGACGCCTTCTTCCCCTTCGCCGACGGCCTGCTCGCTGCGGCGCAGGCGGGCGCTTCGGCCGTGATCCAACCCGGCGGCTCGATCCGCGACGACGAGGTGATCGCCGCCGCCGACGAGAAGGACCTCGCCATGGCCTTCACCGGGATCAGGCATTTCCGGCACTAGTCGGCGCGCTTCTGCTCGTACTTCACGCCCCACAGCACTACGAGCCCGGCGACCAGGAAGACCAGGATCGCCGCCATGCCGACGCGGAAGCTTCCCGTCGCAAAGGCGAGCCCGCCCACGGCGAGCGCACCGGCCCAGCTCGCCACCCGGCCTGCGAGCCCGTAAAGCCCGAAGAGCTCGGTCCTGATTTCCGGCGGCGCCATGCGCGCCATCATCGAGCGACTCGCTGCTTGCGCCGGCCCGAAGAAGACGCTGAGCGAAAGCCCGAAGACCCAGAAGAGCGTCTCGGTCTCGACCAAGAGCGCAGCGGCGGCGAACACCGTGATCGCCGCGACGGCGATCAGCACCGTGCGCTTGGCGCCGAAGAAATCGTCGACCCAGGCGAAGCCCACCGCGCCTAGCCCCGCCACCACGTTGAGCGCGATGCCGAATTCCAGCACGTTCGAAAGCTCCCAGCCGAACTTTTGCCGCGCATAGACCGCGCCCAGTGCAAAGAGCGTGTTGTAGCCGTTCGAATAGAGCAGAAAGGCGATCAGGAAGCGCACGATCGGGCGGAATTCGCGCCAGCGCTTGAGCGTCGTCCACAGCGCGCCGATGCCGTCGCGCATGATGGCGCGGGCCGGCTTGCCGGTCGCCGGCCGGTCGGGCACGAAAAGCCAGAAGGGCAGGGTGAACAGCACGATCCATGCCGCCACCAGGATGTTGGTCGCGCGCACGTTCTCCAGCACACCGTCGGCGCGGTCGAGGCCGATCCCCAGAGGATCGGCCTGGACCAGCACGAAGAGACAGATGATGAGCGCCGTGAGGCCGCCGGCATAGCCGAGCCCCCAGCCCCAGCCGGAGATACGGCCGACCCGGTCCTCGGGCGCGATGTCGGGCAGCATGGCGTTGTAGAACACCATCGAGACTTCGAACGCCGTCGTCGCAATCACCGCGAGCACGAAGCCGAGCAGCAGGAACGCGGCCGTGGGCTCGACGAACCACATCAGCGCCGTCGCGATCACCATTATGGCCGTGATCACGCCGAGCCAGGGCTTCCGCCGCCCGCCCTGATCGGCGAAGGCGCCGAGGACCGGGCTCAGGAGCGCGGTCAGCACCCCGGCGACGCCGTTGGCTATCGCCCACAGCGCGCCGCCCTGGTCGGGATCGCTCGCGACCGCGCCCGCGTAGTAGTTGGCGAAAAGAAAGGTGCTGATGACGGTCGGGAAGGGCGAGTTCGCCCAGTCGTAGACGCACCAGGCGAACTGCCGCCACGGGCCGGCGGGCCTCGTCGCCGAAAGGGTTTCTCCCGCCATCGCGTCTTCCCCTGCACACCCCGATATCGAAGCATGCCACACGGGCGAAGCGGGCGCACGCGCGGTGCTCGAGGGAACAAACTTAAGGGGGACTCTCCAACACCATCAGCAGCACGCTGTACATGAGCTGGCCGATATTGTCGGCGTATTCGCCCTTGCCGGCTTGCGCCAGGCGCTTGAAGAAGGGCTCGCCCGCGGCGCGGACCTTGTCGGACCGGGCGATCAGAATGGTCGAGACCTTGCGGGTGTGGCCGTCGCCGGCAAAGCGCGTCGCCAGCGCGAAGGCGCGGCTCCAGGCGCGGCGGTGCGCGGGCGCGTCACCGATCACCAGGATCATGTTTCGCGAGCGCCGGTTCCAGCCCATGTCGCGCGCGCGGACGAGGCCCGCCTCGACGGCCTCGGGCCAATCGCCGCCGCCCTTCGCATCGAGCCGGTTGATGAAGGTCTGCAGGCGCCGCTCGCCGGCCGGGTCCATCGCCGTGAGCGGGAGCGAGCGCACCAGATAAGCCTCCTTGGTCCCACGGTCGCGGTAGACGACGAAGCCGACGCGCAGCCGCGGCGAGGCCTTGCGCAGCACCCGCGCGGTCAGGATCAGGTTCTGCTGCATGGACTTGATCTCCTTGCCCATGCTGCCGGTCGTATCCATGACGAAGACGAGGTCGAGATCGCGCACGATCGCCGACTTCTGATAGTAGGGGAACAGCATCACCGCGATCAGGATGAAGCTGCCCATCGCCGAGGCGAAGAGATCCAGCGCCGAGAGGCTGAAGATATTGATCTCGCGCGAGGGGCGTTTCATGAGCGGCTCACGGGGCGCCGCGAGCGATCCGGTGCGATCTGGCGCATCGGCGGAGTATAGCGGTGGTGAGGCTGAAAGAACTCACCCGGGCCGTGATTCCCGCGCAAGCGGGAATCCAGTGCTCAAAGGGCGTCGCCGTCTCCGTTAGCTCGACACGAGCGCGCGGATCTGGCGGTTGGCGACCGCCAGCATGGCGAGATCGACGCTCTCCTGGCCGCGCAATTCGCCGAGCAGCCAGTTGAGGCGGTCGACCATCGGGCGGCGCGCATCGGCCCACGCCTCGGCGACGGCCTCCGCGGCGGACGGTGTGTCCCCGGCGGCTTCGAGCACGCTCTGGCAGAGCTGGAACTGGTGCCCGTAGAGATCCTCGACCAGCGAGGTGACCGCGAGATCGTTCCAGTAATCGCCCGCGCCCAGCCGCTCGGCCTGCTCGCGCAGCCAGTCGAGCCCGAACGTCTTGCCGAGCGTGAAGTAGAGCGCCGCGGTCGCCTTCATGTCGCGCTCGCGCCCGCCGGCGAGACGCACGATATCGCAGGCCGAGGCCATCGTATCGAAGGCCGCGACGCGCTCGGCGAGCTTCGCGGGGACGCCCTTCTTGGCCAGCGCCTTGGCGCGGGCGTCGACCTTGGCCTGCTCGCCGCCGGTGAGCACCTTGTCCAGGTTCTTCCACAAGGCCGCGATGCCGGGGCGGAAGCTTTCGGCCACGCCGCGCACGTCGATCGGCTGGCGGAGCCCGCGCAGGAACCAGAACGTCGTGCGCTCGATGAGCTGACGCGCTTCGCTCAGCATCTCGATCTGCACCTCGGCCGACACCGTGTTGTCAAGCGCCTCGATGGCGCGCCAGCTGTCGCGCAGTTGGAAGACATCGCGGGCGACGAGATAAGCGCGGGCGACATCGGCGGGCGCCATGCCCGACTTCTCGCCCAACTCGTGGATGAAGGTCGGACCCGCCCGGTTGACGATCGAGTTGGTGACGTAGGTCGAGATGATCTCGCGCTTCAGGCGGTGCTGGTTGATCGCCGCGCGGTAGGGCTCGTGAAGCGGCTTGGGGAAATAGGCAATCAGGTCCTGCTCCAGCAGCGGATCGTCGGGCAGATCGGGGTCCAGCAGCTGGTCGATCAGCACGATCTTGGCGTAGGCGAGCAGCACCGACAGCTCCGGCCGCGTGAGGCCGCGCTTGGTCGCGTCGCGGTCTGCGACCTCCTCGTCGTCGGGCAGGAACTCGATCGCCCGGTCGAGCCGGTTCTCGCGCTCCAGCGCCTTCATGAACTGCACCTGCAGATCGAGGCGGGTGGCGCCCATCGCTTCGACCAGGCTCAGCGCCTGGGTCTGCAGATAGTTGTCGCGCAGCACCAGCGCGCCGACCTCGTCGGTCATCGTCTCCAGCAGCTCGTTGCGCTGCTTCATCGTCATGTCGCCGGCCTGGACGACCTGGCCCAGCAGGATCTTGATGTTGACCTCGTGGTCGGAGCAATCGACGCCGGCGGAATTGTCGATGGCATCGGAGTTGAGGCGCCCGCCGTGCTGGGCGAACTCGATGCGCCCGCGCTGCGTCACGCCCAGATTGGCGCCCTCGCCGACCACCTTCGCCTGCAGCTCGGTGGCGTCGACCCGCAGTGCGTCGGTGGCGCGGTCGCCGACCTCGGCGTTGCTTTCCTTCGACGATTTCACATAGGTGCCGATGCCGCCGAACCACAGCAACTCGGCATCCGCCTTGAGCATGGCGCGGATCAGCTCGTTGGGCGTCACCTTGTCCTTCTTGAGGTCGAAGGAGGCCTTCACCTCCGGCGTCAGCGCGATCGACTTGGCCTTGCGCTCGAAGATGCCGCCGCCCTTGCTGATCAGCTTGGCCTCGTAATCGGTCCAGTTGGAGCGCGGCAGATCGAACAAGCGCTTGCGCTCGGCAAAGCTCTTCTTCGGGTCCGGATCGGGATCGACGAAGATATGCAGGTGGTTGAAGGCGCCGATCAGCTTGATGTGCTCGCTCAGCAGCATGCCATTGCCGAAGACGTCGCCCGACATATCGCCCACGCCGACCACGGTGAAGTCTTCGGTCTGGATGTCCTTGCCGATCTCGCGGAAGTGGCGCTTGACCGCTTCCCAGGCGCCGCGCGCGGTGATGCCCATCTTCTTGTGGTCGTAGCCGACCGACCCTCCGGAGGCAAAAGCGTCGCCGAGCCAGAAGCCATAGTCATCCGACACGCCGTTGGCGTAGTCGGAGAAGGTCGCCGTGCCCTTGTCGGCGGCGACGACGAGATAGGGATCCTCATCGTCGTGCCGGACCACGTTCGTGGGCGGCACGATGTCGTCGCCGACGCGGTTGTCGGTCAGATCGAGCAGGCCGCACAGGAAGGTCTTGTAGCATTCGACCCCCTCGGCGAGCTGGGCCTCGCGGCTCGGATCGGCCGGCGGCTGCTTGACCACGAAGCCGCCCTTGGAGCCGACTGGCACGATGACCGCGTTCTTGACCATCTGGGCCTTCATGAGCCCCAGGATCTCGGTGCGGAAATCCTCGCGCCGGTCCGACCAGCGCAGGCCGCCGCGCGCCACCTTGCCGCCGCGCAGATGGATGCCTTCCACGCGGGGCGAATAGACGAAGATCTCGCGGAACGGCCGCGGCAGCGGCAGCTCGTCGATCAAGCCGCTGTCGAACTTGATGCTGAGATAGGGCTTGTGCCCGGCATCGGCGGCAGGCTGATAGAAGTTGGTGCGCAGCGCCGCCTGAACGAGGTTCATGAAGCGCCGGATGATGCGGTCCTCATCCAGGCTCTCGACCTCCTCGAGACCGGCTTCGATGCGCGCGGTGATCTTCTTCTCCGCCGCTTCGTTCGCCTCCTCGGGATGGAAGCGCTTCTCGAACAGCTCGACCAGAAGCTGGGCAAGCTCGGTATTGGCGTCGAGCGTGTCCTCCATATAGGCCTGGCTGAAGGGGATCGCGGCCTGGCGCAGATACTTGGCGAGCGCGCGCAGGATGACGATGGCGCGCCAATGCAGCCCGGCGCCGATCACCAGGCGGTTGAAGCCGTCATTCTCCATCTCGCCCAGCCAGATGCGGGCGAAGCTGTCCTCGAAAGCCTCACGGATTTCGCCGAGCGCGATGGCGCCGCCGTCGCGCCGCACCACGCCGAAGTCGTGGATCCAGACCTCGGGCTGTCCGGCCGGCGCGACCTGATAGGGCATCTCGTCCATCACCCGCAGGCCCATGTTTTCCAGCATCGGCAGGACGTCGGAGAGCGCCACCGCATCGTCGCTGTGATAGATCTTGAACCGCACCGCGGTGTCGGGCGCCTCGATCGGGCGGTAGAGGTTGAGCGCCATCGTGTTGGTCTCGAGCGCGTCCTCGATCTTCGCAATATCCGTGAGCGCGTATTGCGCATCGAAGCGCTCTTCATAGGCGGTCGGGAAGGCCTCGCCGTATCGGCGGAAGAGCTTGAGGCCCTTGTCCTCGCCGCGGAGATGGATCAACGCGTCGCGCAGCTCGTCGCCCCAGGACCGGCTCGCCTCGACCAGCAGCGCCTCGATCTCGGCGACGTTGTAGTCCGGAATGGCGCCGGGCTCGGTCTTGACGATGAAATGCACGCGCGCCAGCACCGACTCGTCGCCGATCTGCGTCTGGAAGGCGGTGATCGGCCCGTTGAAGGCGGCCTCGAGGATCTTGCTAAACCGCTGACGCAGCGCCGTGTCGTGGCGGTCGCGCGGCACGAAGACGAGGCACGAGATGAAGCGCTCGAAGGCGTCCTGGCGCACGAAGAGCGCCGTGCGGTGGCGCTCCTGCAGATGCAGGATGCCGAGGCTGGTGTTGAAGAGCTCGTCGTCGTTGACCTGGAACAGCTCGTCGCGCGGGAACGTCTCCAGGATGTGCAGCAACGCCTTGCCGTCATGGCTGCCCATCTCGAAGCCGGCGCGCTCGACCATGCGCTCGATCTTGGTGCGCAGCACCGGGATGAAGCGCGGGCTGCGGCTGTAGACCGTTGAGGTGAAGAGCCCGACGAAAAGCCGCTCGCGCGCGACCTCGCCCGATTTGTCGAACTCCTTCAAGCCGATCGCATCGAGATGGACGCCGCGATGCACCGTGGAGCGCATGTTGGCCTTGTTGACGATCAGGAGCTGCTTGCGCTCCAGGAAGTCACGGACGTGTTGCGGCAGATCGGCGAGGCGGCGCACGCCTTCGAAGACGTGCACGTCCGGGTCGCGCAGAAGACCCAGGCCCGAGCCGTCGACGACCCCCATGAAACTGTCTTTGCCCTTCTTCGACACCTCGTATTCGCGGTAGCCCAGGAAGGTGAAGTGATCGTCGTCGAGCCAGTCGAGAAAGGCGGTGATCTCCTCCTTCGCCTTGTCGTCGATGAATTTGGGCGCGTGGTCGAGCGCCTCTTGCGCCTCCTTCACCTTCGCGCGGATCGGCTGCCAGTCGGCCACCGCCATGCGCACATCGCCCAGCACCTTGTGCAGCGCCTGCTCGATCTCCGCCAAACCGCGCTTGCCGGTCTGCTCGTCGATCTGGATGTGCATGAAGGATTCGGCCGCGGCGCCGTTCTTGCCGCCCTCTGCGGCGGGATGGATCTCGGTCAGATGCCCCTTGGCGTCGCGCTGCACGCGGAAGATCGGATGGATCACCAGATGGACGGTGAGCTCGAGCTTGCTGAGCTCGGCCGCGACCGAGTCGACGAGGAACGGCATGTCGTCGTTG
This sequence comes from Alphaproteobacteria bacterium, assembly GCA_037387885.1. Taxonomy (GTDB): domain Bacteria; phylum Pseudomonadota; class Alphaproteobacteria; order JAPULJ01; family JAPULJ01; genus DATKZM01. The sequence continues at coordinate 16,348 of JARRKQ010000021.1, read as the reverse complement.
ACGATCTCGATCACAGTGTGGACCGACTTCCAGCCGTCGTCGTCGAAATTGGGATTGAAGACGCGGATCTTCGGCTTCTCGGGCTCCCGCTCGGCGGCGAACTTCCAGAAGGCGAGGGCGGCGCCGAAGAGATCGGCCGGATCCGTGCTCGCGATATCGTCGGGCGGCACGTGGTCGTAGAAGGCGCGCACGAAGGCTTCGGTCTCGGCGGCCATCGCCTTGCCGAGCTTCTTCGCCGCAAGCCCGGCCACGCGCTCGATCAGATCGGTCTTCAGCACGGTTCGCGATGTTGCCATGGGTCTGCTCCTCTCCCCGAGCCTACTCGGTCGCGTCGGCCGGGGGAACGTAGGGAACCGCGCCGCGGCGGCGGTTCCGGCGTTCTCGTTCGGCGGCGAGGTCGTCGGGCGGGAAACAATGGTTGCCGGAGCTCGATGTCTCGACCACCCGGCCGTCGCCGTTCAGATGAAAATTGGTCAGGCACCACCACACGACCTCCCGGCCGCTGGACAGCGATTCGAAGATCACTTCGCGGTAGATATATTGCACCGTCGCGCGCCCGCGATGATCGTTGTAGCGGTAATCGGGCTCGCCCCAATCGGCGCGCAAATTCGCAAGATTCTTTCCCTGCCAGCGCATCAGATATTCACCATAGTCGGGGACCGCCGCGCAGCCCACAGCCGAGCCGGCCAGAAGGGCGGCAAAGGCAACGCTCGCGCCCGCGGGCCCCGAAGCCCCCATACATCCTGATGTTTCGCGCCGCATGGCCCGAACTCCCCCCGGATCCGGCGGTCCGAACGTCGCTGTTCGTCAACGCGTTGGAGCGCCCTTCATGCCTAACATGGTTAAGAACATGATCAACCAATTGTTAATATTTTGTGATCAGAATGACGATTACAGACCTCCCCCCTCCCCAGCCCATTTTGGGCGGCGGCGGAGACCGGTTCCTCCCCTTCTTACCGTGTCTCCGCCGCGCTTTTTTTGCCCGAACGCCAGCCCCCGGATCTCAGACCGAAGCCGCCCGCCGCAGTTGCGGGCTTTTTCATGTCGAATCGGCGTGCGAGTCGCGTCGTTTACTGGAGTCGAGTCTGAAGACCGCAAGACTCCGCAGGGTTGAGTGCCGCGTGAGTCCTGTCACTTATTTTAAGAAATCAAATAGAAACCCTTCACGGCGATTCCTTAACGGTATATTAACCATAGAAATTCTTCATGTTGTTTGGCTCTTGCTGCCCGATTGGTGGCAAAGGGATGAGCAAGCGAAGAAGATGTGAAGCGAGGGCGTGCCCTTTGGGGGATTTCGATCCGGCGATCGTGGCGTGGTTGGCCCTGATACCGGCATGTGCATTGGCCGTCGCAGGGGGTGGGTATGCCTACGTCCTGCGCCGCCGTCTGCGCGCCGCCGAGCGGCACAGCGCGGCCAATGAGGGCCTGGCCAATGCGATGAACGCCGCGCTCAACGCGCATGCGATGGGCGTGATCGCGCTGCCGCACGGCCCCCAATCGGACGGCGTGGCGCAGGCGGGTCCCGCGACCATGGTGGCGCTGCCGGGGCTGCACAAGCTGTTCGGGCTCGCCGAAGACCGGCCGCTCGGCTTCAACGACATTGCCACGCGCTTCGCTCAATCCAGCCGCGATGCGCTGGTCGAGGCGCTGGCCAAGCTTCGCGAGACCGGCGTCGGCTTCAATCTGGAGCTCAACGATCCGATGGGCCGCCTGGCCTGGCGCGCCGCGGGCGCGCGGACGCGCATCGGCGACCGTGACGCCGATCTGCTGTGCTTCCGCGACATTCGTGAGACCGCCGCCCAAGCCACGGCGCATGAAACCGAGATCGCCAAGCTGCGCGGCATGCTCGATGCGGTGCCGGTCGCGGTCTGGCTGCGCGACGAGGACCTCAAGATCGAGGACTGCAACCGCGCCTATGTCGAGGCGGTCGAGGCCGAGAGCCGCGAGGCGGCGATCCGCGATTCGCGTGAGTTCACCGGCGGCAGCCGCGGCGGCCCCGGCGTCACGCTGGCGCGCAATGTCCAGGACACCGGCGTCGCCCAGGATATTCAGCAGCATGTCGTCGTCGACGGCGCGCGCAAGCTCTGGGAGATCCACGAGGTGCCCCTGGAGAGCGGCAGCCGGCTCGCCGGCTTCGCGCTCGATCTCACGCGCTCGGAGGAGGCCGAGATCGCGCTCGAGCGCCATGTCGCGGCGCATGGCGAGGTGCTGGAGAAGCTGTCTACCGCCATCGCCATCTACGGGCCCGACCGCAAGGTCAAATTTTTCAACCGCGCCTTCACCGATCTGTGGAATTTCGATGCGGCCTGGCTGCGCAGCGGACCGGAGATCGGCGAGGTGCTGGAGGTGATGCGCGAGCGCCGGCAGCTCCCGGAGACCGCCGACTTCCCCGCCTTCAAGGCCGAGCGCATCAATCACTTCACCTCGCTCCTGGAGCCGCTGGAAGAGCTGCTGCATCTGCCCAACAACACGGCGATCCGGCAGATGGTGACCCCGCACCCGTTGGGCGGGCTGCTTTATACGTATGAGGACGTGACCGACCGTCTGGCGCTGGAGCGCTCGTACAACACGCTGATCGACGTGCAGCGCGAGTCGTTGGACAACCTCGCGGAGGGCGTCGGGGTGTTCGGCGGCGACGGCCGCTTGAAGCTCTCCAATCCGGTGTTCGCCTCGCTCTGGGGGGCGAGCGAGGAGAGCCTGGAGGGCGAGCCGCATATCGCCGATCTGGTCGAGAACGCCCGCGCACTCTACGAGACCAACGAGGATTGGGAGGTCGTGAAATCCCGCCTCGTCGGCATGATCACCAGCCGCGAGGAGGTCTCCGGCCGCTTCCAGCGCGCCGACGGGCGGCATCTCGAATACGCGGTGATCGCGCTGCCCGACGGCAGCGTGCTGGCGCGCTATCTCGACGTCACCGATTCGACGCAAGTCGAGCGCGCGCTGCGCGAGCGCGCCGAGGGCCTGGAGCAGGCCGACCGTCTCAAATCCGAGTTCATCGCCAACGTCTCCTACGAGCTGCGCACGCCGCTCAACACGATCATCGGCTTCACCGAAATCCTCGACAATCAGTATTTCGGCGAGCTGACGCCGCGCCAGAAGGAATATTCGGCGGGCATCCTGGAAGCCTCGCAGCGCCTGCTGCTGCTGATCAACGACATCCTGGAGCTCGCCTCGATCGAGGCCGGCCGCATCGCCTTGGACATAGGCCCGGTCGACGCCAAGGCGGTGGTCGATTCGGTCTATACGATCAGCCACGAATATGCCCGCGAGCAGGAGCTCACCTTCGAGGTCGATTGCCCGGCCAATATCGGCATGCTCGAGGCCGACGAGCGGCGGCTCAAGCACGCGCTCTACAACCTCGTCTCCAACGCCATCAAGTTCACGCCGGCCGGCGGCACTGTCACGTTGCGGGCGCGCCGCGACGGCCGTTTCATCGTCTTCTCGGTCACCGATACCGGCATCGGCATCCCCGAGGACGAGCGCAGCCACGTCTTCGACAAGTTCGTACGCGGCCGCGACGCCGACGGCCGCCAGGTCGGTGTCGGCCTCGGTCTCTCGCTGGTCAAGAGCCTGGTCGAGCTGCATGGCGGCGCGGTCGCCATCGACAGCGGCGACGACGGCACCACGGTGATCTGCACGCTGCCCGACCGCGCCACCCCGGTCGAGACCACGCCCGAGGACGGAACGCCGGACGACCAATCCGAGACGTCTTCCGAGCTGGCGCGCAAGAGCGCCTGAGGCCCTTGCCGCCTCGGGACCTGCTGATAAAGTCGCGCGATGATCGAACAGCCGCTAAGCGCCGGAGCCGCAGCGATTTCCACACCGATTTCCACTGGCATGTCCACCGCCGGATACGAGAGCGAAGCCGAAGCGTCGACGATCGCGCTTGCGGCCAGGATCGCGGCCGTGGCCGAGGCGGGCGACGTGGTGGCGCTGCAGGGCCCTCTGGGCGCCGGCAAGACCGTCTTCGCCCGCGGCTTCATCCGGGCACTCACCACGCCGACCGAGGAGGTGCCGAGCCCGACCTTCACCCTCGTCCAGGTCTATGAGGGCGACGCCTGCCCGATCCATCATTTCGATCTCTACCGTATCGAGAGCGCCGACGAGCTCTACGAACTCGGCATCGAGGAAGCGCTGAGCGACGGCATCACGCTGATCGAGTGGCCCGAACGCGCGCGTGGCTTTGAGAACGAGCGCTGGCTGACCGTTCAAATCGCCCTCGACGATGCGGATCCAGACAAGCGGGCGATCTCGCTCCGTCCCGGCGCTGCCTGGCAAGCGCGCCTCGCCGCCCTCGGGCTCGACGCACATGATGCGCGTGATGACTGACCGAAACGCCCGCATCACGGCGCTGCTGAGCGAGGCCGGCTGGGGCGAGGCCGAGCGCGACCCGCTGCCGGGCGACGCCTCCTTCCGCCGCTACGTCCGCCTCCACGGCGGCCCGCGCCCGGCGCTGCTGATGGATGCGCCGCCGCCGGAGGAAGACGTCCGGCCCTATGTGAAGATCGACCGGCACCTGCACGCCCTCGGCTTCAGTCCGCCGGAGATCTATGCCGAGGACATCGACGCGGGTCTGCTGGTGATCGAGGATTTCGGCGACGAGACCTATACGCGGCGACTGGCGGCCGGCGGCGACGAGGCGGAGATGTATGCGCTCGCCACTGACGTCCTGATCGCGCTCCACCGCACGGACAACGCCGCTGCGATCGACCTGCCGGCCTATGACGAGGCGCGGCTGTTCGAGGAGGCGGCGCTGCTGGTCGACTGGTATCTGCCGGCGATCGCCGCGCAGGCGCCCCACCCGGAAATGCGCGCGGAGTATCGCGCGATCTGGGCGGACTTGATGCCGCTGGCGCAAGCCGTGCCGGCGACGCTCACACTGCGGGATTTCCACGTCGACAATCTGATGTGGCGCGCCGGCCAGCAGGACCTCGCGCGCTGCGGCCTGCTCGATTTCCAGGATGCGGTGATCGGCCCGGTCGCCTACGATCTGGTCTCGCTGTTGGAAGACGCCCGCCGCGACGTGCCCGAGCCGCTGATCGACGCCATGACCGAGCGTTACCTCGATGCGTTCCCCGCGCTCGACCGCGCCGATTTCGCCGCCGCGGCCGCGATGCTGTCGGCCCAGCGGAACTGCAAGATCATCGGCATCTTCACCCGGCTCTGCGTACGCGACGGCAAGCCGGTTTATCTCGAACACATCCCGCGCGTCTGGCGCTGGCTCGAGCGCGACCTCGCCCATCCGGCGCTGGCGCCGGTGAAATCCTGGATCGACCGCATGATCCCGCCGGACGAGCGCCGCATCCCCGACGTGCCGCCTTTGCCGCAAGCCTGATCCTCTGATAACGAGCTGGTCCTATGACGACGTCTCCGCCGATCCGGATTGCGATGGTGCTCGCCGCGGGCTACGGCAAGCGCATGCGCCCGCTCACCGACAATCTGCCCAAGCCGATGATCCCGGTGCTCAGCACGCCGATGATCGACCGCGTGCTCGATCACCTGGAGCGCGCCAAGGTCACGACCGCGGTCGTCAATCTCCATCACCTGGGCGAGAAGCTCGAAGCGCATCTGAAGGACCGCAAGGCGCCCAAGATCGTCTTCTCGCCCGAGAAGGACCTGCTGGAGACCGGCGGGGGCGTGCGCCACGCCATCGACAAGCTGGGCGACAAGCCCTTCCTCGTCGCCAATTCCGATACGGTCTGGCTCGACGGGCCGACCCCGGCTCTGGAGCGCCTGCGCCACGCCTGGGACGGCCGGCGTATGGATGCGCTGCTGATGCTCTATCCGACCATCGCGGTGCCCGGCTATGAAGGCTCGGGCGACTACTTCATGGACCCCGACGGCCGCCTGACGCGGCGCGGCGAGGGCGAGGTGGCGCCTTTCGTCTTCACCGGCGTCCAGATCCTGCATCCCAAGATCTTCAAGGACGTGGCCGAGGGCCGCTTCTCGCTGGTCCGTCTCTACGATGAAATTCAGGAGAGCGGCCGGCTCTTCGGCATGCGCCACGACGGCGAGTGGTACCATGTCGGCACGCCCGAGCTCCTCGCCAAGGTCGAGCGCGTCATGACCAGCGGCCCCGCCGCGCGCGAATGGTTGTAAGCGTGGCTTAGGCGCCGTTTGCGCCGCTCTGGCTAGGCCGTCTTTTCGTCACGCCACAGAGCCCGAACCGTACGGTGGTTCACCGGATCGCCGGTGTTCCCATCGATCAGCTTCGGCTCGATGCGCTCGCCCGTGTCGCGGGAGACGAGCTCGAAGGGTGGCGGCCCGCCGGACGGAACATGCCGGTTCGCCCAGCCGATCAGCGACAGCAGCACGGGATAGAAGTCCTTGCCCGTTTCGGTCAGGCGGTACTCGTATCTGGCAGGTCTCTCGCTGTAGCGCTCCCGCTGCAGGACCCCGGCCGCTTCCAGCTTGCGCAGCCGGTCGGCCAGAACGTGGCGGGTTATGCCCAGCCGCTCCTGAAACTGCTCGAAACGGCGGATCCCCAGGAAACAATCCCGGAGGATCAGCATTGTCCAGCGGTCGCCGACCACCGATAGGCCGCGGGCGACCGGACAGGCTTCCTTGCTCAATTCGTTCCAGCGCATGGCTCAGTATAACGGCTATTGACAGGTTCCAAAAGAGAACTTACTACAGTGAGTTCTAAAAAGGAACTTTATTTCGAACGGACGACCCCTCCGGCTGGCATGACTGCCGATGTCATGGCTGTCGGGAGCGGTGTTCCGAGCGAACGGCCCACAGATGAGGCGACCCATGCACGACACCACGCTCCCCGACGCGAACGATGCGCGGAAGACCCGGACCTACGAATACGCCACCGCGTTGCTCGACACCGAAGCCGCGCTGACGATGACGGGTCTGGACTATATGCAGGCCCTGGCCTCGGGGCGGATCAGTGCAAAGCCTTCGATGGCGGACACGATCGGAATGTCGCCGCCATTCGACCTCGAATACGGCAAATGCGCCGTCGAAGCCGAGCCGGGCGATTACCTCATGAACCCGATGGGCGTCACCCATGGCGGCTTTGCCGCGACCTTGCTCGATTCGGCGATGGGCATTGCCGTCCATACGACGCTGCCCGCCGGCACCGGCTACACGACCGCGGAGCTGAAGATCAACTACACGCGCGCCATCATGCCTTCGACCGGGCGCCTGCGCGCCGACGGCAACGTGATCCATGCCGGCCGGCAAATGGCCACGGCGGAAGCGCGGCTGGTCGGCGTGGCCGACGGCAAGCTCTATGCACACGGCTCGACGACCTGCTTCGTGTTTCCACTGCAACGCCGGAAGGCCTGAGGCCATGGCCGTCCTTGTGGAAACCGAGCGGGCCGCCGCCCCGCCGCACAGTCGCGCGGACGATCGAGCGGCCGCCCGCGCCGCCAAGACCAAGGCGCTGCTGGAAGGCCCGATCGGGCCGACTTTGGCCCGATTGTCGGCGCCCAATGTAATCGCCATGATCGTCATGGCGGCCACCAGCATCGCGGAGGGCTACTTCGCCGGCCAGATGGGGGTGAGCGCCCTGGCGGGCCTGGCGCTCGTCTTTCCCTTCGTCATGCTGACCCAGATGCTGTCAGCCGGTTCCATGGGCGGTGCGATCTCCGCTGCGATCGCACGGGCACTCGGCGGCGGAGATGTTTCGCGCGCCGAGCGCCTGATGCTTCATGCCGTGATCATCGCTGCCGGCGCGGCGCTGGGCTCGGCGGTTTTGATTGCGCTCTTCGGCAGGCCGCTCTTCGCGCTCCTCGGCGGCGAGGGCGATGCGTTGGCCGCGGCCGCCGCCTATGCCGGCGTGTTCTTCCCCGGCTGCATCGCGCTCTGGCTGTGCCACTCGACGCTCAGCGTCGTCCGCGGCACCGGGAATATGGGCATGCCCTCGCTGCTGCTGTTGCTGGCCTCGTTGGTCTCGATCCCCTTGTCGGGCGCGCTCGCGCTCGGCTGGGGACAGGTCCCGGCGCTCGGCATGGCCGGGCTTGCGGGCGGCATCGTGGGCGCCTACGCCATGGGTGCGGTCGTCGCGATCGTCTATGTCGGCCTCGGCAGAACCGGCCTGAGCCTACGCAACACCTGGGCGCGCCTCGAGCGGGCTCTGTTCTGGGACATTCTTCGGGTCGGCTTGGTCGCCTCGCTCTCGGCGGTGCAGACCGTCCTGACCACCATCGTCATGGTCGGCCTGGTCGGCCGGTTTGGTGAGAGCGCGCTGGCCGGCTACGGGCTCGGCGCGCGTCTGGAATTTCTGATGATCCCGATCGCCTTCGGTATCGGTGCGGCGATGACGGCGATGGTCGGCGCCAATATCGGCGCCAAACAGCGCGACCGGGCGTTGGCGGTCGCCTGGACGGGGTCGTTCAGCGCGGCGGCTATCGTCGGCGGGATCGGCATCGTCTTCGCCATATTCCCGGATCTCTGGCTCGGCATCTTCCTGGGCGCGGAGCAAACCGCTGCCTTGCAGGCCGGTCGCATCTATTTCCGGACCGTGGCGCCGTTCTATGCCTTCTTCGCCCTCGGATTGGCGCTCTACTTCGCCAGCCAAGGCGCCGGCAAGGTGTTGTGGCCGGTGCTCGGCGGACTGGCCCGCATGGCGGTGGCCGTCGGCGGCGGGTTCGCGCTGGCGAGCTGGTCGGGATTGGGGCTGGCGGGGGTGTTTGCGGCGATCGCCGCGGGCGTGCTCGTCTATGGTGTCATCACCGCGGCCGCCGTGAAGCTAACGCGCTGGCGGTAAAGCGGCCGAGCATGACCCGCAACCAACGTCGAAAGCTGTCTGGAAAACGCGACGTTGATTGCGGGCCTGAGGTACCCATCGTGACGGTTCACGAAGGCTTAGGCGCGGTACTCACGATAGATGCAGCGATACTGGGTCCGGCTCTCCAGCGCACGGATCACGCGGCGGCCGTACTTGCGGCGGCAGTGACGCCAGGCGGCCCGCGTCGCGCGCCAACCGCGGTACGCGCGCTTGTAATGGCAGAGAGGGGCGCGGCCACGACGGAACGTCATGTGCGTCACCCGCATGCCGCGGCGGCGCGGACAACGCCAGTAGTTCCCGACGGGAACGAAGTTGTTGATCTCCTTGTTGCCGTCCATGTTCAGCTGTCCCAGCGGAGCGACGTTGGTCGCACCGGCGAGCGGCGTGGACGTGTCGGCGGCATTCGCCATCGACGCGGCGGACGCGGCAATAACGATGACCGCGGCGGCAAGAGTTTTGATACGCATGTCAGGTCTCCATGGGTTTGTCGGTGTGCTTAAGTGTTGCCACCACCATGACATCGCCGGAGCGAATGCGCAGTGACCGGGGTCACCCGCGCTGAACGCGCGTCGCCGCGTCGGCCAATTCCGTGTGTCGCGCACGGCATAGTTCTTTCCGGCGAACGGGTGCCGCACTAACCTGCGCAAGCGATGCTGTATTCGATCCCGCCGGAGCAATCCTTCGTCGATGCGCTTGCGCGCGGACTTCTGGCGCGCGCGGGCGACGACCCGCTCAAGCTTGCCGAGCCTTTGATCCTGTTGCCGACGCGCCGCGCCTGCCGGGCCTTGCGCGAGGCCTTCCTGCGTGAGGCGGGCGGCGAGGCGCTGATCCTGCCGCGCATGCGGCCGATCGGTGATGTCGACGAGGACGAGCTCGCGCTCGGCGAGGGGCTTACGGGCGAATTCAGCGAGGTCGGCGGCGAGAGCGTGCTCGAGCTGCCGCCTGCGGTCCCCGAGCTCCGCCGCCGCCTGCTGCTCGCGGGCAAGCTGATGGAACAGTCCGAGGGCGCGCTCAATGCCGAGCACGCCGCCTGGCTGGCGGTCGAGCTCGCCCGCTTCCTCGACCGCGTCCAGACCGAGCGGCTGCCTTTCGAGGGCCTCCAGGATCTCGTGCCCGAGGACTATGCCGAACACTGGCAGACCGTCCTCGCCTTCCTCTCTGTGCTGGCCGAGGACTGGCCGGCGATGCTGGCCACCGAGGGTGCGCTCGATCCCGCGGCCCGCCGCAACGCCGCCCTCGAAGCCATGACCGAGGCCTGGCGCGCCGAGCCGCCCGGTCATCCCGTCATCGCCGCCGGCAGCACCGGCAGCATCCCCGCCACTGCAGATCTGCTTGCGGTGATCGCGGGCCTGCCCGATGGCGCGGTCGTGCTGCCCGGCCTCGACCGTCATCTGGATGACGAGGCCTGGTCGCTGCTGCCCGACGATCCCGCGCATCCCCAGCACGGCCTCGCGCGTCTGCTCGAACGTCTCGGCGCCGACCGAGATGCGGTCGAAGACTGGCGCATGGATGAGGGGGGCGAGGGGGGTGAGCGCGGCCACGATGATCATGCCGCATCTCCGGAGCGCGCCGCCCGCAGCCATCTGGTCTCAGCCGCACTAGCACCGGCGGCGGCGACCGACGGCTGGCGCGCGCTCGCGGGGCAGGGTCTCGAGGCGGGCTTGCGGAACCTTGTCCGGCTCGATGCGCTCAATCCCCGCGAGGAAGCCGCCGCCGTCGCCCTCGTTATGCGCGAGGCTTTGGAGACGCCCGGCCGCACTGCAGCGCTGGTGACACCCGACCGCAATCTCGCGCGCCGGGTCGCCGCGGCGCTCGGCCGTTGGGGCATCGAGGTCGACGACAGCGCCGGCACGCCGCTCGGCGCTTCGGCGCCCGGCGCTTTTCTCCGCCTCACCGCCGATCTCGCCGCGGCCTCAGCCGCCCCGGTTCCGCTCTTGGCCGCGCTCAAGCATCCGCTCGCCGCCGGGGGGCTCGCGCGGCCGGCCTTCCTTGCCAATGCGCGCGCGTTGGAGCGCGCGGTGCTGCGCGGGCCGCGGCCGGGCCCCGGATTCGACGGGCTCAAGGCCGCGCTCGAACACGCCAAGACCGATCGCTATCGCACGCTCAAGATATCCACGCTCGACGCGCTGATGGTTTGGATCGACGACCTCGCCGAGGCGCTGTCGCCCTTGACTGCCGCGATGGCCGAGCGCGAAGCGACCTTGCCGCAGCTCATGACCGCCCATGTCGCGGCGGCCGAGGCCCTCGCGGCGAGCGACACGGAAGACGGCGGCGCGCGCCTGTGGGCGGGCGATGCGGGCGAGGCCGCGGCCGGCTTCGTCTCGGAGCTTTTCCAGGCCGCCGGCGATTTCGAGGCCGTACGACCGGTCGAGTATCCGGCCCTGCTGGCGGCGCTGATGACGGGCCGCGTCGTCCGGCCGCGCTACGGCGCGCATCCGCGCCTCTCGATCTGGGGTCTTCTCGAAGCCCGCCTCCAGCGCGCCGATGTCATGATCCTCGGCGGCTTGAACGAGGGCGTCTGGCCGCCCGAGGCCGTGGCCGATCCGTGGATGAGCCGGCCGATGCAGGCGCGCTTCGGCCTGCCGCTGCCCGAGCGCCGCACTGGCTTGACTGCGCACGACTTCGCCCAGGCAATGGGGGCCGAGACGGTCATCCTCACCCGCGCCGCCCGGGTCGAGGGTGCACCCACCGTGCCCTCGCGCTGGCTCGCGCGGATCGGAGCGGTGCTGCACGCGGTCCAGGGCACCGATCCGCTCGGCGACGAGGCTTCGCCCTGGCCCGGCAGCACGATCATCGATTGGGCCCGCGCGCTCGATAAGCCCGTCGAACGCGTCGAGGTCAAACCGCCCGCGCCCAAGCCTCCCGTCGACGCGCGCCCGCGCGGGCTCTCGGTCACGCAAGTCGAAACCCTGATGCGCGATCCCTACGCGCTCTACGCCCAGAAAGTGTTGCGGCTCAAGGCCTTAGAGCCGATCGACGCCGATCCGAGCGCGGCCGATCGCGGCCAGTTCATCCATCTGGCCTTGGAAGCGTTCGTCCGCGACTGGCCGGACGCGATCCCCGATGACGCCGGTGAAGCCCTGGAACAGCTCTTGAAGCACGGCAAAGCCGCCTTCGGCCCGGCGCTCGAGCATCCCGGCGTCTGGGCCTTCTGGTGGCCGCGCTACGAGCGCGTCGCTGCTTGGTTTCTGGAGCGCGAGCGCGAACGCCGAGCCGCCCTCGCCGCCAGCTTCGTCGAGGTCAAGGGCGAGCACGCCATCGAGGGTCCCGCCGGCCCATTCGTGCTCAACGCCACCGCCGACCGCATCGACAAGCTGGCCGACGGCACGCTCGCCATCCTCGACTACAAGACCGGCGGCGTGCCGAGCAAGAAGGAGCTTGCCGCCGGTTTCGCCCCGCAGCTGCCGCTCGAAGCCGCGATCGCGCAGGCGGGCGGCTTTCGCGACGTGCCGGCCGGCACGGTGCGCGAGCTGGCGTTCTGGCGCATGGCCGGCGGCGATCCGCCGGGCGAGATCAAGCCCGTCGCCGATCCCGAGCGCCACGCGCAGGAGGCGCTGGCGGGGCTGACCGACCTCGTCGCCAGGTTCGACGATCCGGCCACGCCCTACCACGCGATCCCGCGCCCGGCCTACGCGCCGCGCTACACCGACTACGCCCATTTGGAGCGCGTCGCCGAATGGTCGGCGGGCGAGGAGGAAGCGTGAGCGTCATCGCTGCCGAAAGCCCGCGCGCCAGAGCAGTCGCAAGCCAGCGCGCCGCCTCCGATCCGCGCGCCTCGGCCTGGGTCGCCGCCTCGGCGGGCACGGGCAAGACCCGGGTGCTGACCGAGCGCGTGCTCCGCCTGTTGCTCGACGGCACCAGGCCCGAGCACATCCTCTGCCTCACCTTCACCAAGGCTGCTGCCGCCGAGATGGCGACGCGCCTGTCGCGCAATCTGAGCGCCTGGGCGGTGATCTCCGACGGCCAGCTCTCTACTGCGATCGAGGATCTGACCGGCGAGACGCCCGACGACGATCGCCTGCGCGCGGCGCGGCGGCTCTTCGCCCGCGTGCTCGACGCGCCGGGCGGCATCAAGATCCAGACCATCCACGCCTTCTGCCAGGCGCTCCTGAAGCGCTTTCCGGTCGAGGCGGAGGTGGCGCCGCACTTCACCGTGCTCGAGGAGCGCGACGCGCTCGATCTCCTGGGCGAGGTCCAGCGTGCGCTGCTCGCCACCGCCATGCCCGGTCCGGGCCACGACCCCGCGATCGCGTCCGCGCTCAGCGCCGTCACCGGACACGCCAGCGAGGCCGGCTTCGCCGAGCTGGTCGCCGAGCTCACCCAGGCGCGCGGCCAGCTCCGCCGGCTGATCGATGCGGTCGGCGGCATCGCCACGCTCGAAGCCGCGATCTTCGCCGGCCTCGGCGTCGACCCCGAGGACGACCGCGACACCGTACTGACCCCCGCCGGCCTCGACGGTGCCTTCGACGGGTCCGGCCTCCGCCGTGCGGTCGAAGCGATGCTGGAGAAGGGCGGCAAGACCGATCAGGCGCACGGGACCCTGATCGCCGCCTGGCTCGACGATCCGGCCGGACGCAACGCGCGGTTCGAAGACTACGAGCGCGCCTTCTTCACCAACGACGGACCGCGCCGCGCGCGGCTCATTACCAAGCCCGCGCTCGCCGCCGCCCCCGGCGCCGACGAGGCGCTCGCCGCCGAGGCCGACCGCATTGCCGACGTCCGTGCGCAGCTCGACGCGGTCACCGTGGCGCGGGCGAGCGCCGGCCTGATGCGGCTCGGCGCCAAGATGCTCGACGACTATGCGGCGCGGAAGACGATCGGCGCGCTGCTCGACTTCGACGATCTCATCATCAAGGCGCGCGGCCTGCTCGCCGAGCGCGCGGCCGCCGCCTGGGTGCTCTACAAGCTCGACGGGGGCATCGACCACATCCTGATCGACGAGGCGCAGGACACCAACCAGGACCAATGGGAGGTCGTCAAAGCGCTGTCCGAAGAATTCTTCGCCGGTGAAGGACGCTACGCCGAGCGCGCGCCCGATCGGCCGCGCACGGTCTTCGCAGTGGGCGACGTCAAGCAGTCGATCTTCAGCTTCCAGGGCGCCGATCCCGACGGCTTCGCGGCGATGCGCGATTACTTCGACGACAAGATCACGAGCGCCGGTGAGGCGTTCCGCGAGGTCGGGCTCGACGTCTCGTTTCGTTCGACC
>JARRKQ010000021.1:0-2381 GCA_037387885.1 Alphaproteobacteria bacterium | reverse complement strand
ATGCCGTCTTCGCGGGAACCGCCGCGCGCGACGGCGTTGCCGAGGCGCCGGTGCAGCACATCGCCGAGCGCGCCGATGCGGCGGGCCTCGTCGAGCTCTGGCCGTCGGTCAAGCCGCGCGACGCCGAGGACGAAGACCCGTGGACACCCCCGGTCGAGCGCACCGCCGCCGATGCGCCGCGCGCGCGCCTTGCCAATGAAATCGCCGCGACGGTGCATCGATGGATCGCGAGCGGCGAGCGACGCGAGTCGACCGGTGCACCGATCCGCCCGAGCGACGTCATGGTGCTGGTGCGCCGCCGCCGCGGCTTCGTCGAGGAGTTGGTGCGCGCGTTGCGGCGCCTGGAGGTTCCGGTCGCCGGCGTCGACCGGCTCGTCCTCTCCGACCAGATCGCGGTGATGGATCTGGCGGCACTCGCGCGTTTTCTGGCGCTGCCCCAGGACGATCTCAATCTCGCCGCGCTCTTGAAAAGCCCGCTGATCGGACTCGACGAGGACCAGCTCTTCGCGCTCGCCCACGATCGGGGCGACGAGACCCTTTGGGCCGCGCTCACCCGATGCGCCGGCGACGCCGCCGCGTTCGCCCAGGCGCATGGCGCGCTCGCCGATCTGCTCGCCCGCGCCGATTTCGCGCCACCGTTTGAGCTCCTGGCGCGCGTCGTCGAGGCGACCGGCGGCCGCGCCGCCTTCGCCGCGCGGCTCGGTCACGAGGCCGAAGACGCCGTCGACGAGTTCCTCTCGCTCGCCCTCGACTACGAGCGCGCGCACACGCCGTCGCTGCAGGGCTTTCTCCATTGGCTCGATGCCGGCGAGACCGTCGTCACCCGCGACCTCGAACAGGGCGAGCGCGACGAGGTGCGGGTGATGACGATCCACGGCTCGAAGGGCCTGCAGGCGCCGATCGTCTTCCTCGCCGACACGATGGCGCTGCCGCCGACGCGCACCCCGCTGATCCTGTGGCCGGGACCGCGGGGCCCGCGCGCGCCGATCTGGGCACCGACCCGCCGGCTCGAACGCTCGCTCGACGACGGCGCGCGCGCCGCGATCGATGCCAAGCGGCTGGAGGAATACCGCCGCCTGCTTTACGTCGCCATGACCCGCGCCGAGGACCGGCTCTATGTCTGCGGCTGGGAGACCCAGGTGAAGCCGAAGGAGGCTTGCTGGTATCACCTGATCGAGGCGGGGCTCGCGGAGGAGGGGGCGCCCGCCGCGTTCGATTTCGGCGGCGGCTGGGCGGGCGAGGGCAGACGCATCGTCACCGGTACGCCCAAGCCGCCGCAGGCCGCCGAAGCCGTCGCGGAAGAGATCGAGACGCTGCCCGACTGGGCGTCGCACCTGCCCGCGCCCGAGCCGATCCCGCCGCGGCCGTTCGCGCCTTCGCAGCCGAGCGAGGACGACCCGCCGGTGCGCACGCCCTTGGGCGCCGACGACGGCGCGCGCTTCCGCCGCGGGCTCATCATCCACCGCCTGCTGCAGTCGCTGCCCGACCTGCCATCGGGCAAGCGCGTGGGTGCCGCCAAGCGCTTCCTCGCCCGCCCCGGCCACGGGCTCGACGAGCCAGCACGCGAGGCGCTGCTGTCCGAGACCATGGCGGTGCTCGAGGCGCCCGAGCACGCCGCCCTCTTCGGGCCCGGCTCGGTCGCCGAAGTGCCGGTGACCGGCGTGATCGGCGATCAGGTGATCTCCGGCCAGGTCGACCGGCTCTGCGTCACCGCCGAGACCGTCACCATCCTCGACTACAAGACCAACCGCCCGCCGCCCAGCGAGATCGGGGCGGTTGCGCCCATCTATCTCCGCCAGATGGCGGCCTATCGGGCGGTGCTGCGCAAGGTCTATCCGGGCCGCGATGTGCGCGCCGCGCTTCTCTGGACCGATGGCCCAAGGCTCATGATCCTGCCGAATACGGCCCTCGACGCGCACCAGCCCTGATTCGCCGTGTAGGTGGAAGTATCCGCAATTTCAAAGGCTTTTTAGTCATATCCACAGGGCGATTCATCGCTCCTTGACCTGGTAAAATTAGCTTCTTCGATTCGCATGACGTTTCGCGGCGGTCGTCCCGTCGCCCGGCATCTAGGGGAAAGATATGAGCACGACGAAGGTTACCGACGGTTCGTTTGAAGATGACGTGTTGAAGTCGGAGCAACCAGTCCTGGTCGATTTCTGGGCCGAGTGGTGTGGGCCCTGCAAGCAGATCGCGCCAGCGCTCGACGATCTGGCCACTGATCTCGGCGACAAGGTTACGGTCGCCAAGCTCAACATCGATGAGAATCCGGGCACGCCGCAGAAGTACAATGTGCGCGGGATTCCGACCTTGCTTCTGTTCAAGGACGGCCAGGTGGCCGCGCAGAAGGTCGGCACGCTGCCCAAGTCGAAGCTTTACGA
>JARRKQ010000020.1:24912-25501 GCA_037387885.1 Alphaproteobacteria bacterium | reverse complement strand
GTAGCCAGAAACTGCCAAAACGGCGGTCCCAGCGCTCCTACGGGGCCGTGCAATTAATTTCAATTAGAAAAGGTCGAGACCAAGGACCTCAGCCGCCGCAGGCCACTGCCCCGCCTCGATGAGGAGCCGAGCGCTGCTCGCCGCGTCCTCCGGGGCAACCTACAGGGCGGCCTCGACGGCGGCCTTCTGCTCGTCGGTGACCTCGGGCATGGACACGTCGATCACCTCGCCCGACGCGGACGTCACGGTCACGTCGTCGGCATCCCAACCGTAATACCGGGCCAACTCCTCCTTGCTGCGCTTGGTCATGGGATCATCTCCATATCCGTCAGGGGCCGGTGAGGGTGACGGTGTTGAAGTGTCGCCGCCATTGCTCGATGAGCACTTTAAGCCATCCACTCCGCCAATTTCGACCACCTTCGGGTCTCGACCCTCCCCTTGACGGCCATCCCGACCGCCTTCTTTTGGCCGACCAAGACAACCAGCTTCCTGCCCCTGGTGATGCCGGTATAGAGGAGGTTCCGGCGCAGCATCATGTAGTGCTGCATCATCATGGGGATCACGACTGCCGGGTATTCTGAACCCTGCG
>JARRKQ010000020.1:0-24907 GCA_037387885.1 Alphaproteobacteria bacterium | reverse complement strand
GGTATTCTGAACCCTGCGATTTATGGATGCTGACAGCGTAGGCCAGAGCTACCTCATCGAGTTCCCCAAATTGGTACTCGACTGGCTTGTCGTCGAACTCGATGACGAGTTCCTGGGCGTCAGTATCAATACGATGGACGTAACCGACATCACCGTTGAAAACGTCTTTGTCGTAGTCGTTGTCCGTCTGCATAACCTTGTCACCGACGCGATAGGTGAAGCCAAACCGTTCGATGAAGACCTCATCAACGGGCGGGTTCAGAGCTTTCTGGAGTTCGACATTCAACGCCCTTGCACCAAGGCCGCCGCGGTTCATCGGGCACAGCACCTGAACGTCCTTGATGGGGTCGAAGCCGAAGCGTTTGGGCAGACGGTTTCTCACGATCTCGACGATTTTGGAAACGCCGTCCTCGGGGTCGTGGGCCTCGACGAAATAGAAGTCCGACTTGTCGCTTCTCGTGACATCCAGATTGGGCATGTGGCCCGCGTTCACCCTGTGGGCGTTGGTGACGATCTGGCTCTCCGCCGCCTGTCTGAAAATTTCGACCAGGCGAGCCACAGGTACGGCACCGGAAGCGATGATGTCGGCGAGCACCTGCCCTGGCCCCACCGAAGGAAGTTGATCAACGTCGCCAACCACCATGAGTGCCGCTCTGCTCGGTAATGCTTTTACCAAGGACGCCATCAGCGGCACGTCCACCATCGATGTCTCGTCGACGACGAGCAGATCGCATTCGAGAGGATTGTCGACGCCTCGTTTGAAGCCTCCATGCCTTGGGTCCACCTCCAAAAGACGGTGGATGGTCTTCGCCTCCATCCCGGTGCTTTCCGACAGCCGTTTGGCTGCCCGTCCGGTCGGGGCACCGAGAGCGACAGAGACGCCTTTCACGACCAGGATGCGCAGGATGGCGTTCACGAGGGTCGTCTTGCCGACACCGGGTCCGCCGGTGATCACCATGACTTTTGACGATACCGCCATCTTGACGGCGTCCCGCTGGCTCTCAGCCAAGGTAACGCCGAGTTTTTGCCCGACCCATCGCATGGCCTTCTCGATATCGATTTCCGGCCAAGATGGCTGGCCCGTCGCCAACGCCTTCAATCGTTCGGCGACTACTTTCTCCGCGTTCCAGAGGTGGACGAGGAAGATGCAGCGTCGCTCGCCGATGGTGTCGGCGACCACAGTTTCATCATGGAGTTCCTGTTGAAGGGCATCTCGAAGAATGTCGCGGGGTATCTTTAGAAGGTGCTCAGCCATCGGCATGAGATCGTCCTCGGGCAGCCCGCAATGCCCCTCCGACACGGCTTCGGTCAGGGTGTATGAAATCCCCGCTCTCGCCCTGATCATGGCTGTCTTCTCGATGCCGAGTTTTTCGGCGATCTGGTCAGCCGTCAGGAACCCAATGCCCTTGATGTCCCGCGCGAGGCGGTATGGATTCTCACTCACCAGGGGGATCGCGTCGGCGCCATAGGTCTTGTAGATGCGCACAGCTCGTGTGGTGCCGACACCGTGGGATTGGAGAAACACCATGATCTCCCGGATGGCTTTCTGATCGGCCCAGCCGGAGGTGATTTTCTCGACCCGCTTGGGGCCGATGCCGTCGAGCTTTCTCAACCGCTCGGGGGCGCTCTCGATGACATCGAAGACTTCCTCACCGAACGCCCTGACCAGCTTCTTGGCGAAATGAGGGCCGATGCCTTTTATCATGCCGCTGCCAAGGTACTTCTCGATGCCATCGAGGGAACTGGGCGGCATCACCTTCAGGAAAGTCGTCTTGAACTGAATGCCGTGTTCCCGGTGGTTGTCCCACCGACCGCTGGCCTGGATGAACTCTCCCGGCTGGATGGATGCGGCTGACCCGAGGACGGTCACGAGTTCACGATGGCCTCGAACCTTGACCCGTAGGACGCAGAAGCCTGTTTCCGGGCTATGGAATGTGACACGTTCGACCAGCCCCGACAGGGGTTCGCGATCCTTGGAGGCGACGTGGGTGGTCATGCGATCCACGATGCCTGATCACCGGCGAAGATGCTACGCCTGCACCAGTTCGACGAAGGGGACCGGTCCGTTGATACGGCTTACCCAGGATCAGATTACGGAATTGCTAGATGCCGACTGGCTTTCCGAGGGGCCGATCAGGTTGAACGGGTCCCTGTCATTGAGCGACCTGTCGGGTTGCTTGGTTCTCAATCATGCCCGGCTCGTCATGGAGCACATGGCCGACGACAAGGGCGTCAAACTGACCACGGCGGGTAATTTCAATCGCAAATTTGTCGAACGGATGGTGCGGGACTTCCGATGGCCTGGGTTCGAGCCAGATTTAGTCTGGAGGTACAGCAAGGTGATCAACGAACCGGATTACGTCCCACTGAACTTCCTCCACGCCCTCATCGACCTGGCCGGTTTGGGCAGGAAACACAAGGGGACGCTTCGGCTGAGCCGTTTAGGCCGGTCCCTCTTGCCCCTGGAGGCAGCGGGCGAACTGAACACCGTCCTCTTTGATGTCACCTGCAGCCGCTACAATCTCGCCTACCTCGACCGCAGGTCGATCAAGGAGAACTTCCAGCCGCAGATCGGGTTGACCTTGTTCTTGATGAGCAAGGTCGCCGAGACCCCCAGATCGGCGGAGGAATTGCTGGCGATCACCACACTGCCCATCGATCCTCCTCAGTCTGATATTCCGTTTCACCCCGAAGCCATCTTTCGCGTGCGGGTGCTGCGATACCTCGAATGGTTCGGGCTGCTTGAAAGAGTACGGATGGCAGCGAACGATCAATTTGGGGGACAGCACCTTTATCGGAAAACGCCGCTGTTCGACCGGTTCCTGTCGTTTGATGTTGAGGCTCTGGCCTGACCACCGGGGCGACGGTGTTGATGAGGCGTAACGGTCTTCCAGCGGACGGGGCAGCGCTGTCGAGGGCGTAGCGGGCCGGTCATCAGTGCTTCGTATTTCATGGATTAACCGTCCGAGTTGCTGCCGTGGATGATGCTTAGGTCCCCTTCATTCCAGGTGAACTTTGCGTCCCTTAACCGTCGGACAAGGTTCAGCTCGCGCGCAATCGCCCGGTGGACCGAGGCCCGATGCCTCTGTTACACGGCTAACGTCGCTCCCATGTTAGGGCAGTGGTGATCGGTGTTGAAAGGCGGGCGCGAAGTGGCTGACGACCGGGACGAGTTGGGCAAGACGGTCAAGAGGATCGCGGCGACTATCAACCGGCGCGGTCACGCAACTTGGTTCCACACCGACAACGAGTTCCAGGACGCGGGAGAAAAATACTCTGTCGCGCAGTGGGCCAACGTCATGAACGAACGCCACGGCTGGAACATCAGGGCGATCCGAAAGAACCCGCGGGACTACCCAGACTGCCTGGCCGACTTCGGGCCGGATGGCGCGCACCGTCCGGAAATCATGGGGGTCGAGGTAACCGAACTCGTGGACAAGGCCGCTATCGGCGCGCACCAAATGGAGCGACGCCTGGCAGAAGCGGACGAGTTGAAAAATCTCAGCGACGCGGAGCGTCGCGACCTGTTGTGGAGGAAGTGGCCGGAGTGGCCCGTGGACAAGTTCAAAGAGCGGTTGGCGGAGAGGGTGTGCGACAAAGACACGCGGTCAAGAGACCGCTCGCTCAAGAAGCAGTTCCTCTTGGTCGTGACTGACGAGTGGCTCTTGGACGAAAGAACCGTGGGCCAATACCTCGATGAGGTAACGCAACCACACCCGCGCACGTACGACGCCGACAACCTCATGCTCTCATATATGCCGAGCCACGGCAACGACGGCTACTACCCAGTGTTCGAAGTCCCATTAGACCCATGACCCAATTCGCGAGACTACCCATGCGCAGTGGGTCCTCCTTGCAGGTACCGGTCGCGGCGTGACCGGGGCCGAAGCTCGCGCGCACCCCGGGGCGGGAGGTGGACGGTTGCGGCGGACGGCTGTTGCGCAGGCGCTTGGCGACCTAGGCGCGGCACTGCATACCTGAAAGCTCGCTTGTGGTACATCAAACTGGTACAAAACCGACCCAAGATGGGGGCATCGCTTCGGCTAAGCCGTTGAAACGCAACGGCTCGAAAAATGTCCGTCGTTTCCCCTAGGGGACGCCAGCGACTTCGTCGCCTTTTCGCCGCCGCGCTAAAGCCGATAAACCCGCGCCGCGGTGCCGCCGAAAATCGCATCCTGCTCGGTCATCGAGAGCCCGGCGGCGGCCATCCGGAAGGCGCCGAAGAGCGATCCGTAATCGGTCCACAGCTTCTCCACCGGGAAGTTCGAGCCGAAGAGGCAGCGGTCGGCGCCGAACACGCCCACCGTCGCCCCCATCATCGTGGCAATGAAATCGGGATCGTTCTTGCGGATGAAGGTGCCGAAGGCCGAAAGCTTCGCGACCACGTTCTTGCGCGCCGCGAGCAACGCCGTCCCCTCGCGCCACGCCTCCCAGCCTTCGTCCGACGTATCCTCCAGCATGCCCGCATGCTGCAGGACGAAGGTGACGCGCGGACACGCCGCCGCGAGCCCCGCCGCATCCTCCATCTGAGCCGGGACGACCTGGAGATCGAAGCTCCAGCCGTAATCCGCCAGATGCGCAATATTGGCCCGCAGCGTCGGGTCCGCCGCCAGATCGGGCCGCGCCGCGAAACGGTAGGCGGGGTTCTCGTGCCAATGGAGCTGCTGGCGCACGCCGCGCATCAGCGGGTACTTTGAAAGCTTGTCGAGCTGCGGGCGCACATCGTCGACCGTGAAGTCGGCATAGCCCACGATCGCGTTCGGCCAGCCGTGATCGGCCGCCACCGCCTCGACCCAGGCAACCTCGTCCTCGGCCCGTTCCGGCGCCCAGTTGGCCTGCACGTAGACCGACCGCTCGATGCCCGTCCCGGCGATATCCGACAGATACTCCTCGATCCGGTAATCGCGCTTCAGCCCGTCGTACTCGCCGAAGATGCGCGGCTGATCGGGCCCGTTGAGCCACGGCATATCCGCCTTGCGCCAGATGTGATGATGGGCGTCGATCATGGGATCCCTCGTTCACGAAACGATTGCCGCCGAGCGACGGCACACGTGTTTCATGATATCGTGGCCGGCCTGACCAGGAACGGAGAAACGACCATGGCCGCCAGATCTTTCTTCGCCGGTTTTTTTGCTCCCAGCGCCGCAAGTCTGCCGCGCGCCGTCTCGCTCGCAGCGATCCTGTTGCTCGCCGTCATGGCCAACCAGGCCGCCGCGCGCTGCCTTCCGGTCGCCGACTACCAGGGCGGATCGATGAAATCCTTCGCGCGCACCACACCGCGCGTCTCCGCCGGCGTCCTACGAACCGCCGCGGCGGGCAGCGTTATGCGCGGGCCCAAGCTGCCGGCCGACACGGTCGAGCTCACCTTTCTGGGGCACTCGACCTTTCTCATCCGCACCGCCCAGGACGCCACCGCGGTCACCGACTACAACGGCTATATCCGCGCGCCCTTCGCCCCCGACATCGTCACCATGAACCGCGCCCACACGACGCATTACGCCGACGTGATCGAGCCCGGCGTGAAGCACGTCCTCAAGGGCTGGATGGAAAAGGGCGTGATCCCCAGCCACAACGTCACCGTGCGCGACCTCCGCGTCACCAACGTGCCGACGAATATCCGCGAGCATGTGGGCGACAGCGGCTGGGCCGGCAACTCGATCTTCATCTTCAAGTCGGCCTCGATGTGCATCGTCCATCTGGGCCATCTGCATCACCGTCTGATCCCAAGCCACGCCGCCAAGGTCGGCATGGTCGACGTGCTGCTGGCGCCGATCGACGACGGCTACACCATGCCGCAGACGCTGCTGGTCCAGGTCATCGACGACTTGCACCCCACGGTCGTGGTGCCGATGCATTACGGCTTCGGCGGCACGCTGGAGAAGTTCCTTGCCACGATGCGGTCGCGGAAATTCGACATCCGCATTGCTACATCGCGCACCACCCGCTTCATGAAGGCGACCCTGCCCCGCCGGCCCACCGTGCTGGTGCTGCAGGGCGGCGGGATATAACACAGCACATATAACGCAGCAGACAGCGTCGGTCGCCGTCCCGCGGCGCCGGATCGGGGGAACACACATGGCCGAGATCGTCGTTCATCATCTCAACAACTCGCGCTCGCAGCGTGTGCTCTGGCTGCTCGAGGAGCTCGGCCTCGACTACCAGGTCAAGCGGTACGAGCGCGATCCCGAAACCATGCGCGCGCCCGCAGCACTCCGCAACATCCACCCGCTCGGCAAGTCTCCGATCGTCACCGATGGCGATCTCGTGCTCGCCGAAACCGGCGCGATCATCGAGTACCTCGTCGACAAATATGGCGGCGGCAAGCTCGCCCCCGCCGCCGGCACGCCCGAGCGCCTGCGCTACACCTACTGGCTGCACTATGCCGAAGGCTCGGCGATGTCGCCGCTGCTGCTGAAGCTCATCTTCGGCCGCATGGAGAGCGCACCGGCGCCGTTCTTCATCCGGCCCTTCGCCAAGGCCATCGCGCGCAAGGTGCAGGCCACCGTCGTCGACCCGCAGCTCAAGCTCCATCTCGACTATCTCGAGGTCGAGATATCGAAGGCGCCGTGGTTCGTCGGCGACGACTTCACCGCCGCCGACATCATGATGAGCTTCCCCCTGGAGGGGGCTGCGTCGCGCGCCGGGCTCGATGATAGCCGGCCCAAGCTCATGGACTTCCTCGCCCGCATCCACGAGCGTCCCGCCTACAACCAGGCGCTCGAGCGCGGCGGCCCCTATACGCTGCTGCGCTGATTCTGTCCCGTCACAGATGCGCCATGCGCGTGCGGCATTGGCATTCGCCGCGCGATATGCTCGCCTAGGGCAAACGATCGGGGAGGCAATGCCATGATACCGGAGCTCAAAGGCAAGGTGCTGAAGACGCACAAGACGCGCGCTTACGCCGCCTACATGAAGGATCTCGAAGCCACGCTGGGCACGCCGAGCGCGGCGGAGACGGCGCGTGTGGCGCTCTTCTTCGGCGTCACCATCGCCCGCGACTTCGACGTGCTGGAGAAGATGGGCATGGTCCTGAACGAGACCTTGATGGGCGGCCACGAGATCACCTGGACCCGGCCCTTCGAGCCCGACGAGGAGGTCGAGGTCACCGTCACCCTCGCCGACGTTCAGGACCGCGGCAAGAACCGCATCGCCGTGATCGAGTCGCGCTTCCAGACCCCCGGCGGCGAAGAGATCCAGCGCCAGTATTCGACCTTCGTCCATCTGGGCGGGGCCGGCCGCGGGAAGACAGCGGAGGCCGCGGCATGAAAGCCTTCACGATCAAGGCGCCCGCCATGGGCACCGAGCAGTTCGTGCGCTACGGCGCGACGGTGGGCGACTTCAACCCGGTCCACTACGACCTCAATTTCGCCAAGCAGCTCAAGCTGCCCGCGGTCATCAGCCAGGGCCCGCTCACCTTCACCTTGGCGCTCGATGCCGCCATCGCCGAGAACGGGCTCGATGCGATCGCCGGCTTCAAGGCGCGCATCACCGCCCCCGTCTTTCCCGACACCGCATTGACCATCACCGGCGACGCCGACGGCAAGGTGACCGCAAGCAACGGCGAGACGACGGTCCTCGACGGCCAGCTCACGGCGCGGTAGGCCGAAGATGGAGAGCCAGCTTTGGATTGGCCGGCGGCCAAATCGGCGAACCGGGATCAGCCGGTGGCCGAGGTCGTCGTGCTATCTGCGCCCGAAGACATGTGATGGCGCTCGCGCATGAAGCTCAGGATCTTGCGCGTCGTCCACAGGACGTGATCGCGGATCAGTTTCTCATTCGCCTGTGCGTCGCCGGTACACAGCGTCGCGAACACGATCTCGTGGTCGTAGTCGGTGAATTCCGAAAATCCCTTAACCGCAAGATAGTTCCCGATGCACGGCGTTAGCATATCGACCACGCGCGCGATCTCGCGGGTGAGATTGGGATGGCCGCTCGCGTCCTGAATCAGGCGGTGAAATTCCCGATGCCGGACGATCCACTGCGCTATATCGTTCCGCACCTGGTTCATTCGGTCCTTGGCGGCCGCCAGATTCTCGATGTCCTTTTCGGTCAGCTTTGGCGCGGCCAATCCCGCCGACAGACCTTCAAGCACAGCGCGTATTTGAAAGTACTCTTCCGCCTCGTCGGGCGTCAGATCGGTCACCGTGACGCCCCGGTTCGGGCGCATGACCACCAGCCCTTCGGAGTCGAGCTGACGCAGCGCGTCGCGTACCGGCATGCGGCTGACCGACAACGTTCGGGCGATCTCGCCCAAATTGATGCGATATCCTGGTCGGAATTCGCCGGAGAGGATCCGCCGGCGGATGTGGTTGTAGGCTTCTTGATGGGCCGTTTGGGCCGATGCGAGGTCTGCGTGCGACTGCAGGTCTATGGTGTCCGGGCCCATCGGATCGTATTGCTCGTTGCCAAACCTAAGCATACCCTTTGAAAAGGCGAGGGCGCAAACGGTCGTTAAAACCCTTGAACGCAACAGTTACGGGCGGCTGCGTCGATTGCACGGCAAGTATGAATTGCCTGCCAGCCAGGCGCGACCTAGATTCGAATAACGGAACGGACAAGGACGTAGACCATTGAGTCCCGACGCAGAGATCATCCCCTTTGATACCGATGTCGAGCCAAGCTCTACGGCGCAGCACCAAGCCTATTGCCATATACGGCGCCGAATCCTTTCCGGCGCCATCGGGCCCGGGAAGCGCATCAATCTCGCTGAAGTCGCGGATGCTCTGCACGTCAGCCGAATGCCGGTGCGCGAAGCCTTGCGGCACCTCGATGCCAAGGGGCTCGTCGTCATGCGTCCGAACCGGGGCGCCTCCGTCATCGACCTTACGCCGGAGGAGATCGAGGAGTACTTTCAGATCCGGGCGGCGCTCGAAGGGCTCGCGGTCGGGCTCGCGGTGCCGCACCTGACGGGCGACGATTTGGAACAGCTGTCTCTGGCCAAGGACCGGATGGACCGGGAGAAAGATGAACCGGGGCGATGGCTGGAGCTGCACCGGCGGTTTCACCTCGGGCTCTTCCGCAAATGCAACAGGCCGCGCCTGATCCGCGAAATCGGCCGCATTACCGAGCTCTTGACGCCCGTCGCCGCCAAGCAGTTCATCGAGAATGGGGTCCATCTTGGCCACGCCCACGACCATGCGGACATTCTGCGGATGATGCACGCGCGCGATGCCGTCGGCGCCGAGAAGGAAGTACGACACCACATCCTGTCGGTCGGCCGCGATCTGGCCATTCGCGTGGTGTCACCTGGAAATACCCAGGCCTCGCGCGTTTGACGTCGCGACGGTCCGATCGTCGCCATCCAGTCGGCTCACAACTGATATTTGTGCGTCAATATCGACCGAAATTCGGTATGACGCGTAATCACTACTGGACAGTTGTAAATACATGTCATTAAGATGGATACATGTATCCACTTGATTGTGTGCCAATTGAACTCGCGTTGAAGTGGTACTGCCAACGCTGATAACAGACGTGAAATCGACCTTCGTAGTTCGGTCAGGACAGCGTCAGATGGCACGTCCAACGGTCCATGACGGTTAAGCGACAGGAAATTACGGTCGAGGGTCTGAACCCTCCGATCAGCCACTACACAGATGCCGTGCGGTTCGGCGATGTGCTTTACGTCTCGGGCTGCGGGCCCTTGGACGCCGACATGAACTTGGTCGGCGGCAGTAACGTGGCGGCGCAGACCCGCCAAGTCCTGACGAATCTCCAGCGTATCCTCGATGCCGCCGGCGCAAGCTTTGCCGACATCCTCAAGGTCACGGTCTATCTGACTGACGTCAACGACCGCGAGGCGATCAATCCCGTGCGCCAGGAATTCTTCGGTGATGCCCGCCCGGCGAGCACCCTGATCGGGGTTGCCGCCCTCGCGATCCCAGGCATGAAGGTTGAAATCGAAGCGATCGTTGGAATGCCCTCGTGAATCCTTTCGTGAAGCGTACCATGAGACCGATCGTCAGATGCGTCTTAGGACGCCGCACGGACACCGCCACACCAACCAGCGCCGGCAGTTGCCCCGTGAGAGATGACGCATGAAGCTCGTGCGGTATGGCGACCCGGGCCGCGAACGCCCCGGGCTGATCGACCCCGCCGGCCGTTTGCGCGATCTGTCCGCCCATGTCTCCGATATCAGCGGCAAGTCGCTGCTGCCGGAGTACTTGACGGCCATCCGGCGCGCCAGCCCGGGCACCCTGCCCGTCATCAAAGGCGACGTGCGCCTGGGCCCTTGCGTGACCGCGGTCGGCAAGATCGTCGGTGTCGGGTTCAACTACACCGATCTGTTGGACGCATTCGGTCTGCAGCCGCCGGACGAACTGACGCTGTTTCTGAAGGCCACGAGCGCCATTTGCGGCCCCAACGACGATCTCCTCCTGCCGGCGCGCTCGGAGAATACCGATTGGGGGGTCGAGCTCGCCGTGGTCATCGGCCGGCCCGGCCACGACATCGCCGTCAACGATGTGTTCGACCACATCGCCGGATATTGCATCGTCAACGACTATTCGAAGCGTACCCGTGAGCAGAGTCGCGACCACGATTTTGCAATAGACTCCCCCGAGTGGTCGAAAACCAAGAACAGCGACACGTTCGCGCCGCTCGGACCGTGGCTTGTCACGCCCGACGAGATCCCCAATCCAGAGGCGCTCAACATATGGCTCGAGGTCGACGGCCGCCGCTACCAGGAAAGCAACACCTCGCAAATGGTCTTCGGCGTCGCCGAAATCATCAGTACTGTCAGCGCCTATATGAGCCTTCAGACCGGCGACGTGATCATGACAGGCACCCCGTTCGGAACGGGTATCTCCCATTCGCCGCAAGTCTATCTTCGGCCGGGACAAAAGGTGTGCGCGTTCATCGACGGGCTGGGCGAACAATGCCAGACGGTGCGCAACGCGAACGCCGATACGGGCGTCAGCGACAGCGAGCCGCCAAAAGACCTGCGCGAGCGGGACTACGATTGGGAGACGATCTACTCGCCTTCGCCCTAACCGGTTAGGATCGGCGCCGGCCGGATCGACCGGCCTGGGTTCGCGGGCCGGAGGGCGACGACATTCTCACTCTAGCGGAAATGTTCGAGCGCACGGTTCGCCATCACGGGCAACGACCAGCCATCATAGATCGCGGGAGCAGCGGCGACCTGACCTGGGCGCAGTACGGCGAGCGGGTCGCCGTCGCGGCGGGCGTGCTCGGCGAACTGGGGCTCACCAAGGGCCGGCGTTTCGGCGTCCAGGCGCCCAACTCCGCCCGCTTCGATGAGCTGAAATGGGCGGGCTTTCGCTGCGGCGCGATCCCGGTACCGATCAACTGGCGCCTCGTCGCCCCGGAGATCGCGCATATTCTCGCCGACGCCGAATGCGAGGCGGTCTTCGTCGCAGCGGAATTCCTGCCCGTCTACGACGCGCCCGAGCTTGCGCCGTGGCGGGAGAAGCTCATTTGCTTCGGCGGCGACGCCCCCGAGGGCATGGCAGAACTCCCCCGCTACGACGCGCTGTTCGACGCGGCGACGCCCGCCGGCATCACCCCGAGCGCGGCCGACGAGGACGCGATCCTGCAATATACCGGCGGCACAACGGGGCGCTCCAAGGGCGTGCGGATCTCGCATACCAATGTCATCGCGAGCCAGCTCGGCTTTGCCGCCGGCCTGCGCGCCCGGCCCGACGAGGTCTATCTCCACCTCGCCCCGATGTTCCATTCGGCCGATCTGCTGGCCACGGCCTGGGTGCTGGTCGGCGGGGCGAACGCGTATCTGCCCGCCTTCTCGCCCGCGGCCTTTCTCGACTGCATCGCCCGCGACCGGGTCACCGCGACGATCGCGGTCCCGGCGATGCTGATGATGACGCTGAGCGATCCTGCCTTCGAGACCGCCGACGTCTCGAGCCTCCGCCTGCTCGGCTGGGGCGCCTCGCCGATGGACGCCGAATGGATCAAGCGGGTGGCCAAGGCCTTTCCCGATATCGATATCAGCAATTGCTACGGCCTGACCGAGACGGCGCCCGACCTCACGATCTTCGATCCCGACGAGCTGCGCCAGGCGATCGCCGACGACGACCCCGCGCTCGCCTCGGTCGGCAAGCCGAACCCATTGGTTGCCCTCCGCGTCGTTGGCCCCGACGGTGAGGAGGTTCCTCCCGGCGCCTCGGGCGAGCTCTGGGCCAAGGGCCCCAACATCACCAAGGGCTATCTCAATCTGCCGGAGCAGACCGCCGCCGCGCTCGCCGACGGCTGGCTGCATACGGGCGACGTCGCCAGCATCGACGAGCGCGGCTACGTCTATCTGCACGACCGGCTGAAGGACATGATCGTGACCGGCGGCGAGAACGTCTATTGCGCGGAGGTCGAGAGCGCGCTCTACACCCATCCGGGCGTTCACGAATGCGCGGTGGTCGGCCTGCCCGACGCCAAATACGGCGAGAGCGTCACCGCCGTGGTGGTCAGGGCGCCAGGCGCCTCGCTCGACGCGGAGACCCTGATCGAGCATTGCCGGCCACGCATCGCCGGCTACAAGCTGCCGCGCCGGGTCGAGTTCGTCGAGGCGCTGCCCAAGAGCGCCATGGGCAAAGTCCTCAAGACCGATCTCCGCGACGCCCTGAAAGCCTGATATCCTCCGGAATTCCTCCTATATCCTCCTCATACCGTATGGCCGGCGGACAACAAGGCGACAGGCGATGAGCACCACCAGCCCCACCCCCTTCCTCTTCGGGACCGTCATCGGGCGGGGCTTCTCGCTGCTGTTTCGCAACACGGTCGCCTTCGGCACCATCGCCGTGGTGCTGATGCTCCCCTACGCCGCGGTGGCTGCGCTCCAGGCGCTGGGCTACCTGCCGACCCGGTCCGTCGGCACCGTGATCCTCGAACTCGTCGTCGGCTTTGCCCTGCCCCAGCTCATGATGGCCGCCATCGTCTATGGCAGCTTTCAGGACATGCGCGGCCAGAAGATCAGCGTCGGCGACGCGATCGCCGGCGGCTTTCAGGTCATCATGCCGGTGGTCGGCACGGGCATCGTGACCGGGATCGCGACGCTGATCGCCGCTCTGCCGATGCTGATGATGACCCAGGTTCCACTGGGCGGCCTTCAGATCCTGCTGGCGCTGGCGCTGCTGGCGGCGCCGATCTACCTGCTGGTCCTGTTCTTCGTCGCCATCCCGGCCTGCGTGGTCGAGAAGATGAGCGTGGGCGACGCAATCCGCCGCAGCGTGCGGCTTACCGCCGATCTGCGCTGGCGCGTACTGGCGATCCTGGCGATCGTGTGGGCGGTCGGGGTCGGCGTGCTGCTCGTCCTCGGCGCGCTCGCGCTCGCGGTCTCGCTGACCGGCTCCGTGCTCGGCGCGCCGGTCCTGATCTCGCTCGCCATGGCGTTCTACTATGCCCTAAGTGCAGCCATGGCGACGGTGGCTTACCATGACATGCGGGTCGCCAAGGAGGGCATCGGCTCGGACATGGTCGCGCGCGTCTTCGACTAGACGGGCGAACCTCAAGAAAGCGCGAGGGTCACCATGGCCGAAGCCGCAGCAGACACCCCGTTTCGCGTCGGGCCGGTGCTGGGCCGGGGCTTTGGCCTCTTGTTCAAGCACCTCCTGCCGTTCGGCGGGGCGGCGACGATCATGTTCCTGCCGATCGCTGCCATCATCGCCCTGGTCACCACGACGCCGATGCAGCTCAACCAGCTCATGTGGCTCATCGGTGCGGCGCTGGTGCTGGTCTTTCTCCTCGCCTATGTCGCCACGGCCGGAATCGCCTACGGCACCTTCGAGGCCCTGCGCGGCGGCAAGCCGGGGCTGGGCAGCTGCCTCCGCCAGGGCTTCAGCCAATTCTTCCCGGTGCTCGGCGTGGCTATCATGACCTTGCTGGCGCTCGTCGGGACCGTTCTGCCGGGACTGCTGATCGGCGCGTTCGGCGGCCGCGGGCTGCTGGTTTTTCTGGTTCTGCTCTCGCTGATCCCGATGTTGATGGTGATGACGGTGCTGTGGGTCGCGATCCCGGCCTGCGTCGTCGAGCGCCCCGGCGTGACCGCAAGTCTCGGCCGCAGCGCTGCCCTCACCAAGGGCGAGCGCTGGAGCGTCTTCGGCATCATCGTGGTCCTGATGCTGGTCAACTGGGGGATCAGCCTGCTCTCCAACGTCGTCACCGTGCCGCTCGCGTCCTTCGGCGCCTCGGCAACGGCGATGGCCGTCGTCGGCGGGCTGGTCGGCATCGTCACGACCGGGCTCTACACGGCGCTCAACGCGGTAATGGCCGCGGTCGCCTATCACGATCTCCGCGTCGCCAAGGAAGGCATCGGCATCGACACGATCGCCGCGGTGTTCGATTAGGACATCGCGACCGGTGAACGATCCTTTCAAACCAGGTCCGTCTCCCACCGGAGAACCGCCACCGCACGGCGTCCTCGATATCGGATCGGTCCTGAAACGCAGCGTGCGGATTCTGGGCCGCAACGCCCCGCCCTTCCTGCTGATCGCTGCAGTTTGGACCATACCGTCAATCGCACTCGAAGCGACCTATCAACCGCATGACGAAATTTTCTTTCGGGCTGCCTACGACTTTCTTTCGGTGACCTTCGACTTGGTGCTCGGCGGCTTCGCGACTGCAATGATCGTTTTTGGCACGCTCCGCGACCTCCGGGGCCGGCCGGCAGGCACGGCCGAAAGCCTGCTGCGCGGCGTCGCGACATCGAGTCCGGCACTGGGCGTGATTGTCGTCGTCTCCTTCATCATTTTACTCGGCACGTTGGCTTTGATCGTGCCCGGCATAATCCTGTCGCTCATGTTTTTCGTGGCCGTGCCCGTCGCCGTCATCGAGGGGCGGCGCATCATCGATTGCCTGAAACGCTGCGCATTTCTCACCTCCGGCAATCTGCTCCGGATCCTGGCGATCCTGCTTCCGGTCTGGCTCGTCCCGTTCGCCCTTTACTGGCTGGTGGCGCAGGTGCTGGAGGTGTTCGGGCTATCCGCCTATGAGTCTTCGCTGATTCCCTTTGGTCTCATTAACGCCGCTGCCCTGTCGATCGAAGCCGTGATTGCAACGGTCGTCTATCACGACCTTCGAATCGCCAAGGACGGCAGCGATCAAATCACCACGGTCTTCGACTGACCCGAATTACCGCTTATCGTGCTTGTCGCGGCGGCGGACGCCGAACAGCATGCGGCGCTCCAGACGCGCGCGCATCGCCGTGTAGAACTCGGCCAGGAACCGCTCGGTATCCGGATTTGCCGGATCGGCCGGCGGCATGCCGATCTTGTTGCGGATGCGCTTGGCGACCTCGGCCCGTACCTCGCGCGCGGTCGGCCGCTGGTCGCGCAGCACGCCTTCCAGGGTCTGCAATTCGTAGATGCCGTAGGCGTCGAGTTGCTTGGTGGTGAAAGTGTAGAATTTGCTCGGCGGCGCCTCGGCCGTGTCTGCCGCCTCGCCATCCGCGAGATCGCGCAGCAGCAGCGCCTTGGGCGCGGTCACCACCCAGGTTCCGGCGATCATGTCGCCCACCCGCAGCGCGTCGCGATTGAACAGCGGCATGAACATGAAGACAGCGAGCCAGCCGATGGTCGCCAGCGTCTCCCAGATCTCGCCCTTGAAGGTGCCGCTGAGCAGCACGGTGATCGGCAGGAAAACCTCGACCTCGCGCATCAGGTTTCGCGCCAGCACGGCCTGCGGCGTCAGCGGCCCGCCGGCCCGGTCGATGACGCG
The DNA here is from genome assembly GCA_037387885.1 of Alphaproteobacteria bacterium. Taxonomy (GTDB): domain Bacteria; phylum Pseudomonadota; class Alphaproteobacteria; order JAPULJ01; family JAPULJ01; genus DATKZM01. Next base: position 9,226 of record JARRKQ010000020.1, on the reverse strand, counting down.
GAGCCCCATGGTGCGTTTGCCCGGCGTCGTGCCCTGCCAGCGCAGCTCGAAGAACGCGAAATAGAAGCTGCGGATGAAGAACGAGGCCAGCATCACCAGCGCGAACAGCCAACCGATGCCGCTGAACTTGCCGCCGACGATCACCAGGATCAGCAAAAGATAAAGCACGATGATGATGCCGATCACGATCAGGAAATCGAGGATGAAGGCGACCGCCCGCTCGCCGCGCTGGCCGAGCTCGATCGGCAGGATCACGCCTTCGGGCGTCTCGATCCGCCGGCTGAGGCGCGATCTCGGCCCGATCGGCTGCGTCGCCTGCATCACGCTCTCCGATCCGGTCACGACGCCCCCCGTCCCGACCGCACGAAGTAGAGCGCCCACAAGACGGCCGTCACACCCGCCACCAGAAAACGCTGTTCGGTCACCAGGATGAGCTGGCGTCCGAAGCCTTCGAGCAGCGCCGCGATGAAGAGCATCAGCACGGCGCCGATCACGATCACCGCCGCCCGTCGGCCGGCGCGGGCAAGGTTCTGTAGGCGGGTATATTCGCCCGGAAAGATCACTGCGCGGCCGAGCATCAGCCCCGCCGCCCCGCACAGCACGATCGCGCCGAGCTCGGTGACGCCGTGGATCAGCAGCCAGCCGATGAGGTCGGCGCCGAGCCCGCGGCTGTCGTAAAGCGCGATGAACGCGCCCAGGGTCAAGCCGTTGAAGAACATCAACAATACGGTCGGCGCGCCGAGTGCGAAGCCCAGCGCGAAGGCCATGATTCCGATCCGCGCATTATGGGTGAAGAGGAAGCTCGCAAAGGCCGTCAGCCGCTCGCCGAGGCCCCGCCCGTCATAAAAGAGCGGCCGGCGCAGCGTCTCGGTATCGGCGGTGGGGTTGCGGCCCTGCGACATGCCGTCGGAAACGAAGGTGTAGAACCAGTCGAGATTGCCGATCGTCAGCACGTAGCCCAGCACCGCCCCCAGCACCATGCAGAGCGCCGCCAACGCGATGTACCAGCGTGCGGCGCGGACCGCCGCAGGCAACGTCACCGCAAGGAACTTGCCGATCGCCGACAGCGCATTCGAGCGCCCGCCGTAAACCAGGAAATAGGCGCGGCCCGAGAGGCTCTCCAGATACGTCAGCAGGTTGCGGTCGAGCGATATCGCCCTCGCAACCGACAGCGACGAAAGCACCGCGCGGTAGAGGATCGGCAGCCGCAGCAGCTCGCGCGCATTGAGGCTGGCGAGGCCGCCCTTTTCCGCCCGTGTGATCAACGCTTCGAGGCGCCGCCAGGCCGGCTCGCGCTCGGCCCGGAATGCCGTGCTCTTGAGCGTGAGGATGGGCGAGCCGGCATTCGCCGGTGTTTCCTTAGGCGGCTCGCGCGATGCTGCGGGTGTATGGACCGTCGCCATCGTCAGATGAGCTCCCGCCGGGTGATCATGAGATAGCGGTTGATCATCTCGGTGTTGACCGCCTCGTGGCGCACGTCGAGGCAATGGACGCCGAGGCGCGCCAGACGCTCCATCACCACCGCGCGCTCGCGCACGAAATAGCCCGCCACCGTGGCCCGCGCCATCGCATCGATGCTCGCCGGCTCGGCGTCGGTCATCAAAGCGAGCGCCGGATCGACGAAGCTCACGAACATGACGACATGGCGCTGGGTGAGGCGTGCCAGGTTCTCCACCATCATCTCGGCGGTCACCGTATCGATGAAATCGGTCATCAAGACGACCAAAGAGCGGCGTTTGAGGCGAGCCGTCAGATGGGTCAGGCCGAGCGTGTAGTTGGTTTCCTCCGGCCGGTATTCGAGCTCGGCCATGGCGTGCTGCACGCGCGTGAAGTTCTGCAATCCCGCCACCGGCTCGGTATAGAGCCGCACCTGGCCGTCGAAGCCGAAAATCCCCACCCGGTCGCCCTCGCGCAGGCTCGCATAAGCTAGCAGCAGGCTCGCATTGATCGCCCGGTCGAGCCGCGCCACGCCGTCGAGCGGCTCGCTCATCAGATATCCGGTATCGAAGGCGAGCACGATGTTGTGGTTGCGCTCGGCCTTGAACTCCTTGCAGACCAGCTTGCGGTGCCGCGCCGAATGCTTCCAGTCGACGCTCCGCCGGTCGAGCCCCGGCACGTAGTCGCGCATGGCGTCGAACTCCGAGCCATCGCCGTGCTGGTTCTGCGCTTTCTGTCCGGTCGGCGCGTCGCGGGCGAAGAAGCGGATTGCGGCCGCGCGCACGGCGCGCACATTGGGCAGGATCGGGATTTCCGCCTCGATCGCATGCTCGCTATTCCGCCAGACGAGCCCCATCGGCCCCTGCCAGCGCAGCCACAGCCGGTCGACCTCGGCCATGCCGCGCCGGCGCGGTGCGAGGCGGATGCCGATCTCCGACTCCGCGCCGGGCGTGACGGTCGCGCGAATGCGTTGCGGCGGTGCCAGCAGCCGCCCGGCATCGAGCGCCAGCTCCACCGGTACCGTCCGGCCGCCCTGCCCCGGCGTCAGCGTGACCAACATCGGATCGCTCGAGCCGATATAGAGCACCGAGGGCAACTTCCAGCGCACGTCCATGGCGCGCGGCGGCACCGACATGAGCCCGTCGAGGCCGATCGAAACCAATCCGCCCGCCAGGAATGCCAGCCCGAACGGCCAGGCCTCCGGAAACACCACGGCGACGACGAGCGCGACCGGCACCGCCGCGCCCACCAAAACCGCCCCTCTGCCTGTCGGCCGCATCATCAGCGCGGCGCCGCCGTCGCCTCGACGATCTGGGCGATCACCTGATCGGTGTCCAGCCCCTCGATCTCCGCCCCCGGCGCCAGCACCACCCGGTGCCGCAGCGCCGGCAGGGCCAGCAGCTTCACGTCATCGGGGATCACGTAGTCGCGGCCCTGCATCGCCGCATAGGCGCGGGCGGCGGAGGCCAGCATGGTCGCCGCGCGGGGGCTCGCGCCGAACTGCAGCGAGGGATGCTCGCGCGTCGCCCGGATGAGATCGACGATGTAGTCGACGATGTCGTCGGCGAGACGGATCTCGGCCACGGCCGCGCGCACTTCGACCAGGGCCGCCGCATCGGCCGCCGGCTCGATGCCGAAGCTCTTGATGTCGGGCATGGTCGCCTTGTGGCCGTGGCGGACGACGATGGCGCGTTCCTCGTCGCGCGCCGGATAGTCGAGGATATGCTTGAAGAGAAAGCGGTCGAGCTGCGCTTCCGGCAACGGGTAAGTCCCCTGGTGCTCGATCGGGTTCTGGGTCGCGATCACGATGAAGCTCTCGCCCAGCGAATGGGTCTTGCCGTCGATCGTCACCGTGCGCTCGTTCATCGCCTCCAGCAACGCCGCCTGGGTCTTGGGCGGGGTGCGGTTGATTTCGTCGGCCAGCAGCACTTCGGTGAAGATCGGGCCTTTGGTGAGGCTGAACTCGTTGGTCCTGAAGTCGAAGAGATTGGTGCCCAGCACGTCGCCCGGCATCAGATCGGGGGTGAACTGGATACGCCCGAAGCCGAGTGAGAGCGTCGCCGCAAAGCATTGGGTCAACATGGTTTTCGCCGTTCCCGGCACGCCCTCCAGAAGCACATGTCCGTGCGAGATCAGCGCCGCGAACATGAGGTCGAGCGCTTCGCCCTGGCCCACGATGGCCTTGCCGACTTCGCCGCGTATGCGCTCACCGAGGCGCTGGATGCCGTCAAGTTCCATCAACCATCTCCCGTTTCCATCGTTCCAGCCGCCGCGCCGCATCGACGAGGCGACGGTCGGAGGCATTCTTGTCCTTCACGAGGCCGTCGACATGGGCGGAGAGCTCGCTCCAGCGCTCAGCGGTGCCGCGCACCCCGCCCACCCGGTCGAGCCAATCGGCGCGCGTCTTGGCGTCACCCGACGGCGCATGTACGGCCGAGGTCACCACCGCCAGCACCGCGCGGCGGTAGCGGTCGAGGATCTCGCGCTGATGACCGCCGAAGCGCAACAGGCGCGTGCCGTTCTCGATCAACGTTGTCTTGCCCGTCGCGAAGACCGGGCGCAAGCGGCGCGGCGCACCGAAGCGTGCCGCGCCGGCCCAGAGCACGATGATGAGCGCGACGATCCCGCTCACCGTACCGACGACGAAGGGCAGCTCGAAAAGGCTGCGCACCAGGCTCGGCTTCTTCTCCACGCCCTGCAGTACCGTGTCGAAGACGACGGGTCCGCGCGTGCCGCCGCCGGGCCGCATCGCGTTGACGAGGCCGACGGCGATGACCGCGTTACCGCCGCGGCCGAGCCCGTGATTTGAAAAGATATCCGGGTCGGAGACGACCAGCACCCGCCGGCCGTTCAGAATAATCACCCCCGCGAGGATGCCCTCGGGGCTTTCGATCAACGGCTGGAGCCGCTGCGAGCGGATGAGCTGGGGCAGCGGCAGATCGGGCGACGCCGAAAAGCGGCTCGGATAGAAGCCCGGGCGCCGGGCCATACGCACGATCCTGGCATCGGGCGCGATGCGCTTGAGCACCGCGTTGATCCGGTCGCTGGGCAGCAGGCGGACGCGCCCGACCCAGTGACTGTTGCTTCGCGCGGGCCGGCCCTCCCATTTCGGCAGGACGACGATTGTCCGCGGTGCTGCGATCAGGCGGAGGAACGCGCCCGCCCGCGATCCCGAAAGCTGCGGCTCGGCGACGAAGAGAACGCCGCCGCGCGCCTTGGCGGCCGAACCGAAGCTGCTCACCACCACCGGAGCGCCGAGCCGCTTGAGCGTGCGCACGAAGGCCTTGTAGCCGATCGCCGAGACGGCGTCGGGGCGGCCGCCGAAGCGGGTGCCGGGATCGCTGCCTCCCCCGCCGACCATGAGCGCGATCGAGCCGAGGAAGGACACCACGCCCACGGTGACCAGCCAGAACAGCACCTGGCGCGAGAACGGGCTCCCCGAGGTGCGGACATTTGCGCTCATATTTGCGCTCATGCATGCGCTCCGGTTTCGTCGGCAAAGGCCTGGAACGCCTCGCGGCAGCTCCGGTAATCCGCCTCGCCCGCATCGCGCCCGCCGAAATGGGTCAGCTCCGAGGCGCCGACGATGGTGCCGAGGAAGCCGCGCGCACGGGTGGTGATCGGCGTACCGCGTAGGATTTCGCGCGCGGTCAACGAGCGGCCGACGGCGCGCGCGCTCACGCCCTCGAGCCGCCCCAGGCTGTGCATCAGGATGAGATGGATCGCCTCGCCGAAGGCGCCGCGTGCCGCCAGTTCGTCGGCCTCGTCGAGCAGGCTCGCCGGCCCCGCCTCCTCGCCGCCGCCGCTCACCCGTGCACGCACCGTCGCATCGCTCGCCTCGAAGCGCTTCTTGCCCTTGCCCAGCCGCAAGGACAAGACCTCGCGCAGCACGAAATAAAGCAGCGCCAGCCCGGCAATGATGGCAATGACCCACAATACGGTCTCGCTAAAGCCACCCAGACCGCTCGCCTCGCCTTGCCGCAGCGTTGGTGGCTCCGATCGCCGTTCGCGGGGCGGCTCGAGGCGCGGATCGGGCTGTGGGCGCCGGGCGCCGCCGCTCAGCCCCGGCAAGGTCTTTTGGATCGCGCCGTCGGAGAGCGCACGCTTGCTCGCCTCATCGATGCGCGACGACGCATCGGCGGCCAGCGCCGGCAAGGCCGACACGGCCATGAGCACGGCGGCGGTCAGGAGCACGCTCAGCCCCGACGGGATGGCAAACCTTCGCAACAACCGACCGATCATGGCCTCCCATCACGGCCAATAGCGCGAGCCAAAGACAAGCACCGGAGCGTCCGCCGCATAGATTTAGTTTGGGGCTTAATTTGGGGCTTGATGTGGCGTTTCATTCGGCGCTCCGTTTGGCCGAGTCTACGCAATGAATGCGGGTATTACATACCGAAATCCGCGTGACCAGAGGCGATCTGCGGGCTTTTTGCGAAACGCGGACAGACTCCGCCCCTGGTTTCGGATTACTTGATTTTCGCGGGCAGCCAGGTCGCAACCTCGGGCACCGCGATCAGCAGCGCCAGCACCGCAAGCTCGATCAGGATGAACGGCAGGGCCGAGCGGATGACCGCGCCGATGGAGACCTCGAACGGCGCCACACCTTTCATCACGTAAAGCAGGAGCCCGAACGGCGGGGTCAGCAGACTGATCTCCATGGTGATCAGGATGAGCACCATCAGCCAGATCACGTCGATGTTGAACACCACCTGCAGCGAGTGCTGGCCCAGCAGGAAGAACGGCAAGGTGAGCAGCAGCATGCTCACCTGATCCATGAAGGCGCCGAGGAAGAGCAGCACCGCCATCATCATCAGCACGACGGTGAACTGGGTAAGCTCAAGCGTCGACAGCGCCTCCAGCATGCCGCGCGTGGCGCCCGAAACCGCAAGCGCCTGGGTGAAGACGAGCGAGCCTGCGATGATGAAGAGGATCATCGTGTTGATCTTCGCGGTCTCCATCAGCGCCTTGCCGATGGCGCGCCAGGTGAAATCCGCGCCGTCGATGCCGGTGATGGTGATCTTGTTCTTGAAGAGACGGAAGAAGTAGCAGGCCGCGAGCGCCGCAAGGCAGCCCAACGCCGCCGCGTCAGTGGGCGAGCAGAATTTGAAGAAGATGCTGCCGACGACCACGACGAAGATGATGAAGAGCGGGAAAATGTAGAGCGCGAACGGAAGGACCCGGTTCACCGTCCGCAAATACCGCCCTTCGTAGGTTCGCTCGAAGAGCGCCCGGCCCTTACGGTTGAGGGCAAGGGTGATCGGCTTGTCGAGATGGCTCTCGTCGGGATCGTAGCCCGGCGCCAGCGACGGGTTCAGCCAGCAACGCCCGACCACATAGGCGAAGAACAGCACCGCCATCAGGATGCCCGGCACAATGCCCGCGATCAGAAGCTGCGCCACCGACTGCTCGGCCAGGCTCGCCAACAGCACGGCGAGCGCCGACGGCGGGATCAGCATGGCGATGCCGCCGACCGCCATGATCGGGCCCATCGAGATCGCCGGCTTGTAGCCGCGGTTCACCATGTCAGGCAGCAGCACGCTGCCGAGGATCGCGGTGTTGGCGATGGTCGAGCCGGAGAGCGAGGAGAATACCGTGCCGCCGATGATCGAGACCACCGAAAGCCGCCCCGGAATGCGCGCGATCATGCGGTCGATCGCGCCGATCGCCTTGAACGCGACCCCGGTCTGCAACAGGATCTCGCCCATCAATAAGAACAGCGCAATCGGCGTCAGCGCGTATTTGATCGCCAGATGGAACTCCATCGGCATGCTCTGAAGCGCCACCTGCATGGAATACCAGTCGCCGTCGGTGGCCATGCGCCCGATGAAGAAGGCAGTGCCGAAGAGGTTGGCGGCGAAAAAGGCGAAGGCGACCGGCAGGCCGAGGAAAAGGAGCAGGCAGACCAGCCCCAGCAGCAGCAGCATGGCGTTGTACCACTCCACCGCCTAGAACCCCGCCTTGTCGCCGGCTTCGCCGGCCCGCCGGACCCGCAGCAGGAACTCGATCGTCAACAGCGCGAAGGCGACCGCGAAGGCCACCATCATGTACCAGTTGTCGATGCGCAGATCCTTGTCCGGCAGGGTCTCGTCGACATATTCGACGATGGCGGCGGTGATGCCGTAGTAACAGAGCACGGCGCAGAGGATGGCGCCGACGATATCGAGCGCAATTTCCATGCGTACCGCGATCCGTTCCGGCAGCGCCGCGACGATGATGTCGACCCGCACATGGGCGCCCTTCTGCAGCACCCATGCCGCCGAAAGGAAGACGCCGACATAGAGCGCGTATTCGATCCCCTCGCCCAGCCACGGCAAATTGCCCCACGACATCTTGCGCAGCAGAAGATCGAACGGGATCAGGATGGCGAAAGCGCCGATCGAGGCCGCAACCACGCCCGCGACGAACGTGTTGAACGCATTGAACAAAACCTCAAATCGGTCGAGAGCTTTACTCATCACGGGGCGGGTCTTTTCCTCTTAAACAACAGAGCCGTAACGACAGGCCCTAACGACGAAGCCGCAACAGCTGAGCCATCCGCTCAGAACAAGCGGGGCGGCTCGTATCTCGAACCGCCCCGCAACGCAAGCACGTCCTTCAGTTCTTCCGCATCATACGCTGCAGCACGGGGCCGTGCTTTGGGCTGCGGGCGATGAGCTGGGCCCAACCCGTATCCTTCGCAGCCTTCGTCCATTTCTCCGCGTCGGCCCCGGTGAACTTGATCGTCTTCATGCCTTTGCTCGCCATCCAGGCCTTGGCCTTGGCGAGTCGGCCTTCATGATCCTCGTTCGCGCGCTCATGCTCCAGGGCGACCTTCTGTAACACCGCCTTCTGCTCGGCGGTCAGGCTGGTCCACTTCTCAAGGTTCACCATGAGCTGCAGGGCCGCGATGTAAAAGCCCGGCTCGACGCGATATTTCGTCACCTTGATCCAGGGCGGCACCCAGCCGATCGCCGGCCAGCCATAGCCCTGCACCGTGCCGTTCTCCATGTAGGTGTAGATCTGGGCGATGTTGGAGCGCTGCACCGTGGCGCCCAGGCTCTTGAAGAAGGGCGTGTAGACCGGCGAGACGCGCAGATGCAGGCCCGTCAGGTCGGGCTTCTTGATCGGCTTGCTGAGCCACAGAAAGAACGGCCCGTCGCTCCTCTGGCGGCCCAGGAAGTAGATGTTCTTCGCGTTGAAGATCTTCTGCATGTAGGCATAGGCGCCGTTCTTGCGCATCTCCGAGGGCTTGTAGTCGGAGAGCCGCAGCGCCTCGCATTCCGGCACCACATTGCCGAAATAGGCATCCGGGCAGCCGATGATGTCGTAGGTCCCGCGCGACATGCGTCGGGTCATCGTGAACGGGCTGCCGATCGCCGGCGCCCCGCCCAACAGCTTGATGTGAACGACGCCGGCACCCGCCGCGTTGACGTCCTTCACGTATTTCTCAAAGCCAAGCCCGGGCGGGCTGCCGATTGGAAAGCAGCTCGCACCGCGCAGGATAATTTCCGCCGATCGCGCCGGACCGGCCGTCGCTACGGCCATCGTTGCTGCGCCTGCCGCAGCGACCGCCAACAGCTTCAGCTTCGTCATGGGTCGACTCCTCCCGTTGATCGCCGGAGTCGCGCGCCGTTTTCCGGTTCTGCCGTCCGGCGAACCCTGAAACACATCACCCGTCCATGCTGATGCGCATCGAGTATCGTCAAGCCGGCGGAGACACCGGATATAAGCATCTCCGCCGGCCGGACAGTCGGCTAGTTACCTTTGGTGAACAGCTGCTTCAGCTTCCGCCAATGCCGCGGGCTGC